>CAZFDM010000283.1:0-1615 GCA_964517975.1 uncultured Syntrophaceae bacterium
ATTTGGAGATCGTCAAAGATCACCTTTTCGGCCAATTCGTCTTGGTTTTCTTTCAAATAAGAATCTTCACTCCCCTAAGAGCCACTTTGAATTTTCTTCAAGGGCTAATATCCTAGCCAAAAATATTTGAAATTTAACAGACTTGTCATCCTGAACTCGTTTCAGGATCTCACCTTTTGGACAAAACCATATGCTGAACCAAGTTCAGCATGACACCATTTGTTCTCAAGTGTTAGAGATAAATTCTCAGACTTAAACATGTAAGAATCTAATACATAAAGGGTTACCCTATAAATTTTCTCAAAACGATTGGAAGCAAATAAAGTTTACAGACATTTTCAGATCTCTTCTTGACAAGAAAAGATTTTTTATAAAAAATTTAAATTACCATGCCTGCAAATCTCACCCCTCAATATTTAGAGGCAGAAGCCAAATTCAAACAGGCGAAATCAATCCCTGAAAAGATCAAGGCCCTTGAAGTGATGATGGCGGTCATCCCAAAGCATAAAGGGACAGAGAAGATACGGGCTCAACTGAAGAGCCGTATGGCTAAATTAAAGGAAGAACTCCAAAAAAGGCCAACGATCGCAAGGGCGGAGCAGGCCTATAATATTAAGAGAGAAGGCGCAGGCCAGGTGGTCCTCCTGGGGCTTCCTAATGTTGGGAAGTCAAGCCTGTTTGTCAGGCTCACGAATGCCCCCTCGGAGGTAGCGGACTACCCCTTTACCACACAGAAGCCAATCCCTGGAATGATGAGTTTTGAAAATCTTCAAATTCAATTGATTGATACTCCACCCATCCAGTTGGATCATGTGGAACCAGGGTTTTCTAATCTTATCCGAAATGCCAATGGTCTCCTTCTCATTGTAGACTTAAGCGATGACCCTGTTTTTCAAATGGAAATCCTCCAGGAGGAGTTGAGCCAGATGAGAATAAAAGTGGTAGGAAAGGTCTCTCCTTTAAACCCTGAAGAGGGATGGGTTCCTAAAAGGGGGCTCCTCCTTGGGAACAAGTGTGACATGAGAGGGGCAATGGATAGATACAATACATTGAAAGATAAGTATCAGGGAGAATTCCTCATTCTCCCCATCTCGTCCAAGGAAGGAATGAACGTTGACGAATTGAAACAAGAAATCTATCAACTCCTCGAGATCATCCGGGTCTATACAAAAGTTCCAGGGAAACCCCCTGATCTTACCGAGCCGGTTATCCTCAAAAAAGGAAGTACAATAGAGGATGTGGCACTCTCCATCCATAAAGATTTTGTAGCCAAACTTCGATATGCAAGAATCTGGGGGTCTGGAAAATTTGATGGTCAGATGGTAAAACGCGACTATCCAGTCAGCGAAGGAGATGTGATCGAACTCCATCTTTAACTCTCTAACCCTTGACTATTTGGCCCATAAACAATTAGACTATTATTTCATAACCGATATGCTCACCCGCAGAGTTTTTATTCGATTACTCTTAGGGGTCCCCCTATTCCCCATTCTCCCATTCTGTGTTCAGGAGGCCCTATCTACCGCTTTGGGTGATGAGCGGAAAAACTCCATTGGTGAATTTTTTCAGGGAGAAGAACTCACCTATGCCATTAGCGTTTGGCCACTGGGTCAAG
>CAZFDM010000284.1:0-4294 GCA_964517975.1 uncultured Syntrophaceae bacterium
AGTCTGAGAATTTATCTCTAACACTTGAGAACAAATGGTGTCATGCTGAACTTGGTTCAGCATCTGGTTTTGTCCAAAAGGTGAGATCCTGAAACGAGTTCAGGATGACAAGTCTGTTAAATTTCAAATATTTTTGGCTAGATTTTTAAAAGAAACATTTGAGAGTTTCCTTTTAACATTTTGTCCCCTCATCCCCTCTCTTTCCATGCTGGGGAAAGGGGAGGGTGAGCCGCCAAAGGCGGGCCTCGCCAAGGGCGGGGGAAATTGTAAATATTTTCTGGTTAAGATTTAAAAAAGGAGGTGAGCATCACTTTGAAGCTATCGGTCGAGATGTATATCATTATCTGTCTGGTAGTGGCATTTCTTGGCGGTGCAATCGGATTTCTGGTTAGGAAAAGGTTTTCAGAAGCAAGGATCGTTTCTGCCAAGGAAGTAGCCAGGCGAATCATCGAGGAAGCAGAGAAGAAGGCAGAGATTATCGAGAAGGAAGCCCTCCTAAAAACGAAAGACAAACTTTATCAGGAGAAAGCCGAGTTTGAAAAGGAGACGATGGAGAAACGCCAAGAGCTCCAAAATCTCGAAAGGAGAATCATTCAGAGAGAATCCCATCTTGATAAAAAAATTGAACTTCTTGATTTGAAGGAAGGAGAGATCAATCGGAGAGAAAAAAATTTAGTTCAACAAGAAAAGGCCCTTAAAGAAAAAGAAAAGGAGATAGCAGATCTTCTGGAAAAGCAACGCCTCCAGTTGGAGCGTATTGCGAAGATGACCTCAGAAGAAGCCAAACGGATGCTGATTGAATCCATGGAGAATGAAGCCAAGCATGAAATTGCTAAAAAGATTAAGAAAATGGAGGAGGAAGCAAAAGAGACAGCGGATAAAAAAGCTAAGGAGATCATTAGTTTAGCTATTCAGCGTTATGCGGGAGAATATACTGCTGAAAAGACTGTTTCAGTGGTCACCCTTCCCAATGAAGAGATGAAGGGTCGAATCATAGGCCGGGAGGGGCGAAACATCCGAGCCCTTGAAGCAGCCACAGGGATTGATTTGATTATAGATGATACGCCAGAGGCTGTGATCCTTTCTGGTTTTAATCCGATTCGTAGAGAGATTGCTCGAATTGCCTTAGAACGATTGGTGAGTGATGGACGAATTCATCCTGCAAGGATTGAGGAGATTGTCCAGAAAGTCGAACAGGAGGTAGAGGCGGCCATTCGCGAAGCAGGTGAGCAGGCCACTTTTGATGTGGGAGTTCATGGCATCCACCCAGAATTGGTCAAGATGATTGGTCGGCTCAAGTATCGGACGAGTTTTGCCCAGAATGTCTATCAACATTCCTTAGAGGTTGCCTTCCTTTGTGGTATCATGGCCTCCGAGTTAGGAGTCAATGTAAAACAGGCCAAGCGGGCAGGGCTCCTTCATGACATTGGGAAGGCTGTGGACCATGAAGTGGAAGGATCTCATGGAAAGATTGGAGCAGAATTAGCAAGGAAATATGGGGAATCCCCTCTAATCGTCCATGCCATTGCCTCCCACCATGAGGAGGAGAAGCCTGAAACGATTTTGGACATATTGGTTTCGGCGGCAGACGCTCTTTCAGGAGCCAGACCTGGGGCAAGACGGGAGATGCTTGAGACTTATGTCAAACGACTGGAGGATTTGGAGAGGATCGCTCAATCCTTCCCAGGGGTGGAGAAATCCTATGCCATTCAAGCGGGCAGGGAAATTCGAGTCATCGTGCAACCTGAACGTATCTCGGACGAGGAGTCGGTGATTCTCAGCAGGGATATTGCACGGAAGATCGAGAAAGAGTTGACCTATCCAGGTCAGATAAAAGTGACTGTCATCAGAGAGATGCGGTCTGTAGAGATAGCCAAATAGTTCGGAGTCATCCGTTCGCAGTTCGGAGACCAAGAGATTTTTAAATTCCGAACTCCGAGTTTCGGAGTTGAATGTAATGAAGATTCTTTTTATCGGTGATATTATTGGAAGGCCTGGCAGGCGATCCCTCGAGGTCATTTTGGGAAGATTGATTGCGGATCGGGGAATTGATTTCACGATTGCGAATGGAGAGAATGCAGCAGGGGGGATGGGGATCACTCCTGACGTTGCTATGGAGATATTTCATCAGGGGGTCCATGTGCTAACCTCGGGCAATCACATCTGGGCTAAAAAAGAGATTATTCCTTTTTTAAATCAAGAACAACGCCTTCTTAGACCTGCTAATTATCCTGACCCAGTTCCTGGGAGAGGGGCTGGGGTCTTTCGCACAAGGAGTGGAATAAAGGTAGGGGTTCTTAATTTGGAAGGAAGAATTTTTATGAGACATCTGGATTGTCCCTTTCGAGTCGGGGAGAAAGAAGTGGAGAGGTTGAGGAAAGAGACTGACATCATCCTCATTGATTTTCATGCAGAAGCCACTTCGGAGAAAATGGCTATGGGTTGGTTTTTCAATGGGAAGGTGAGTGCGGTCTTAGGCACACACACTCATGTTCAGACGAGTGACGAAAGGATTTTAGATGGGGGGACCGCCTACATCACCGATGTGGGAATGACAGGGCCGTTAGACTCTGTGATTGGAATTCGTAAGCAGGTTGCCTTAGAACGTTTACTCACACAAATTCCTTGGAAATTCGATGTGGCCAACGAAAATATTGAACTTCAGGGGATCATGGTAGACATAAATGAAAGGACTGGGAAGTCTCAATCCATTCAGAGAATTCGTATCCCCTTAAATGAATGGAGTGGATAGGATGAAAAAGGGAACCCAGGCAAAGAATGTTTACGATGTTTTTAAGGAGAGAGGGTTTATTGAACAGGTGACCGATGAAGGTAAAGTTTATGAACTCTTAGAAAGAAAGGTGACCTGCTACATTGGATTTGATCCTACTGCCTCAAGCTTCCATGTAGGGAATTTAGTCCCTATTATGTCATTAGCCCACATGCAACGACATGGGCACAGGCCTATTGCTTTAGTCGGTGGAGGGACTGGATTAGTTGGGGATCCAAGTGGAAAAGATGAGATGCGGCAGATTATGAGTTATGAAGAGATCAACGCGAATGCCGAAGGCCAAAAAAAGCAGTTTTCTCGTTTCCTCGATTTTTCAGAAGGTAGAGCCCTTCTCTTAAACAATGCAGATTGGTTAACCAAACTTAATTATATCGATTTTTTGAGGGATATTGGTGTCCATTTCAGTGTGAATCGAATGCTTGCCACAGAGTCGGTTAAGATTCGATTGGAGACAGGGCTGTCGTTTATCGAATTTAACTATCAACTCCTTCAGGCATACGATTTCTGGTACCTTTTTAAACATTATGATTGCTTAATCCAGATGGGAGGAAGTGATCAATGGGGGAATATCGTTGCAGGGATTGACTTGATTCGAAGGCTTGAAGGGAAACCAGCCTATGGGATAACCTTTCCGTTAATCATGACTGCTGATGGGAAGAAGATGGGTAAGACGGAAAAGGGGGCCATCTGGTTGGATCCTTCACGAACGAGCCCCTATGAATATTATCAGTTTTGGATCAATACTGATGATCGAGATGTAAAGAGGTTTTTGGCTCTTTTTACATTTCTCTCCATGGAGGAAGTCGAAGAATATGGGGGGTTAAAAGGAGCAGAATTAAGGAGGGCAAAGGAGGTTTTAGCCTTTGAGGCGACCAAAATAGTTCATGGAGAGGAAGAGGCAAAAAAAGCGATGGATGCTTCAAGGGCCCTATTTTTTCAGGAAGATGCTCAGGAGGATGCCATTCCAACAACCATTAGGGAAAAAGACGAATTTATTCAAGGAATTCCAATATTTAAATTATTCGAGATAACCCATCTTTGTCCTTCAGGATCTGAGGCCCGAAGGTTAATCCAGCAAGGAGGGGCCTACATCAATAAAAAGAGGGTAGAGAAATTCGATAAACTTATTACGCTGGATGATTTTGACTCCAAAGGGACTATTTTATTGAGGGCTGGGAAGAAGAAATTTCATCGCATAAAAATTCTTGACAAACCTTAAAAAATTTATTAATATTTAGTTACTTCAAAAAGATTTCCTTCTTCTTTGAAAAATTTATCTTGACAACCCTTTAAAATTGAATTATACTTTTTAGGTTTTCGCGATTGTTCTTTGAAAAAAGAATAGGGGGTTACTGTTTTTAGATTTCAAAATCTTTTTTTCAGGATTTAAACTGGAGAGTTTGATCCTGGCTCAGAACGAACGCTGGCGGCGTGCCTAACACATGCAAGTCGTACGAGAAATCCTGGGCAACCGGGAGAGTAAAGTGGCGCACGGGTGAGTAA
>CAZFDM010000285.1:0-11242 GCA_964517975.1 uncultured Syntrophaceae bacterium
AGAAATTTCTTAAAACAATCGTTAGGTGATAAAAAGGTTATGGGGAACTTGGTTTAATAGCGTATAAGACTTCAAAATGAGTTTAGTTAACAATGAAGTTTATTCTTGACAAAGAGAGAGCGGTAGGATATGAATAGGCTGATTGAATTTTTTAGGTCCATTTTAAAAGTTCACTATTCTGAACCTTTAGTGAAAAGGAGGTTGTTATGGTAGACGAGAAAGAAAGGCTCTCAACTGCCGAGAGTCTCCGCAGCACTCGTACGTATGGTCAGGTAAGGTGTCATAATCCAAGTTGTATGGGAAGGATTACCCCAGAACCTGGGGCCAAACAGGTGAAATGCCCGCGATGTGGCTTGGAATGGAGGATTTATTGGATCAAGGCCGGGTTCCCTCGGATTAGAGGGCCGGTATGGGATGTGGATATTAAAATTGCTGAAGAGGTGTTGGCAAAAAAGATGAAGGAGGAAAAGAAAGATGGCCCTAAATAGAAAGATAGCATATATTGATCTGTCAACAGGCAAAATAGAAATTAAACCCATTCCAATTGAAATACGGAAAAAATTTTTAGGCGGTAGGGGTCTCGATGCCTACCTTCTTTATAATCACACGGAGAAAGGTTGTGACCCCCTCGGGCCCAAGAACACACTTCTTGTCAGCGCTGGGCTTCTGAGTGCCACCTTGGCCTCCGCCACCGCCCGAACCCATGCCATGGCAAAGTCTCCCCTTGGAGGAATGGTGGGAAGTTGCAATATGGGAGGCTTCTTTGCCCCAGAGTTAGCATGGGCAGGTTTCCATCACCTCGTCATCAAGGGAAAGGCAGAGAAACCTGTCTATCTCTGGATCCACAATGGAAAAATTGAAATTCGGGATGCTCGAAATCTCTGGGGAAAGACAGTTACAGAAACCCAGTGGACTATCCGAGAAGAATTGGGAGATGAAGACATCAAGAGCATGGTGATCGGTCCTGCTGGTGAAAACCTTGTAAGGTTCGCCAATGTGATGACAGGGATTAAAAACTCAGGCGGGAGAACAGGAATGGGAGCCGTCATGGGTTCTAAGAATCTGAAAGCGATCGCAGCAAGAGGAACAATGGATATTAAGATTGCCCACCCAAAAGAAGCCCTCGAGTACAATAAACGTTTTATTGACCAGATTACCAGTGCAAAGGTGAACCAGACTCAGGGAACCCTTGGGACCCCTTTTATCTGGGGGGCAACCAACTCTTGGGGAGGTGTCAGATGTAGAAATTTTCAATACAATCAGATGCTTTATTGTGATGAGATTGAGCCCGAATCGATTGATGAAAATGCGACTGAGACCATTGGGCCATACCATATGGCAGGTTGCTTTGCTTGCCAGGTCCATTGTCGAGCCAAATATAAAATTCCTACCGGACCTTATGCTGGAGTATACGATGAGGGTCCAGAATATACTTCACAGGGTGCCTTTTGTGGTGAGCCTGATATCCCAAGCTTAGAAGCCCTCCTAACGGCTAATCACTTGGTGGACCAGTGGGGGGTTGATAATCTCGAAATTGGAAGTTTGATCTCCTGGGCCATGGAACTCTATGAGCTTGGAATCTTAACAAGCAAGGAGACCGATGGTCTTGATTTAAGGTTTGGCAATGCCGAGGCCATGTTAGAAATGATAAGGCGAATCTGTTTTAGGGAAGGTTGGCTTGGAGATACCCTGGCAGAAGGTGGGATTATTGCCTCTGAAAGGATTGGGAAGAACTCCTTCGACTACTTGATTCAGGTCAAAGGGGTCAGTAACCTCCACTCGGATGAGCGAGCCACCCCTGCCCTTGCGCTTAACATTGCCACTGCTTCTCGAGGATCGGATCATTTAAGGAGCAGACCAGCGATTGACCTTTACCATTTACCTGTGGAAGTCCTAAGAAAAATCTATAGCACTCCAGTCCCCTACGATGGTCCACTCAGCTCAGAACATACAGAATATATCGGCAAGCCATGGCAGGTCTTCTGGCAGGAAAACTGTTATATGGCAGTCGATTGCCTTGGCATCTGCAAATATCATACCGTATTTTTGGGTGCAACCCTTCCAAATTTTGAAGATTGGCCCAAAGTCATTTATTACAACACGGGTCTGGAATTTACTCCACGGGATCTCTGGGACATCGCAGAGCGTTGTAACATGCTCGAGCGTCTTTTTAACCTTCGTGAAGGCTTAAGCAGGGAGGACCTTTACAGAGGCGATATGCTTAACCACCGCTACTTTGATGAGCCCACCCGAAGGGGAGCCCCCGATGTGATTGGTAGGGTGATCGATCGTGAAAAATTCAAGAAGATGGTCGATGAGTTCTACGACTATAAGGGGCTTGATAAAAATGGTGTTCCAAAACCTGATACCCTCAAAAGGCTTGGTTTAGATAAAGAGCCCTCTCACTTATTATGAAAAGCAACGTGCTTTGAGCATAGTGGTTTTTACACCAGAAGGCTTTTGCCTGTGATTTAGAAAGGAGAAACATCTCATGGAACCTACAGGTAAAGTTCTTGTGATCGATCATGAAAAATGCACGGGATGTAGACTCTGTGAAATCGTCTGCTCGGTTTTCCATGATGGGGTCTCCAATGCGATTCGAAGTCGGATCAAGATCATGAAATGGGAAGCAGAAGGCCTCTACATCCCCATGTCCTGTCAGCAGTGCCAGGATGCCCCCTGTAAGATCATCTGCCCAGTCAAAGCGATCTCCCGGGATGAGAATTTGAATCGGGTGGTGGTTGATCAGAGTAAATGTATTGGGTGTCGTTCCTGTGTTTCGGTCTGCCCTTTTGGGGCAATGAATTTTAATGTGATTGATCGAAAGGTATTTAAATGCGATCTCTGTGATGGAGATCCACAATGTGTCCGCTTCTGCGAGGTCAAAGCGGTAGATTATGTGGATGCGGACCGAGTCAGCACCATCAAGAAGAAGACTGCCGCCGAGAAAATCTCTGCTGCTCGAAAAGAGGCGATCGCCTTAGAGGCAGAATTACGTTAATCGAGAATGGAGTTACAAATTCGGTAGGGGCAATTCATGAATTGCCCCTACCGATCCTAATTTATTACCCTCCTGCCAGAAGGACAAGGAGGTGAATTTCATCTCCATCCATTACAGGTTTGGCAAGTTCGTTTGGAAAGGCAGGGGCATGATTGAGATAAACCTCTACGACATTTCTGAGTTTGTCCTTCTTCGTAAATAAGGCCTTCTCCATCTCAGGAAACTGCTTTATAAGATTGTTCAAACATTCACCCACTGTCTTCCCCTCTACTTCAACCACTTCTAAGCCATTGGTATACTGACGGTGGGTAGTGTGAAGGTGTACTTTCACAGCCATCGTCCATCCCTCTCGCCATCGATTAAGTCTTACCTTTAAGGAGGGTGTGGGCAACCACCCTTCTTTGAATCTGGTTAGTCCCTTCGAAGATCTGGATGACCTTTGCATCCCTCATCATTCGTTCTAAGGGATGGTTCTTTGTCAGGCCATGCCATTGTAAAATCTGAACCGCATCAATGGTTACCTGCATCGCCACATCCGAGGCAAAATATTTCGCCATGGCAGAAAACATCTGGACAGGAATACCCTTTACCTTTTCATCCAGCATCGCTGCGGACTTATAGACCAGTGCCCTTGCGGCTTCGATCTCAATGGCCATATCCGCCAACTTCGACTGGATGAGAAGGGTTTCATCCTTCTTGGTTAACCAGTCCCTTTGCCTTCCGAAATCAATGAGATAATCCAGAGCCCCCTGTGCCAATCCTACTGCCTGAGCCGCAATGGCAGGTCTGGATCGGTTCAACGTTCTCATCATCAGCCACCAACCTACCCCTTCATCCCCAATCCTTTGGGAAATGGGAACTCGTACATTTTCTAAAATCACCTCTGTGGTATTCGAACCTCGGATTCCCATCTTTTCCTCAACCTTTCCCACAGAGAGACCTGGAGTCCCTTTTTCAATCACAAACCCTGTGATGCCCTCCATTTTCCTATCGAATTGGGTCGTCGCAAAGACTGTATAAAAATGGGCCACCCCCCCATTGGTAATAAAACATTTCCTTCCATTCAAGAGATAGTACTCCCCTTCTAAAACCGCCTTGGTTCGAATGGAGGCAGCATCTGAACCTGTTTCAGGTTCGGTCAGGCAGAAACAGATCAGGGCCTTCTCCTTGACAATTCTTCCCAACACATCCTCTTTCAAGAAGGGAGAACCCCCCAGGGCAACCGGCATTGTCCCCACTGCTTGAACAATGACCAAAAGGGCAGAGGAGGCACAAACCTTTGCAATCTCTTCGACAATAAGACAGAAGGAGGTAATGTCGGCTTCCTGGCCTCCGTACTCTTTTGGAATGAGGAGGCTCATAAAGCCCTGCTGAGAAAATTGATTGGCGATATCCCAGGCAAATTCTCCCTGTTCATCAATCTCTGCCGCACGAGGGGCCACAATATTAATGGCCACTTCTCTGGCCTTCTGCTTCCACCCTTCTCTTATCTGTTCAACGTTCTCCATCGTTTTAAACTCCTCATCCTTCCCCTCACTCTCAAAGGGGATTATCGATAAAATCTCCTCCCATTAGGAGATTCACATATTCCAACCTCCTGAGACTTCGATCACTGCACCTGTAACGAAACTTGCTTCATCAGAGGCTAAGAAGGCAACCACACTGGCCACCTCCTCAGGTTGACCGATTCTCCTGAGTGGAGTATTTTCAAGGATCATCTTCTGATATTTCTCAGGCATCTTTGAAATGGTCGGGGTCAAGATCAATCCTGGTAAAATGACATTCACATTGATCTGATAACGGCCAAGTTCCCTTGCAACACTCTTCGTAAGCCCAATGACTCCAGCCTTGGCAGAACTATAACTGATCTCCGAGATCGCTCCTGCCTTTCCCCAAACCGAAGAGATGTTTATAATCTTTCCATAAGTGTTCTGAATCATAGGGGGGGCTACCGCCTGGATGCAGTTGAGCGTTCCCTTTAGATGGACGCCCAATACAGCGTCCCAATCCTCCTCTTTCACATCCATGAGTTTTGCAGGACGGTCAAACCCCGCATTGTTGACCAGAATATCGATCCTCTTCCACTCATTCAAAACTTGTTTCACACTGGAATAAACCTGCTCCCTATCTGCTACATCCACAGAAAAATTTAAGACGTTCTTCCCCAGGTTTTCAAGTTCTTTTCGGACCTGATTCCCTGTCTCAGGATTTTTCTCAAAAATTACAACATCGGCTCCTTCCTGGGCCATCTTCAATGCAATGCTACGGCCAATCCCCTGTCCTGCTCCTGTGACAATAGCCTTCTTTTCTTTGAGCCTCATAGAAATACCCCTATTTTGTCAGCCCGGGTAATATCAGGGCAAGTTTAGGAAAGACAATCAATATGACTGCATTAATGATGATTGCTATTAAGAATGGGAATATTCCCCTAAAGATCTTTTCAAGAGGAATTTCTGGAGCAATCCCCTTAATGACATAGACATTGACACCAACGGGTGGGGTAATCACTCCCATCTCACTAACCAGAACAATGACGACACCGAACCAGATTGGGTCGAATCCAAGGCGAACGACAACGGGGTAGATGACAGGCACTGTTAGGACCACCAAGGCCATTGCATCCATAAAACAGCCACCTATGAGATAAATAAATATGATGAGGCCCATAATAGCCGTGGGAGGGAGGGGAAGTCCCCCCACCCAATCCGCAAGAATAAAGGGTATGGTTGAGACTGCCATGAAATGGCCAAATACCGTTGCCCCTGCAATGACACAGAGAACCATGCAAGAGGTCCTTAATCCATCTCGAGTGGATTCTATGAATACTCGCCAATTGAGTTCTCTTCTCACCAAGCCAATCGCCAGTGCTCCTGCTGCTCCAATACCTCCTGCTTGTGTTGGAGTAAACCAGCCAAAGAATAACCCTCCGATCACCAGGCCAAATAGAATCAGGGCCTCAAAAATCCCTATCAATGCTTTTCCCTTTGCCTTGAGATCTGTAGAGGCACCGGGTGGAGCACAGCTTGGATTCCGCCAGCAAAGAAGGGCAACCGTTATAATGAATAAGAAGGTGAGGATGACCCCTGGAATGATTCCTGCCACAAAAAGTTTACCGATGGACTGTTCGGTGAGGATTCCATAGACAAGGAAGATTGTACTCGGGGGGATGAGGATACCCAAGGTGCCTGCGCTGGCAATGCAACCTGTGGCAAAGGTATCATCATAATGATACTTTTTCATCTCTGGAAGTGCCATCTTTCCAATGGTAGCAGCAGTGGCAGCGGTGGATCCACATATCGCTGCAAAAAAACCACAGGCAACCACTGTCGCCATGGATAATCCCCCCCGTAAATTTCCCAAGATTGTATAGGCGGCATCATAAAGTCTCTTCCCAATGCCAGAGGCAAAGGCAAATGAGCCCATCAGGATAAACATAGGGATGGCACTGAGGGGAAAGTTGGAGAACTGTTCAAAAAAGTCACGAGCAAGAAGTTTGAGGCCTGCATGAAAAGACCCAAGATAGGAAAATCCAATGAATCCTACAAAGGCCATGGAAAATGCAACCGGCATCTTAATGAGAAACAGAAAGACCAGCAAGCCAATCCCAATGATACCGACACTAACTGGTTCCATGGCTGAAAACCTCATTTAAGGATTTGAAGACTTCCATCAAGAAGACCAGACTGACAGGGATAGAGCAGAAGGCGATGAAGTAAGCAAAGGGGTAAAAGGGGAGATGAGAGGTTGAGCCAATCTCTCCTGCCTTTTGAAGGGAGACCCCATAAAGATAACTCTGCCAAATAATAAAAACAAAGAGAATAAATGATAAAAAGGAACTGATACCTGTTAGGGTTGCTCTGATACGTTTTGGAAATCTATCGATGATAAATTCTACTCGTATATGTCGGCCAAGGATGAGGGTAAAGGCTATGGCAGGGGCAATGGCCAAGATTTGAGAAAAACTAATGACTTCAGTAGCCCCTGGAAGGGGTTTTAAAAAAACCTTTGCCCCTACCACATCAATGAGGTTCACAAAAAACATGAAAAGAATCCCTATCACTCCAACCCATTCAATAACGTGGCTAAACGACTTTATCCCCTTATCCATTTGATCTAACCACTTCGCCATAGTTATAACCCTTATTTTTTCAGGCAAGCATTCCTCCTCCCCCATAAAAGAGGAAGGAGGAATGCCAGAGATAACCCCATTACTTCACCCGAACCTCTGAGGGTCCGGTTGAAGATTTGACCCCTAACTCTTTCTGCTTTTTGGTCCAGTGTTCAATTCTGAATCGTATAAAATTAATGAGTTCCCTGGCCTCTTTCTCCTGAAACCCTGAGGCTACCATTGATTTAACATATTTGTCTAATACGGGCTCAACGGCTTTCCTCCATTTAGTAATCTCCGGGCCTGGCAATTCAATAAACTGTAACCCTTTCTCCTTGCCCAACTGTTTTCCATCAATATCGATTTCGTTCCACATCGTAGCCAATTTCTCCTCGAAAGGATACTCATTGAAGATCTTCTGGAGATGGGGAGGGAGTTTATTCCAGGTATTTTTATTCATCACCAGATAGAAGGTATAAACCTGACCGATCGGCCAGCATTCGGTTGCGTATTTGGTAACCTCTGCTAACCTAAAAGCCCTGAGCGTCTCCATTGGAATCATCAACCCGTCGATCACCTTCTTCTGCAGGGCCTCATAAGATTCTGGCATAGGGATGGATCGTGGTGTCCCACCCAGAGCGCTCACTACTTCAGCAATAAAACCGAGTCCCCTTAGGGTCATCCCCTTTAGATCCTCCATTTTATAGACAGGTTTAGTTGCAGAGAGAACAACATTGACAGGACTGGTATGCATGGAAAGCATATGAATCTTATCCCACTCCTTTGGCTTGAACTGCCTGTAGAAGTCGTTTGCCACATGGTTTGCTACCCAGGCATTGGGAAATCCAACAGGAAGGTCAAGTGCCTCAGTCATTCGAAAGCGGCCGAAGGTATAACCAATATTAGAAAAACCAATATCTGCAATCCCCTCCACCACTCCGTCATAGATCTTTGGGGCGGTGAGCAGGGTCCCTGCAGGGAAAAAGCGGATCTTGAGTTCTCCCCCTGAGCGGGCCTCAAGATCCTTAACGAATTCCTCACATATCTTAGACTGTCTTGCTGGGACTGGAAAATAATTAGCAAATTTTAATTCCACTGCTCCCCAAACGATTGAAGGACCTAATAAAGCGATTAACACTATGCCTATGAAAATATGTTTTTGTTTCATAGCTTCTCAACCTCCTTCTTTATATTTCAGGTTCCATCGTTCACACAATCCCTTCCCTTACTAATTTTAAAAATCTCTCACCTCCTTTCATCCAAACTTCTTTGTCAACCATCCAAGAATGATCAGATCTTTCCTTCCCTCTTGAGTATCTCCTTGATCTCCTCCCTCAATCTTCCCTTGTCAACCTTTCCCACACGGGTCAAAGGCATCTCTTCTACAACCTCGATTCGTTCTGGGAAGTAAAGAACCGAGGCCTTTTTCTCTTTAAGAAAGTCAATCACCTCTTCAAATGAGATTCTCATTCCCATTTTCGGTTTAATGAAGGCACAGACCTTCTCTCCAAGAACAGGATCAGGCATGGCAACCGCAGCTACCTGTTCGACCTTAGGATGATGGCTGATCAACCCCTCTACTTCCTTTGCACTGATGCTCTCCCCACCTCTAAGGATAATCTCCTTTTTCCGACCTGTAATGACCAAGTGTCCATCCCGATCAAATTTAGCAATGTCTCCTGTGCGATAGAACCCATCAGGGGTAAAGGCCTCGCGGTTTTCCTCCTCTGATTTATAATAACCTCTAAATATACACGGGCCTCTTGCTACCAACTCTCCCTCTACCTCGATGGGAAGTGGATTACCATTGGGATCGATCACTTTAAACTCATCATAGGGGCAGATGGGCCATCCTACTGTATGAAGAACAACCTCTTCTGGATCTTCATATCGTGTCTGAGAGCATGGGCCTTCAGAACTCCCATAGACATTGTAGAATTTGCATTTCAATTTATCATAGACCTTTCGAATCGTTTCAGGGGGCATATAAGACCCCCCTGTTGCAATCACGTTTAGGGAGGAGAGATCGTATCGATCAAGTTCTGGAAAGTCTACAATCTGTTGAACCTGGGCTACAGCGAGAATCGTTGTCGTGACCTTCTCCTTCTCAATCGCCTCCAATATCTCTCTTGGATGGGTAGAGGGAATCATTACCACCTTCCCTCCTGTCAGAAAAGTTGGGTTTAAGGATACTTCAATGGCCATATTATGAGTGATAGGAGTCGCGATTAAGGTTACATCGTGAGGGCTTCTCTGCCATGCCTTAGCACGGTATTCCACATTGCATAAAAAGTCATTATGTGTCCTTGGAACTAATTTTGGAAGTCCAGTCGTCCCTCCTGTAGGCATTAGATGACAGATTTCATTGGGATCGGGTTTAAAAGATTCCAGGTAATTCTTTGGATATTTGCTGAAATCCACTTCCCTTAAAATCTTATTAAATGGAAGTGTCCCTTCGGGCAACTGTCCCCCTTTCTCCTTAGAAGGTTCGATCACCAGAATATGTCTTAAAGGATAAGGACGAGACCGGATGCCGGAAATCATGGGTCGATAATCTATCTTTTCAAACTGGAGTGGAACGATCCAGGCCTTCGCCTCGGTCAGTTCACAGAAGTGTTCGATCTCCCTCTGAGAAAATCGAGGAATGCACATAACAGGGATCGCCCCAATTTTATGAAGACCATAATAGGAATAGACAAACTCTGCCCAATTGGGAATCTGAAGGAGGGCTCGATCGAGTTTCTTAATCCCTATTTCAAGAAAGGCAATGGCAGCACGGTCTGTCCACTCCCGGAGTTGTTGGTAGGTCAATCGGACCTCTCCTGCAACCAGAGCCTCTTTATGAGGATAAAGATCACAGGTCCGATCTAACATCTCACCAAAAGTGAGTCCTGACCACCATCTTTTTTTAGTATAAAGATCAATAAACTCTTTGGGAAAAGGATAGGTTCCTTCAAGGGGCATGGTTTCTCCTTAAATTAAAGGCATATCAAGGAAAACAAAAGTAATATAAATTTTTTTTCCTTGAATGGTCAAGTAAAAATTGGCTAATTGGAAGGAAAACCTCCCTATCCTTTCTGCTTCATCCCCGTAACTGAAGTGCTACAAGGAACCTCCCTTATCGATTAGATGTCTTTCCAGGTGGGTTTTCGCTTTTCTAAGAATGCCTTAAGCCCTTCCATGGCATCATGGGATTTCATCAAATCCTCAAGATAGATCTTCTCAATAGTCTTAAGTCCTTTCTCCAGATCATCATTGAGCCCTGCAAGGGTAGCCTCCTTGGCCAACCTTAATACGATACCGCTTAACTTTTTAAACTTTTCAATAAACCCGTTGACCTCTTCCTGGAAGGATGCCTCTGAAACAACCTTATTGACCAATCCTAAGGTCAATGCCTCTTGTGAGCTAATCGTCTCTCCTGAAAGGATAAGTTCCATCGCCTTTTTTCGGCCAATGATCCTCGGAAAAATTAGGGCGGCAATCGGCGGAAAGACACCGACCTGAATTTCAGGTTGTCCGAATTTCGCCTTCTCCGTAGCAATGACCATATCACAATAGAGGGCCAGTTCACATCCTCCTCCTAAGGCTGAACCATTGACAATAGCAATCGAAGGGACTTTTAACCCATCCATCAGGCGAAACATTTTATGAAAGGTCTCAATCATCTTCGGAGCCATATCCCCCATGTGCTCTCCCACATCCACCCCTGCGGAGAATGCTTTTCCCATAGCCTGGATGACAAGGAGTTTAAGAGATTTCTCTTTTTTTAATTCCTCCAGATAGGAGTTTATTTCTCCCATCATCTCAATATTTAAGACATTCAGGGGGGGCCTGTTTAATGTAAGGGTTGCAACACCTTCTTTAAGATCTGTCAGGATAAACTTAAAACCCATATCCATCACCTCCTATTTGATTTAAAAGAATTGCTTCGCTCGTCTCGTAACACAACATGAATTATAAATTAACTGTAGTTTAGCAAAAATTTATAACTTATTGAAATAAAAATAAAATTTTCAAAGCCTTTTTGTCACCCTGAACTTGATAATCATTAAAAGGCCCTCCAGTATATACCAGGCCAATACTTGGTATATACTTGGGTAAGAAATCCAATCCAACCCAGGAGGTGCCTTATG
>CAZFDM010000286.1:0-10643 GCA_964517975.1 uncultured Syntrophaceae bacterium
CGTTCAAGGCCCATCCCTGTATCAATACAGGGTTTAGTGAGAGGATGGAGGATTCCAGAGGAATCCCGATTAAACTGCATAAAGACAAGATTCCAGAGTTCCAGAAACCGATCGCACTCACAACCCACCTGGCATTGAGGCTGACCACAACCCACCTCTTCGCCCTGGTCGATGATAATCTCAGAACAGGGGCCACAGGGCCCGGTTTCGCCCATGGCCCAAAAGTTATCCTTCTTTCCCATCCGGACGATTCGCTCCGGAGGAATTCCGATCTTTCTCCAGAGTTCAAAGGCCTCATCATCTTCGAGATAGATGGTGATCCATATCTTCTCCGTAGGCAATCCCCATTGGTGGATCAGAAGATCCCATCCCATTTCGATGGCCCCTTCTTTGAAGTATTCTCCGAATGAGAAGTTTCCTAACATTTCAAAGAAGGTGTGATGCCGGGCTGTCTTACCCACATTCTCAAGATCGTTGTGCTTCCCTCCTGCCCGAAGACATTTTTGAGAGGAGACTGCTCGGGTATAATCTCGGGTTTCTTCTCCTAAAAATACCCCTTTGAATTGATTCATTCCAGCATTGGTGAAGAGTAAGGTGGGATCGTTTTTTGGAACGAGGGAGGAGCTTCGAACCACTCGATGTCCCCTCTCCTCAAAGTAGTTAAGAAAGGCCCTTCGGATCTCAGCAGAGGTCATTGTTTCAGACGCGTCCCCTTCGATCATCCATCTTCTCACCCAATGGCTTTCCAAGCCTTAACTTCCCCTCAGTCTCCTTCCCCTTCTCTTTTTCTCTCTCTAAGACCTCAAAATCTTCCCAGGTGGTATCGCTCGAGGCAAGGATCCCTTTTACCCTAAGGGCAAAGTCATCAGGATTGGTGCAATGCTTCAGGGCCTCTTCATAAGTGATCAATCCTGCTTTCAGGAGAAACATAAGCGACTGGTCGAAGGACTGCATTCCATAGGCCGTCACTCCCTTGGCGATAGCATCATTGATCTCATTGGTCTTATCCTTCTCAATGATGCACTCCCTAACCCTTGCAGTGGAGACCAAGACCTCGACCGCTGGGACCCTTCCCATTCCATCTGCCCTCGGGACCAGACGCTGGGAGATGACTCCTTTCAGCACACCTGCCAGTTGTAACCGAACCTGTTTTTGATGGTAAGGGGGAAAGACCGAGATGATTCGGGTGATCGTCTCCGTAGCATTCAGGGTGTGGAGGGTAGACATCACCAGATGTCCTGTCTCGGCTGCGGTGAGGGCGGTTTCAATGGTCTCGAAATCCCTCATCTCACCAACCAGAATGACATCCGGATCTTGTCGGAGGGCTACCCGCAAGGCACTGGAGAAAGTACTCGTATCCGAGCCAATCTCCCTCTGATCGATGATCGATTTCTTGTCCTCATGGATGAACTCAATGGGGTCTTCAATCGTAATAATATGGCAGTTTCTCTCGTTGTTGATGATATCGATCATGGAGGCCAGGGTAGTGGACTTACCGCTTCCGGTCGTCCCTGTCACCAGGATGAGACCTCTCTGCTCAAGGGCTATATTTCTGATCACAGGAGGGAGATGGAGTTCCTCCAGGCTCTTAATCTGGTAGGGAACAATTCGGAGGGCGATTCGCATTTTACCCCTCTGTTGAAAGACATTGACCCGAAATCGCCCCAAACCGTAAACCTCGTAGCCCATGTCTACCTCTCGATTCTTGATGAATCTCTCCTTCTGCCAATCGTTCATCAGTCCAAAGGCCATCTTTGAGACATCATTAAGATCGAACGGTTTGATCTTATTCCATGGTTTCAAGACCCCGTTGACTCGCATGATGGGTGGGAGGCCCACTTTGATGTGAACATCTGAGGCCTCCTGTGAAAGGGCTTCCAAAAGGATCTGATTTAAGTCCATTTTCTTCTCCTCCTCTTTGGCTATCCCGCAACTCCAAATTTTGTAGTGCGGAACTGTTCAAGGATTTCCTTCTCCATCTCCGCAAGGATTTTAGGATTCTCTTTTAAAAACTGTTTTGCATTCTCCCTTCCCTGGCCTATCCGTTGGCCTCCATAGGTATACCAGGTCCCGCTCTTCTCCACCAGATTCTTCTCCACTGCCAGATCCAGGACATCTCCTTCTCTTGAAATCCCTTCACCATGAATGATATCGAACTCTACCTCTCTAAAGGGTGGAGCCACCTTGTTTTTCACCACCCGAACTCTGGTCCTGGAACCTATTACCTCCTGACCCTGTTTGATGGAGGCAACCCGTCTTATGTCAAGTCTGACAGAGGAATAGAATTTGAGGGCATTGCCTCCAGTGGTCGTCTCTGGATTCCCAAACATCACCCCGATCTTCATCCGAATCTGGTTGACGAAGATAAGGATTGTTTTAGACTTGCTGAGGATGGCTGTCAATTTTCTTAAGGCTTGTGACATGAGTCGGGCCTGGAGTCCCATATGGGCATCACCCATCTCCCCCTCGATTTCTGCCTTTGGAACGAGGGCTGCCACCGAATCCACCACGATCACATCCACTCCTCCGCTCCTGACTAAGTGTTCTGCAATCTCCAGGGCCTGCTCTCCGGTATCGGGTTGTGAGATAAGGAGGTCTTCGATCTTTACACCCAAATTTTTTGCATATTGGACATCAAGGGCATGTTCTGCATCGATAAAGACTGCAATGCCACCCCTCCTCTGGGCCTCCGCAACCACATGAAGGGCCAAGGTGGTCTTTCCAGAGGCCTCAGGACCATAAATCTCAATCACCCTCCCCCTCGGCAGACCACCCACACCAAGAGCAAGATCCAATGAGAGAGATCCTGTCGAAATAGTGGGAACTTCGCCAAGTTTGGCGTCTCCGCCCAACTTCATAATGGCACCTTTACCGTATTGCCTCTCGATCTGGGTGATGGCAAGTTCCACAGCCTTTCCTTTATTTGCATCCACCCTCGCCTCAGTCTTTGTTTCTGTCTTTGTCATGGGAATCTCCCTCTATGGCTCCACAATGGGAATTCTTAAAAGATTAGCCTCCCAATCTAATCTCCCTCAAAGGAGTATAAATCGGACCCGATGGCCTCAAATCACTCTTAAATAGAATCACTTTTTCTGCTTGAATCTCCCCAAACTCCTCTTCACGATATCTCTCCATCCTCCTCGCCAGGTCTTCCTTACCCCGGCTTGACTTCACCCTTCCTAAGGTCAGATGAGGATGAAAAGGACGGTCCTCTGGTGGAAACCCAATCTTTTTGAACTCTATTTCTAACTTTTTCTGAAAGGAGTTTAAGCTTTCCTTGCCTTCTGATAACCCTAACCAAATCACTCTCGGGTTTCTCAAATTGGGGAAGGCTCCCATCCCTTTTACTCTTAGAAGGATGGTTGGGGTCTCTTGGACCAACCTGTCAATGGATTGGACGATGGGTTCAATTTTCGACTCATCAATGTTGCCAAAAAACTTTAAGGTAAGGTGGATATTTTCTGGGTTCACCCACCGTACATCTGCCTGGGACGATCTCAAGTCCCCCAGAACCTCCTCGATCTTCATTAGAAGTGGTCTTGGAAGTTCAATGGCCAGAAAGGTTCGAATCAACTAAGCCCTCTTCAGTTGAAATGATGTTAACACAATTTCAAAAAAAGTCAATGAGAAAAAGGTGTTGGATAACTTTGGCTCATAAATTCTCCTATTAAAAACTTTTTTAAAAGTACACTCCATCCCACAAAGCTAACAGCGATTTTTTTAAATTTATCCATAAAAGCCCAAAAACCGGGCTATCTCTTAAAAAGTATATAATAATCAATTTCCAGTATGGGAGGGTTTTAACCCTTACCCTCCCATATAAAAAAGGACTTTTTCAGAGCTCTCACAAATTTGGGCCTGCCCCCAACTTGTTGCTGGTCTGAAGGTGATATGATAAATTAGATAGGGAAATTCTATCACGAAAGGCCTTGAAACGAGGGATTCCATATTAGGTTATTTTGGAAAACTTGACCCCTCTTAACAGTCTAGGGTAAGATCTTAAAAAAGTTCTTCGTAAAAAATACTGGTCTAACCGAGAGCGAAAGACCATTACACCAGGAGGTGATCATGATACGAGAGATTAAGGTTGATGAACTTTCTTGGGAGCCTCACCCCATCTTCAAGGATTTACTTATAAAGAAGCTCCTTACCCATGACAAAGACAAGGTGGATTTGAGCATCGTGATGGTGAAAGTAAAAAAGGGGGCAGAAGTGCCGGCTCATGTTCATGAGCAGGATGACATTGTTTACCATTTAGAAGGGAAAGGGAAGATGTGGATAGAGGGTGCAGGAGATTTTGAGGTGAGAGCAGGAACCTTCCTTCGGATCCCGGCTGGCGTAAAACATCAGCCTCATGATATTGAGGAGGATATACTGGTGTTTGATATCTTTCACCCTCACCTGTTTTAGCTTTTCCCGGGTTGCCAGGAGGAAGAAAAAGCGCCATGCAGGAGAAAAAAACAAATTAGCTGAATTTGGTGTCACCCATAAAAATTGAAACGAATTGCCTTCATTCACATTTCAAAGCCTGACAACTTTTACCAACCCTCCAAAAAAGTTTTTGGGGCAGATATTTGGAGTTTCGCTTCAGCCAGGCCCCGACCATTCCATTACGGATCAGCCTTCCATTGGGAGAAAAGGTATTAAAGGCGTCGGGCCATTCGGGCCTTCAAATGGATTTCGGGGGAAGGGGGAATAGATGATTCGCTTTCCAGTGAGCGAGGAGAAGCACAGAGATCTTATGGAAAGAATGGAAGCATTGGGTATCCACGAAAAGGATATCGAAGAGAGATTCATCCGTTCCTCGGGAAGGGGAGGCCAGAAGGTGAACAAGACCTCCACCTGCGTCTACCTCAATCATCTTCCCACAGGAATCGAAGTAAAATGGAGGACAGAAAGGAGCCAGTCCCTCAATCGTTTTATGGCGAGGCGGGAATTGGTCCGTCGATTGGAAAGATTGAAAGGGCTGGTAACAGATGAGGATCGAGAGACTGAAAAGTTGAGAAAGCAGAAATCGAAGAAAAAGAAGAGGACAGCGCTGAAGTATCATCCAGTAGATAGATAGATTAAACGAAAGGGAAGATGCATTGACCAAAGAGAAATTTCCAACCACCAATGCCATTCGCTTTTTAAGAGAGCATCAGGTGGAGTTTATCGAGCGTCCTTATCGTTACGAAGAGAAGGGAGGCACGGAGGTCGCAGCAAGAGCTCTTGGGGTGGATGAGCACCTTACGATTAAGACCCTCGTGATGGAGGACGAAAACAGAAAGCCCCTCATCATTCTCATGCACGGGGATAAAGAGGTTTCGACCAAGGAACTGGCAAGGGTTCTTGGCGTTAAATCGGTCACACCCTGTTCTGCTAAAATCGCTTTCAAACATACCGGTTATATGGTGGGGGGGATCTCTCCCTTTGGGACGAAAAAACAATTGCCGGTCTATGTGGAAGAGACTATTCTCAGCCTTCCTTGTATCTACATCAATGCAGGTAGAAGAGGCCTTCTCTGTGAGATGTCTCCAAGGGATCTGATCCGATTATTGAATCCAATTGTGGTGCATGTGGCAAGGTAGTCTATATTGTCGGATCAGGGTAAAGGGGACGGTTCTCTTTAATTGATAAAAGGCATTTGGCAATTCTATATTTAAAGCATGCCGAGGACAGCAAGAGTAGCTCCCAAAGGACATATCTATCATGTACTGACGCGAGGGAACAATCCTCAGGATATATTTGAGGACGAAGAGGATTTAGAAAATATCTAGACATACTCCTTCTTTATTAAGGGGAAACACCATTTCAATCTGTATCACTATGTTATGATGACCAACCATGTGCATCTGGTCATTGAGCCCTCAGAAAGAGGGGGCGGGTTATCCGAAATAATGAAGGGGATTAACCTGACCTACGCCCAGCATTATAAGCACAAATATGGTCATATTGGGCATTTCTGGCAGGACAGATACAAAAGCATAATAATTTCAAAAGACGAGTATCTACTTGCTTGTGGCAGTTATGTTGAATTAAATCCAGTACGTGCAAAACTGGTGGAAGACCCGAAGGATTATATATGGAGCAGTTATCAGGTGTATGGTTACGGCAAGAGAAATGTCTTGGTAGATGAGCATCCTATTTATTTTCAGTTGTCTGAAGATGAAGTAGAGCGGAGAAAGAAATATCGGGAGTTCTTACGAAGAATGATAAAAGAGAAAGATGCAATGAAGGGGGAGATGGACAGGCGGATGATTTATGGCGGTGAGGATTTCGTTAAGGCGATGGCTAAGGCCTATAATATTACTGAGAAGATAAAGTGGGTGGGGCGACAAAGGGGCTGGAGGAAAAATAAAGAGAACCGTCCCTTTTAAACCCCTTTAAAGTAAAGTATCCCTATTTCCTAAGATTTTTCTTAAAAATCAAAGTGTTGTATGAAACTCAAATATAAAAATATTTCCCTTTTCGTAAGTCCCTCTTGTAAAAGCAATTCTCTTGCCATCAGGGCTCCAAGAAGGAAACCTATCGCCAATCCCAGATTGAATCAGCTTTGTTCTTTCGCTACCATCTGGACGAACAATCCATATTCCTCCAGATCCCATTTTACCAGCATGAAAGGCAATCCACTTTCCATCAGGGCTCCAGTCTGGAAACCATGGCCTGTCCATGTCAGTAACAATAGGAACAGGTTTCTTAACCTTTATGTCCATCACATAAAGCCAAAACACCTTTGAAGAAGTCTCGGGGATAGCCGAAAAAGCGAGACGATCTCCTTTCGAATCAATGGCAATATTACCTATTGCCAATCCCTTTTTGGTACGCTCTTTGTAACCCTCGATAAGCTTTATACGATTCTTGTTTTCAATATTTAATATCCATACATCTGTTTCAAAAGTTGCTTTATCTCCTCTACCTTCTGAATAAATAAGATTCTTCCCGTCAGGATGCCATTTGACGTCAGTTTTTATCGTTCCGTCATTGGTTAACTCATTCTGATTTGTTCCATCCGGTGCCATCACAACAATGTTCCCACGACCTTGAGTTGCAGGGCCAACATATCTAATAAAAGCTATTTTCCCCCCATCTGGAGACCAAACTGGATAATTCTCATCTTTAGAGGTGTGAGTGAGCCTTTTAAGTTGGCCACCTTTTGCTGGAACTACCCAGATATTGAAAGCATTTCCTCCGCGAGGAGAATGGAAGGCAATATTCTGTCCGTCTGGACTCCATGCAGGACGATTATCAGGTCCTCCCCCAAAAGTTATTTGTTTTTCACTTCCGTTTTTAGTTATCTGTTGCCCTGAGCCCTCGGTTATAAGCAATAAAGCTAAGATAATAATCATTATTGTTTCCAAAATAAAAAAAGTTTTATTTCTCATCTGGTATTCCTCCTACTATCCAATCTATCAATGGGAGAAATTTAATAATTTGTTCTCGACAAATTCTCCCTTTCATTTTGTAATTGCTTTTTTAACTTCTCCATCTTTTTAGACAATTTAGTTAATTCGGAGCTGTAAGGCTCGTTATTCATAATGCCTAAAGCGACCTTGGAGTGGTACCTCTTACAAACAACAGATAATTCTTCCAATAGTGATGTAATTTTTCTTCCCTGAAAAGTAACCTGTAATAATGGCGGTGGGTAATAGATAAGTGTGCTCCCATTAATTTTCTGAATTATCGGTTCTCGGCAGTGAATATCAACATCGATTGCATCAACAGCTTTATGAAACTCATAGTCCAAGGCCCTTCTCTGTGCTATAAACCACCACAAATTATTTATATTCATATCTGTTGATACCTCTATTTTATCGTATCCTTCAACAGAAAATAACACTTCATCAGGAGTAAGTGGATGAATTATGTGGGCGGTACCATATGCATTAAATTGGTAAGCCAAAGCAATCAGTGCTGCATTTTTTTGAATCGTTTCTTTTTTGAGAGGGAAAATAAGACCTTTTCCTTTTTCTTTAGGAATCTCACTTTCCTTTGCAAGTATAGCCACATTCAAAATTGACGTGGGGTCATTTAAAATCTTATAGCGAAACTCTTGAGAGTAAGATACGCAAAGCAATGGATATAACCAAGAATTATTATCTCCCACAATAAATATGTATCTCCCAGATGGATGGATAGGACTACTAAACTCACGGAGAATCTCTAAAGCAACTTCAATGCCTATTGGTAAGTTTGCAAGTATAGATAATGCCTCAGCACTTCTTTTTTCTCTAAACAGGGAGTTGATTTCAAGAGATGTTGGTAAGCCCCTTCCCTCATGATGCCCGATTCTATCTATAATAACTTTTCCTTCTATAAGGCCATAAACAAACCATAATGGGATAGTTGTTGGATGGTGCATGGTGATTTCTCCCTTTCTTTAAATCCTTCCCCTGACCGCAATGAGCAGATAACGATTTTCATTAGCGAAAAAGCCAAGTCACAGTCATGCAGTCCAATAATAAAGACCGATTGTTTCCCGAATACCGAATTACCATTGCATGACCCCATTTGCCATTTTCAAAATTATACTTTTTGGTATAATACTCATAAGTATATTAAAAATCAAGAGATCAAAGTGCCTGTTATTCCAAAACTGCATCTCCTCTTTGTTCCCATGAATGATCTGAACCGCTCCATCTCTGTAACATTTTGTCTCCATGCCTCGCTTTAAAAATCTTCTCTCTTACATTTCCTCTGAAGGGGATATGATAAATTGGATAGGGAAACTTCTATCCCGAGAGGCCTTGACATGTTAACGATGGAATCCACATTGGGTTATTTTGCAAGACTTGACCCCTATTAATTCTCAGAAAAGAGGCTTTGAGGCAAAGAGCCTCCGATAGGGAGAATATATTTCATCATCCATTAATCTCTCTTCTTGGAGCAGGCGCTTCCGGGAGGCTACAAATTCCTCGATCTGCCTTTCTGTAAGGAAAGAAGGTTGACTGATTCGTCGCTGCCCTCCGATGAGAGATCTCCAATCTGGAAATCGAATGACCCCTTTTTCCACAAACCATCTGTATGGTTTCTTTCCATGGTGTTCAACCTTATCCCCGGGTTTCACTGCTGCCAGAACTTCATTGGCCATTCGAACCGTTCCTGTATGCAAATCAACGAGTGTGTCCATATCCGCATAGCCTCCTGCCAGTACCCAGGTTACGGGTTTATTCATTGAACGGGAGAGTGCAAAGACATAGGCATCCCGAATGGCAAGGGCTTTCGCGCTAATCCCTGCACCATCATAGGGATCCATCCCCGCCTGATAGAGGATCAAATCAGGATTCTGACGTCTGATTAATTTAGGAAGGATCTCAGAGATGACAGCGAGATAATGGGCATCTCGCTTTTCTCCTATCTCAAACTCTCTGTGTTGAACCTGGAAGACATGGTTATTCCCTGTTGAAAGAGGACCTCCCATATAAGTGCCATAAATCGAGACATTCCAGATCCGATCCTCTCCAATGATACACTCTGCCGTTCCGTTCCCCTCATGATGATCAAGATCAATAATCATCACTCGATTAGCCTTTCCTTCACGGATCAGCTTTTTAGCCACCACCACAAGGCCGTTGATCGTGCAGAAAGCGGAGCCACGATTCACGGTCGCATGGTGATAACAATGGCCAAGATTAGCAGTAATTGTATTTTTCTGGATGGCTGTTTGAGCCGCCACATAGAATCCACCCACATTGAGTAACCAGCCCTTTGCCACATCCTCATTCCAGAAGGGAAGCCCCTGAGATGTGGCAAGATGAATAGGCTCTCCGGTAAAGAGAGCCTTTAAATAACGATCCGTGTGGACCTGACGAAGGCTTTCAAGATCAATCGGAGGTGCTTCTAATGCCCTTCCGATCACTGCTGGATGGTCCGTGTGAATCTGTTCCGGGCTGATGAGCTGGTTCCGCCATATCGCTTCGAAGATGGCTGGCATCTTCGTGGGTCCTGTGAGGGCAGACATGCCGGTTCGGGAACCTACAACGCCCCCAGGATACCCAGTATGATACCAGATCTCCTGCCTGGATTGCGCCATGCCTGGATGTACAATCAATCCAGGCACGATCAGAGAGGTGAAGAGACACGTAAAGTAAATAAGAATTCGAGATCTTAAGTCAGATAAGGTTCCCATTGTTTTAAGGTTTCAAGGTTGTCGCCCCCTCGGAGGTTGGTGACGATCCGATTGTGACCCGGCAGTAACCCGTTAACCTCTTTCTCGGAAAGCCTTTTCAATGAATCTCTGAGAACGGCTCCGTCAGCACTGAAGAGATCAAAGCGACCGATCGCAATAATCCCCTCTTCCTACCAGTCCAGGATCGATAAGAGATAGGTCCCTGGTAGAGGGATAGCCAATAACTATGAACCGCTCCATCTCTGTAATAAGAAGCCCCTCGTGCACGTATTTAATTAATTCACACTGAAAAATGTATTTCTTAAAAATAAAACCTTTTGGGTGTAGATTTCAAAAATGATAAGGCTATCCGTGTCTCTCAATTATTTTCATCTTTTTCCTCTTTTCTTTAGAGAGGTGCTTCCATCTGAAGATTCACCCTGTATCCCGAAGCCATTTCCTCATATTCCAGGCCATCACCGCCAGACTCACATTGATCTGGTCTCCTTCGCAACCCTTGTACCGACATCGACCCATTCGATGATCTTGCTTCAAA
>CAZFDM010000287.1:0-9260 GCA_964517975.1 uncultured Syntrophaceae bacterium
CCCTTCTGAGATTAAAAACGAAATCCTGAAAAATCGGATCACCCCTGGACATGCCAGAGCCATCCTAAGCCTTGATTCGAAGGAGAAACAGAAAGAACTCTGTGCCCTCATTATCAAGAATAATCTTTCGGTAAGAGAGGCTGAAACGTTAGCCCGAAGATGGGCAGGAAAACAGAGGAAGGCTCCATCTTCTACCCAAAAGGTGGAATTGGAAAGCCTCCTTCTGAGCTTTCAAGATTCTTTAAGAAACTATCTGGGGACTAAAGTTCGCATTACTCCAAAGGGTAAAAGAGGAAAGATTGAAATTGAATACTATTCTGATGAAGACCTAACAAGAATTGTCGAAACCATTCTGAAGTAGAGTGCCTCATGCTGTGGGGCAAAGGGTTTCTTAAGATCGATTAAAACAAAATGAAGGCTATGTTCCATACCCTTTGCTTTTTGCTTGAATAGAAAGGAGTCGAGATGTTAAAAGGAAAATCCATTTTGGATAAAGTCACCCCCAAACCTACCCCCCCGTCCGAGGAAATCAGCGCCTTTTTGGGTAAGGAGACCGTGTTTGAAGGGAAGATGACTTTTGAAGGGGTGTTTCGTTTGGAAGGGAGGTTTCAGGGTGAGATCTTTAACAGCGGCACATTGATTGTTGGCGAAACCGCTGTGGTGAAGGGAAAGGTAGAAGTGAATACCATTATCATCAATGGGCTTGTGGAAGGCGAAGTCTTTGTAAAGGATCGGGTGGAAATCCATTCCACAGGAAAGGTCTTTGGAAGCATCTTCACCCCAATCCTCATGGTCAACGAAGGTGGAATCCTTGAGGGATACTGCAAGATGGAAGGAGTCCATACTAAGGAAGAAAACCTTCAAGTGGGACCCCATCAGGAAGATCATCTAACTGCTTGAAACTAAAATTAAAAAAAATCATTGACAACCTTTTTATAGTATGTTAACTAATTCACATTTTATTGTTCCCAATCTTTTTAAATAAACCTTTACTGGGGACAAATCTCAGTTTGCCCTACCATTTTTGGAGGGTTTTCTGAAAGAGTGGGTAAGACCCCTACAATTTTTACTTACAGTCGGGTGGTATGTGGTCTTGAGTTTGATCGTGCCTGTTGGGATTGGTTACTGGCTCGATCGGCCTGAGATGTTCAATAAACGCCCCTTATTCACCTTTATCGGCCTTGGGGTGGGAACGGTCGTTGCTTTCGCTGGACTATTAAGGATGCTTTTTCGATACCAGGCTGAAGAAGAAAGAATAAGGAAGGAATCGAAACAGGATCAAAAGAATGGGTAAGGGTCGACTAAAAATTCTTATTCTCTTCTTTATCCCTGTTCTCCTTCTTTTTGGAGTGGGTTTAATCTTTGGCCCTCTTGGATCCAGTTTCTTGGGGAAAGAACCCCCTTCTATATTCAAAGTCCCAAGACCCCATGTCTCCCTTCCTGCTGAACCCCTCCTTCATGTGGGAAGTTTCGTGATCACCAATACCCTTATTGCCTCCTGGTTTACAATGCTGGTATTGGTCCTTTTATCAATCTTCTTGACCAGAAAGATGAAACTGATTCCAAACAGGCGACAGGCAATAGGAGAAGTAATCGTTGAAGGATTACTGAATTTTGTTGAAAGCGTTGCAGGGAAGAAGCATGCCCGAATGCTTTTTCCTGGAGTGGCGACGATCTTCATTTACGTCATCTCAAATGCCTATCTTGCCCTTTTGCCCTTTTTTGGCACCATTGGTGTTCACCATGAGCATGAATTTGTCGCCTTCTTTCGGGCAGCCAATACCGATATCAATGTTCCACTCTCTATCGCTTTGATGTCGTTCTTCTTTGTAGAAAGTTGGGGAATGAGAGCAGTGGGCAGTTTTCGTTACCTTGGAGAATTTATAAACCTTCGCCAGTTTTTACAGGGGCTAAAGGAACTCTTTACAGGCAAGATCAAAACAGCACCCATGAACATTGTCTTTGGATTCATCAACATGTTTGTTGGTGTCCTTGAAATATTTAGCCATCTGACCCGGATGCTCAGTTTCACCTTCCGTCTCTTTGGAAATATGACTGCAGGAGAAATCTTGATCTTAGTTTCGTGTTTTTTGATCCCTTTGGTCTTTACAATTCCCTTTTATAGTTTAGAATTATTGATCGGATTAATTCAGGCTCTTATCTTTTCTGGTTTAACCTTGGTCTTCGGGACGATCGCTGTTTCTCCCCATGAAGAAGAACACTAATCCATAGAGGAAAGGAGGGCTATCGATGACACCGGAAGTAATGAAAATGTTAGTGATTGGTTTGGCAGCAGGATTGGGCTTTTTTGGCCCGGCATTGGCATTGGGGTTAATAGGTTTTTCAGCCATGCAATCTCTTGGGCGAAACCCTGAAGCAAGAGGAGCGATCCTCACTAATATGATTTTGATCGGGGCGCTCGCTGAGGCCATCGGAATTTACGTATTGATTGTCTGTATCATCTTAGCAATGGTTGTGAAATAAGGAGGAATTACAATGGGAGAAGGAGGATTACCAGGAAGTATCGTTGTGATTATTGTCACCATCACAGTATTAATTTTTTCGTTCTTCGGGCTAATTACTCTGTTACTTCTTCGAGCTTAATTCTTCTAAGGCTCTTTTTTAGCCGCGAATGAACTATTTTAAGAGGATAAAATGGAAGGTTTTGCCAGCCTTGGAATTAATTTACCGCTATTGGTCGTATTTGTCATCAATTTCATTGTGCTCCTTATCCTTCTTCGTCTCTTCCTTTATAAACCTGTTCTGAAGATGCTGGATGAAAGGGCTCGAAGGACTAAGGAAGCGATGGAATTGGCAGAGGCGACCAAAAAGGAATATGAACAGGCAAGGGTAGAAGTTCAGAGGCAGATTGACCAAGGACGTCAGGAGGCCCAGGCCATCATCACTCAAGCTCTTCAAACCGGAGAGAGGCTGAGGGAGGAATCCAGAGAAGAAGCAACCAAACAAGCTCAGGCAATCATTGAGCGCACTCGGGCAGAGTTGGAATCAGAACGAGAGAAGCTGGTCGATGGTCTACGCAAGGAGTTTGTGGAGATTGCTATTTCAGCCGCTGAAAAAGTGATTAGAGAGACACTGGATAAAGAGAAACATCGAAAACTGATTGAAGAGACTCTTCAACAGAGCACTGTTTTTAAAAAAAACTAATCCCCTTTATGGGCAATGTAAGATAAAGAAATGCCAAGAATCGGTTCTGGAAAACGATATGCCCAAGCCGTATTTGAGTTGGCTTTGGAGAGAAATGAGCTGGAAAAGTGGCAAGAAGCCTTAAAGAGAATTCTTGAGGTAAGCACCGATGAAGAGTTCATGGCCCTGATGGAAAGTCCAAGACTTCCTTTTGAAACCAAGAAAAATTTTCTTCTTAAGCGCTTAGGGGAAATCCATCCTTTTGCCATCAATCTCACTCTTCTTCTTGTCCATAAGGGCACGTTAAGGCTTATGGGGAATATCTACCATCACTATCTTGCCTTACTCGATGCTCACCGTGGAGTGGAAAGGGCAAAAGTTTTCTCTGCCGTGCCTCTTGGCGCCGAGGAAAGAGATTTTATCTCGATGGGTCTTGGAAAGATGATGGAACGAAAAGTAGTCGTTGAGGATAAAGTGGACCCTTCCATCATCGGAGGTTTTATCGCCCGGGTTGGAGATTTACTGATTGACGGAAGCGTTCGCCAGAGATTAGACAGTTTGAAAAAAAATCTGGTTGAAGCGAGACGATAGAAATGGTCGTTCGTTTGAAGGTAGATGAGAAAGCCAATTTGGTCAAAGGTCAATGGGTTTCGGCCAAAATTCCTTGAAGAGAAATATCATAGCCCTTTATCAAAACGAGGATTTTGACCCCTACCGTTTGACCTTTGATTTCTTCAATAAGAGAGGATGAAGATGGCAACTCGGGAACAAGATATTATTGCAGTGATTAAAGAACAGATTGAGCGTTTTGGTGCTGTCGTAAGCGTGGCCAATGTCGGGACGGTCATTGAAGTAGGGGATGGGATTGCCCGGATCCATGGGTTGAGTCAAGTGGCCTATAATGAACTGATCCAATTCCCCCACGAGATCACTGGTCTGGCCCTCAACCTCGAGGAAGATAATGTCGGTGCAGTGATCCTTGGCGATTGCAGTAAGATTAAAGAGGGAGATGAGGTCAAAGCCACGGGTCGAGTGGTGGAAGTTCCGGTTGGAGACGCACTGATTGGAAGGGTCGTGGATCCGTTAGGCCGTCCCTTAGATGGCAAGGGACCTATTAAAACAGAAAAAACCCGTCCCATTGAGAGAGTGGCACCCGATGTGACGAAGAGAAGTCCTGTGGATACTCCAGTGATGACAGGTATCAAAGCCATCGATAGTATGATCCCGATCGGCCGTGGACAACGGGAATTGATCATCGGCGATCGCTTTACAGGGAAATCAGCCATCGTTCTGGATACGATCATTGCTCAGAAGGGCCAGAATATGATCTGCATCTATGTAGCCATAGGCCAGAAGACATCAAAGGTGGCCCAGGCCATTGCCATGCTTGAAAAATATGGGGCCATGGAATATACGATCGTTGTGGAAGCGGATGCCTCTGATCCTGCCCCACTCCAGTATATAGCGCCCTATGCAGGATGTGCAATGGGAGAAGAGTTCATGGAACAGGGCAAAGATGCCCTGATCCTTTATGACGATCTTTATAAACATGCCTGGGCTTATCGACAACTCTCCCTTCTGCTAAGGCGTCCGCCAGGAAGGGAGGCCTACCCTGGAGATATCTTCTACCTTCACAGCCGTCTTCTGGAGAGGGCAGCAAAACTCTCTCCGAAATATGGAGGGGGGTCGTTGACCGCACTGCCTATTATCGAGACCCAATTAGGAGACATCTCAGCCTACATCCCAACCAATGTCATCTCCATTACAGATGGCCAAATTTATTTAGAACCCGACCTGTTCAATGCGGGCATTCGGCCTGCCATCAACGTAGGACTTTCTGTATCAAGGGTGGGAGGATCGGCTCAACGGAAAGCCATGAGGCAGGTAGCTGGAAGGCTTCGTCTTGAACTCGCCCAGTTTCGTGAACTTGAGGCCTTTGCAAAATTTGGAAGCGAGGAATTAGATAAGGCCACCCGTGACCAGCTGGAACGGGGCCGACGAATTACAGAAGTCCTAAAACAACCGACCCAATCCCCCATGTCTTTGGGAAAACAGGCAAGCATCCTTTATGCTGTAACCCATGGCTATCTGGATGATGTGCCGGTGGATAAGGTGATCTCTTGGGAAGAGAAATTCCATCGCTTCATGGAAACCAACCACCCTGAGATTGAGAAGAAAATCAATACCGAATATGAGATAAAACCAGAAACAGAAGACCTCCTAAAAGCGGCGATAACGGAATTTAAGAAACAGGCCGCAAACCTATAAGAGTTAAATATGCCGGGCATTCAGGCATTAAGACGTAGAATCCGAAGTATCCAAGGGACGGTGAAGATTTGCCGTGCCATGGAGATGGTAGCCACCGCCAAAATGAGAAGGACTCAACAGAGGGCCCTCGAAGGTCGACCCTACGCGGAGAAGATTCGAGAGGTGATTGGGGATTTGGCCATCGAACCAAGAATCAAGGGAAAGATTGCTCCCCTACTCGAGAGGCGTGAGGTCAAAAGGATCACCATTGTCCATATGGGGACAGACAGAGGACTCTGTGGAGGGCTAAATACGAATTTACACCGGCTCGTTGGTGAGTTTATTCTAAAACAGACTGTGCCGGTGAATGTGATCACTGTGGGAAGGAAGGCTAGGGCCTTTGCCCGTATCTCACGATTAAATGTAAGAGCGGAGTTTATCGGGATCAGCGATCGGGCAACCATGATGGATACCATGCCTATCTCAAAGATTGTGATTGAGGATTATACTAAAGGGGAAGTCGATCTGGTTTATCTCGCCTACCCTCGTTTTGTTTCAACCATGGTTCAGAGACCCACCCTTGAAGTCCTTCTCCCTATTGAACCTGCTACCTTACCCCCCGGGCAGGTGGCAGAATATATCTTTGAACCTGATCCTTTTGCAGTACTGAACGAATTGCTGCCCCGATTCGTTGAAATGGAAGTCTATCACGCCGTTCTCGAATTGATTGCAAGTGAACAATCGGCCAGGATGGTGGCCATGCGTAATGCCAGTGATAATGCAGAAGAGTTGATTAAAACCCTAACCCTCTCACTCAACAAGGCAAGGCAGGAGATGATCACAAAGGAGATCTGCGATATCAGCGGAGGGGCGGAGGCATTGACAATTTAAGTTTATACCATAATCCGAAGCCAGAGATATTGAAAAGATCTCAGCGTAACCATAGAGGCGAATGGCCAGGTCACAATGGGTTTTTTTGATTATGAAAAGAATTAAGGAGTGACGGAGATGGCAAAAGGGAAAGTCGTTCAGGTCATAGGCACAGTGGTTGATATGGAGTTTCCTCAGGATCAGTTGCCAGCCATCTATAATGGCATCGAGATCCCGATGAATGGGACGAAGGTGATTGTGGAGGCTCAATCCCACATCGGAAACCAATGGGTACGTGGGATTGCCTTAACGACCACAGATGGCTTAAGGAGGGGAGCAGAGGCAATCGATATGGGAACTCCCATCACTGTTCCTGTTGGAAGGGCCACTCTTGGAAGGTTATTCAATGTCTTTGGAGAACCGATTGATGGATTGGGTGAGGTGAAGACCCAGGAGAGATGGCCTATCCATCGACCACCCCCACCTCTGACAGAACAGGAAACCGTTCCTCAGATGCTCGAAACAGGACTCAAGGTGATGGACCTGATTACTCCCTTTACAAGGGGAGGAAAGATTGGTGCCTATGGGGGTGCTGGCGTAGGCAAGACGGTCATCATCATGGAACTGATCCGAAACATTGCTGCAGAGCATGGAGGGTTTTCTGTTTTTGCAGGGGTCGGGGAAAGGTCCCGTGAAGGAAATGACCTCTGGCTCGAAATGCAAAGATCCGGCGTTATGGATAAGACTGTTATGGTCTTTGGTCAGATGAATGAAAGCCCTGGGGTTCGCTCACGCGTGGCTCTTACAGGGGTGACCATTGCCGAATATTTCCGAGATATTGAAGGGCAAGATGTGCTTCTCTTCGTGGACAATATCTATCGTTATGTGCTTGCCAATATGGAACTATCCGCCCTTTTGGGACGAATGCCCTCTGCGGTTGGGTATCAACCTACCCTCGGTACCGATGTGGGAGAATTGGAAGAAAGGATTACCACCACAAAGAGAGGCTCCATTACCTCCTTCCAGGCCATCTATGTTCCTGCGGATGATTATAGCGATCCAGGTATCGTAGCTACTTATGGTCATCTTGATGCTGTGGTTGCACTGGAACGCTCAATCGCTGAGTTGGGCATCTACCCGGCCGTAGATCCTTTGGCCTCCACCTCTCGAATCCTCGATCCACTGATTGTGGGTGAAGAACATTATCGAGTGGCCCGGGGAGTGCAAGCCACCTTGCAAAGATATAAGGAACTGCAAGATATCATCGCGATTCTTGGAATCGAGGAATTAAGCCAAGAAGACAAACTCACGGTCGCCAGGGCCAGGAAGATTCAACGGTTCTGCTCTCAGCCATTTCACGTAGCCGAACATTTTACAGGGACTCCTGGTAAATATGTTCCCATCAAGGAAACCGTAAGAGGGTTTAAGGAGATCTTAGAGGGTAAACACGACGACCTTCCTGAAGCGGCTTTCTATATGGTTGGAACGATTGATGAGGCAGTCGAAAAAGCCAAAACCATGAGAGGGTAAATGTGGCTACCTTCAAATTAGAGATAGTGACGGCTGAAAGAATGGTCTACTCGGATGAGGTAAGCGCTGTGGTTGCCTGGGGAGTGGAGGGACAACTTGGTATTCTTCCCCATCATGCTCCTCTGATGACCATGCTTCAGCCCGGGGATTTGTTGATTCGTAAGGATAAGGAAGAAGAGTATTTTGCCATTAGTGGTGGTTTCCTTGAAGTCAGACCTGACAAGGTGATCATTCTGGCGGATGCCTGTGAACGTGCTGATGAAATAAACATTGCTCGGGCTGAGGAGGCAAAAAAGCGTGCACAAGAGACCATGAAGGCAGCACCTCTGAGTGTTGAAGCGGCTGCCGCTGAGGCAGCACTCCGTCGCTCATTAGCCCGTTTGAAGGCGGCTGAAAAGCGACGCCGCAAACCATCAGGCCCCATGTAATTCTTAATTCTCCACCCCCCTTCATCAAACATTCGATTTAATAGGACCCTCCAGGAGGAGTTCATTAATAACTATCTCGATCTTATTCACGATAAGCCACTTTTCAATCAGAAGCGTGCAGATTACCATATCTTTTACAATACCAAAAGGATTCACAAGAGACTACCGAATAAAACACCCGTTGACTATCTCATTGAACAGGAGGTATTGTCGCAAAATTCCTTGACTTATACATCGATTTGATTTTTTTTAAGATTATGCATAAAATTTAATCAGATTGAAAAAAAGGATTAAAGATCTGAGAGCGATTAGGCGGGGGTGGTTTTATAAAAATAAAATCCAAGACAAAGCAGCAACTCCTCCTTGAGATAGAAGAGCTTCGGGCCAGGCTGAATGCTATGGAACGGCGTTTAAAGGAGGCAAACGAAGCGTTGCAGGCCCAGATCGCTGAGCCCAGGCGAGCGGAGGAGGCGCTGAAGATTTCCGAAACTCGTTACCGGCGCCTCTTTGAAACCGCCCAAGATGGAATCTTAATCCTCGATGCCGATACAGGCCAAATATTAGACGTAAATCCCTTTCTTATCGAAATGCTGGGTTATTCTTACGAGGAGTTTTTAGGGAAGAGGCTCTGGGAAATTGGTCCCCTTAGAGATATCGAAGCCTCCAAAAGTGCATTTTTAGAATTGCAACGCAAAGGATATGTCCGCTACGAAGATTTACCGCTTGAGACAAAAGATGGGCGACATATCGAGGTTGAATTTGTCAGCAATGTTTATCTGGTTAATCATAAGAAGTTGATTCAGTGTAACATCCGAGATGTCACCGAGAGGAAAATTTTAGCAGAGGCTTTACAGAAAGCTCACGATGAGCTGGAAAGACGAGTGGAGGAGCGAACCACAGAACTTCAGAGGGCTCTTTCTGAAATTAAGGCGTTGAAAGACCAGTTGGAGCTCGAGAATATTTATTTCCGTCAGGAGATTCAGAAGAAATATCAGTTCGAACATATTATCGGGCAAAGCGATGCTCTCAAATATGTTTTTT
>CAZFDM010000288.1:0-3849 GCA_964517975.1 uncultured Syntrophaceae bacterium
GTTTAACCATTTGGATTTTTAGGTTTATTTAGGATTTATTGTTTAGTGTTTAGAGTTTGAGCCCACCTATTTCTTATACTTCTCAATCATCCAGGGGGGTATCTTAACAGGGACAATCCCCTTATAGGTAATCTCAGGCGCCTCTGGGGTGGCCTTCCACTTGTTGGGCCAGACGCCCTTTAACTCACCATCTTGCCACTGCACCCCCACGGCTGTTAAATATCCTGGGCCCCATCTGAGTTCGTGGAGATGTCGTCCTTCGGCATCTTTCAAATAGGCTATTGTCCCTGAAGGTACCTTATAAACACGGTTCTCCAGTACAGATACCAGTTTATCGGGATCGAGGGTTTGGGCCTGTTCGATGGTCGGCGTAAGCCCATAGACGATAGCCGAATAAGTATCCGCAGTATAGGTGGGTGTCTCACCAAATCTTTTTATATAAGTCTCAACAAAAGGCTTAGTCAATTCATTCTGCTCAACTCCACGGGCATAGGTATTCATGGTAAAAACATAGTTACCCATTCCCCGGGTGGCTTGCCAGAATCCATCCTTTTGAGCCTCTACGTTGATGCCCACCTGCATCGCCGGAATTTTGAATTCACCAGCCTGTCTGGCAAATGGAATTCCAACGGATGAAGAGAAGATCGTAAAAATGATATGAACTTCTGTGCGCTGAATAGCGGAAAGTTCAGCCGTAACATCCGTGGCAACTGGAGAGGGTCTCCAGATACCTACAATCTCCATACCCATCTGAGGAATGGCACCCTCTGCTGCCTTGATCATGGGTTCGGTCCATTCGGCCTTCTCAGCAACAATAGCCACTTTTACTTTGGGTATGTTTAAGGCTTGTTTCAATATGGCTCCAACGGTTCCCAAATGAATAAAACTTGTTCTTCCCAGAAAGGAGGAGTTGAAAGGGGAACCCCGGAACCAATACTTGTACACATTATAATTTTTGGCCACCCGCAAACAGAGCTCATCATGGGCAGCGCCAACTCCAATAAAGATCTTCTTGTTCTCCATGGCAATGTCCTGCATGGGCAAGACTGCCTCGGTCCTAAAACCGCCGACGATGAAGTGCACTTTGTCTTTTGTTATGAGCCGCTCCATGGCATTGGTGGCATCTGTGACGTTGAGGAATTCGTTGGAATCTGCCTGAATGATCTGGACCTTCATCTTTTTTGGACCCACCTGAATCCCTCCCTTGGCATTCAGCTCCTCAGCAGCCATGGTCGCACCATTCCAATGGCCTATGCCTTGGACAAATTTCATCGGTCCGATCACACCGATCTTAATCACATCCTGCCCAAGGGCAACTGTAAAAGACCCTATGATGAATAGAGATGTGATTGCCAAAATAAGAATTTTTTTCTCCCACCTTTCCATCTTGAAATCCTCCTTTCTTTTTTATCCCCTTATCTGGAATAACCAGAAACCCATAAGACTTGACATCAATTTTGTTTTAGATTTTTTCATAAGCCACTAAGACTAAATACCCCCAACCTATGTCAAAATCCCACATAAAAGGTGCGTCCTGATACAGCCATTTCTTTAATGAGAGAGGATGGTTTAAATCGAACCCCATGTTCCTGCTCTAATTTGAGGAGATGCTCATAGACATTCCCTATCCCCCAGGAGTCTGCATATCGAAGAAGTCCTCCTCGATAAGGGGGGAAACCCAATCCATAGACCACAGCCAGGTCCATATCCTGAGGTCTATCACAGACCCCATCTTCGATGATATAAGCCGCTTCATTAATAGCCCTTGCAAGCATTCGATCCATGATCTCTTTGTAGGAAACTTTTTTAGGTTTTATTCCATTCGCTTTAAGATAGTTTTTGATCACCTCCTCTACTTTGGGATTGGGGAAAGGCTTTTCCCCCCGGTAATCATACCAACCTGCCCCAGTCTTACGGCCATAACAACCTGTTTGATAGATGAGTTCATAGATGGGAGACATTCTCCACCGCTGTCCAAGGGATCGCTCAAAATACTTGGCCACATGGTAGTTGATGTCAAGGCCGGTAAGATCGCTCAGGGTTGCAGGCCCCATGGGCAATCCAAAATCAAGGACAGCCTCCTCAATGATCGCTGGACTGACTCCTTCTCCTACCATAAACGTTGATTCTCCCATGAGGGCTCCAAGCTGTCTTGATACATAAAAACCAGGACCGTCATTGACCACCATAGGGACCTTTCGAATCGCCCGAGCAAAGGCAACACTCGTTGAAAGGGTTTCATCGGATGTTTTTTTCCCGCAGATGATCTCAAGGAGTTGCATCCGTTCTGCAGGATTAAAAAAGTGAAGCCCAATCATCCGTTCAGGATTTTTTAGCACTGAGGCCATCTCTGTGATCGATAGGGCTGAGGTGTTGGTGGCAAAGATGACCTCTGGTCTGCAAATCTCTTGAAGCCTCTTCCAAATTCCTTGCTTGATCTCCATATCTTCCAGGACAGCCTCTATGACCAAGTCAACCCCAGCCAGATCCTCAAGAGAGGTGGTCGTCTTTAAATGATCTTGGAGGGTCTGTTCCAGTTGGGAGGAGGTCATCTTTCCCTTTTTGATAGGGTAGTCAAAGGTTTTTCTTATTGCGGAAAGCCCTTTCTCAATTGCCTCTTCATTGATATCCCAGAGGATGGTCTCAAACGGATGGGTAAGAAGGAGATGGGTGATTCCAGAACCCATCGTTCCTCCCCCAAGCATCGCCACGGTCTTGATCTTCTTGGGCTCCACCCCTTGAATCCGAGGAAGCCTTCCTGCTGCCCTTGTGTTGAGAAAGATTCCAATGAGATTTTTTGCAATATCTGACAGAGCACAATCACAGAAGAGCTGAGCCTCAACCTTCAGATCTTCTTCAAAATTCTCGGATAACCCTCGCTCCATGGCCTCAATCGCCTTAAAAGGGGCAATATAGCCTCTCCCCTTTTTCTCTGCCTCTTCCTTGGCATAGGAGATGACCATCTTTTTTGTAATGAAATTGGGAAGTTTATCTTTACGCAACCGTGTCATTCGCTCCTTATGATTTAGTTTGCCAGAGATAAATTGCTGGGCTACCTCTAAACTTCTCTCAAGAAGGGATTCTGGAGGCACGACCTCATCCAGGCAACCCTTCTCCACTCCCTCTTCTGAAGAGATGGGCTCTCCTGTCAAAATAATCTTTAAGGCATCTGGAAGGCCCACTAATCGGGGAAGTCTCTGCGTTCCACCCGCCCCTGGAATTAAACCCACTTTGACCTCGGGTTGTCCTATCTGGATCCCTTTTGCTGCAATCCGGTAATGGGAGGCCATAGCGATCTCCAGCCCTCCACCCATACAATTCCCATTCATCGCTACGATCACAGGTTTGGGTCCTTTTTCAATAGAATTGAGGAACTGGTTATTCTCCATCACGGCATTGAAAAGAGGGGCTCTTTCTTTGACCTGCTGGATCTCTGTAATATCTGCTCCTCCTGTGAAGTTCTTCCCGGTTCCTGTAAGGATAATGGCGTTGACCCCTTCATCGTCATATGCTGATCTGAGGGCATCCCTGATTTCCATCACCAATGCACTGGAAAGCTGATTGACAGGAGGGTTGTTTAATCTTAAGATAGCGACTCCTTGATTGAGCTCTACTGTTATCATCCGGTAATCTAAATTCATAAGTTCCCCCATTTATTAAAATGGATTGCTCAAACTCTAAACACTAAACTCTGAATTCTAGCCAAAAATATTTGAAATTTAACAGACTTGTCATCCTGAACTCGTTTCAGGATCTCACCTTTTGGACAAAACAAGATGCTGATATCATGAAAACGCTGTTCCTCCAAATAGTGTAGAATATATCTTAAAACTCGAAAGGAGGAACGGA
>CAZFDM010000289.1:0-1886 GCA_964517975.1 uncultured Syntrophaceae bacterium
TTAAGAATGGGTCGGAGATAGTGATGAGGACGAATGAGGCGTTTAGCAAGGTGGCGGTTAGTTCGAAGAAGGTTGGGGAGTTAGTGGGTGAGATAGCGGCGGCTTCATCGGAGCAGGCTCAGGGGATTGAGCAGATTAACAAGGCGGTAGCGGAGATGGACAAGGTGGTTCAGAAGAATGCGGCTTCAGCGGAGGAGTCGGCATCGGCGGCTGAGGAGATGAATGCGCAGGCGGAGGCGATGAAGGGGTTTGTCAGTGAGTTAGTGGCGTTGGTAGGGGGTAGCCATGGGAATGGGGTATCTGCGGATGGGAATATTGGGTTTCGGAACGTAGGATTGAGAAAAGTGGGTGGGGATGGTAATGGGAGAAGGCATGTGGGTCAGTTAGTGAAGAAAGGGGTAGAGAAGGTAAAGGGTAAGGAGGTAAGGGTTTCGGCAGAGGTTTTGAAGAGACCAAAGCCAGAAGAGATTATTCCCATGGAAGAAAACACCTTTAAGGAATTTTAGATTTCTTTTCTATTCCTCCTTCTTAGATAATTTTCAATTTTATGACGCTTAGAACTAAAACTTTCATTATTCTCATTTTTTTTATCACTCCAATTATTGTGATTTCCGGAATTTTAAGCCTTTCATTACTCGAAAAGTCTATAAGGGAATTTGCACACGATGGATTAAATAAAATTTCTGAAGCCAATTGCATATGGATTTCAAAATTCTTAGATGATACTCTTAAAGATACTGAGGCAATTGCTTCTTCTCTCCCCGAAAAGGCACTATATGAAAGGAATATTTCTGTTATAGAGGGATATTTAAAGTCCAAGTTTAACATTTATTCTAAATTTTCAAATGGAATGTTTATTCTGGATGAGAAGGGGAATCTTTGGGTAGATTACCCACCTCATCTTGAAATTAGAGGAAAGAATTTTGCGCATAGAGAATACTTTAAAACGACAATGGAAAGGCAAAGAGGTATTATAGGAATCCCGTATCGATCAGCAAGGACAGGAGAACCAGTAATAACTTTTACGGCTATATTAAGGAATTCCAAAAAACATGTGATTGGGTTACTGGGATGTTCAGTCCAACTCCTTCATTCAAATGCATTAGGTGGGATTCGTAAGATGAAGATTGGAGATACTGGATATATCTCTGTCTTTGACCCTTCCGGATTAATCGTTCTTCATCCCGAAGATTCAATGGTTCTTCAAAAGAAGGTTCCCAAAGAGCTGATCGAGTATCTCAAGACAGTGGATAGATTTAAGAGCGTAGAAAAAACGATAAACCTTGAGGGTATCCCTGTCCTTTTTTCCATCGGTCGTATTCCAGAAACCAATTGGATCGTAGTTGCCCAGCAAACTGAAAGAGAAGCTTTCAATTCAATTTATGAAATGAGAAAAAAATTTATTTTAATAGGATTTGCTGTTCTTTTAATTTCAATGACCTTTGCTGCTATAGCAATTCAAAGAGTAACCCATCCTCTGAGAAAACTTCGTGAAACTATTTCTAAATATGGGGAAGATCCAGAATCAATTTATCTTTTCTCTGAAAGGGAACATCATTTTAGAGAAAACCTAATCAGAATTAATCCATCAGATGAAATCGGGGGTTTGACGCAGGCCTTTAAAACGATGTACGAAAGGTTAGGTCAAACTCTTTTTAGTCTTAAAGAAACCATAAAAGATTGGGAACGAGCCTTTAATACTGTACAGGAACCGATTTTTCTACTTGATAAGGATCATCGGATTCTGCGTTTAAATCGATCAGCAGCAGATTTAATAGGATTACCCATAAAGGAAATAATAGGTCAAACCTGTTACAAGCTTATCCATAGAACCGAGGCTCCCCCTAATTTTTGTCCATATCTACAGACCCTTACTGCATGTAAAC
>CAZFDM010000290.1:0-4650 GCA_964517975.1 uncultured Syntrophaceae bacterium
AAATAAGATTGCATCTTTTTGGGAACCATGATCGAACCCTTTCTAGCACGAAAGGTAATTGGCTTAATACTATTTTTTATTTTCGATCTAAGAGATATATAACGGGCTCCATTCAGCTTACCTTGGATCCGAATAATGGCCTGCATTTTTTTGGCATTCAAATCTAAAATAACTGCCTCTGGCCCTTTATCTGTAAGTCGCCGTTTCTCTTCCCAATTCCTAATCCCAATAATTTCTGGATCATCTCCAGGAATTTCCCCTGTTTCTTGCCCTGTTTTTATCTTTGGAAATTTTTCGAGAACCTTTATAATAGGTTTTCCACAACGATTTATTACCAAAATTGTTTCATGATTGATTGGTTTTTGGGAAACCATAAGGGCTTGCTGGGTAAAATTAGCCGAGCCAGTAATCACCTTCTCATCTCGAATCAAAACTTTGGCATGGAGAGCTAAAGTCCTTCCCTTCCTTTGAATAGACCCGTATCGAATTGGAACCTTCTCATGATTTAAATTGAGAGCAGCGAGGGCCTTTATATTTACAAATGGTGCTGCAGCCATAATCCATTTTTCATTCTCATTACTTGCAATTTCTCCACGTATTATATCACCTACAGATTTTGGTGAGCATTTTATTGATACCCGATTATTTTTAAACTCTTCAATAACCCAGGTCTCTGGAGGAATAGAAATCCTTTTTATCTTTTTATGGAAGCTCTTCCGTATGAGTTGGAAAACTGTCACTCTCGGTAAAGGTAGATCAAGATTTTTTCTAAACCAAAAGCTTTCAATAGTTTGTTCCGGTGATGAGAGATGATAACGTGTTAGATTGATTGAATGAAGAGCAAGGCGGCAAATTCTCCATTTACAGGAAAGAACCATCCAAACCTTACTATGAAAAACAGGGCATCTGAATTTCTTTCTTTTACTTGAATTCAATCTAATCCCGATCAATTTAGAATTAGGATAATAATGGCATAAAAAACCGGGATTCAAATGTTTGATAATATCGTAAAAAACATAAATTTGATAATCCTTGGGGACATATGCATCATCTAGTAATTTTTTAAGTACGATTTCATCCAATCCAAATGAAGTCATAAAAAGCATTCCTTTGTCTGGAAGATCAGCTAAAAATTGCCTAACGTTATCTCCAATAAATATCTTACCCCAAAACACTGGGTGATGGCCTCCTGTAAAGATTCCAAAAAGTACCAAAGCGGAGTCCTGCCAGGACACGTCGCCCCTGCTCCTTAGCTTTTTGATTTATCCTCGCAAAAGGTGGTTTGGATGAATTAGCTGCTTGTTTAATAAAAAGCTGATATTGGGCCACCGGAAGATTAGGTCTTTTGTGGATTAGCTTTAATAATAGACGTGCCCGTTTCTGCGAATCTTCCTCATGATAAACCTGCCCTTCCTCTACAACCCCATAGAGACAAATAAGTAATGCATATGCTGCTGCTCCTTCTACTAGCTTTATGTGAAACCTGCCGGGTTTGGCAAGAATCTCGTCGATCGCATCCCATAAATCGCTTACTTTATTGTTTTTAATGAGCTTGGCGAAGTCTTTACCAGGAGGCCCTAAAGAACTTTTCAGCACACGTTTCCACTTTTTTTCATTTTTTTCGAAAAAACGAAGGTCGCCCCGGTAGTGAAGATGACGATTCATAAGGAATTTGGCCAATCTTTTGGCTTGACGGGCTTTCTTGGACTGATCAAGAATAAGTCTTAACATTCCCCTGTAGGGGCGGAAGCTGTTAATGGTTCTGGGGCCAAGCCTTGTACGAGGTCCAATTTCTCGATTTCTTCGCTGTGTGGTTGCTATTCTGCGCAATTCTGAAATCACCTTAATGTCGGAGGGTTTGTCTCCATATCTTTCCTCTAAGTCGCGAGCCACCAGAAGAAAGGGCCAAAAACGGACACCTGTCAGAATACAGGGAAAGAGTTCTTCTGCAAGATCATTAATTCTTAAGTTATCTCTTAATCGAGCTGGATCATTATCACCGAAATCAAAGTGTTGCCGTTTGTCGGGAGCGTCTTTTAGATTAAGATATCCCGCTGGCCCTAGAGTTAACCTGAATCATGCATGAGAAACTATAGGTTGCCCCTACAGGAGCTCTTGAAAAATATGGCTCAAATAGTAAAAATAAACCAAAATAATGATTACAATTTCACCCCACCAACGGTATGGTCAAATTGTAATGACAAAAACTCATACAAATATCCAAATTTTATTTTCAGACACATGCCTAACCCACTATGGGGGATTATACCTTCTCCAACAGTTTTTCCAAAAGATCAAGCTCCGTTCTGCTCTCACCAAAGCCATTCGATTCCAACAACTCAACAATCGTTATTCCGTCAGCGATTCCGTCCTCGCCATCCTTTACCCAATCATCCTTGGACTGGAAAGGATCGAAACCAATGTGCTCCTGAAACAGAACGGTGTCTTCCAATTTGTGGCCAGTCTTCCCACTTATCCAGATCCAACCACTCTGAGGAGGTTTCTGGAACGTTTTGGATCTCGAGGCCTCACCTCCTTCCAAAACCTCCACGATCGATTCCGAAGTTATTTCCTGATGAAACCCGATCCTCTCTCCTCTGTGATCTTCGATCTCGATACCAAGGTCCTTACGGTCTACGGTCAACAGGAAGGAGCCAGGGTCGGCTACAATCCAAAGAAACGGGGACGGCCTTCCTATCAACCCCTTCTCTGCTTCGAAGGCAAAACAGGAGATATTTGGGAAGGAGTCTATCTCTCGGGCGATATCCATCCTGCACCCCATACCATAGATCTTCTGAAGAAAAGTCTCTTAAAGCTTCCCTCCGGAATTCGAGAGATTCGCATCCGGGGCGATTCGGCCTTCTACGACCATACAATCGTCGAATTTCTTCAGGAAATTCAAGCCTTCTATGCCATTGTGGCTCGAATCACCAAGCCGATCCAACATCACTTTGGGGGTCTTCGTTACGAGGAGGTCACTCCTGGAGTCTGGGTCTCGGAATTCGAATACAAACCCTGGCGATGGAAAACCGCTCAGCGATTCATAGTCGTTCGACGTCTTCTTCCAGAGAAGCCTTCCTGGCAACTCTCCCTCTTCCAGATGAGGGGATATACCTACCAGGTGATTGTTACCAACCTCCCCCTGAAGCCTCTCAACCTCTGGCGATTCTACAACCAGAGAGCCACGGGAGAACTTATTATTCGGGAGCTTCTGGAAGCCTATACCCTGGGGAAAATTCCTTCAAGAGATTGGGCTTCCAATCAAGCCTATTTCCATCTGGTTCTCCTTGCTTACAACCTGATCAATTGGTTCAAACGTCTCTGTTTCCCTGCCGATTGGCAGCGCCTCAACCTTCAGACGATTCGAAACCGGTTATTCTCAGTGCCAGGCCAATTGATCCGCCCTCAAGGAAGACCCACGTTAAGTTTACCGAACAGTTATCCATACTCAAAAACATTTATGCAAATTTTACGGAATATCAATAAATTGGCTTATTAAAACTTTTAACGAAAAAAAAGAACTATAATCAAAATGCTCTAATAATTTAAAAAACTCACGCAGGATTCAGGTTAATAAAATCAACAACTTCTACATCACTGGCGAAAGTCAGGTAATTATTTACCTAACATTATTTTTTATTTTGTTTCCACGTTTTCCTAACCTTTGAACATATAAAGGGTCTCTTCTGCTAAAAAGGGAGAAATTTTCATACCATTTTTCCAGAAAAGGTTATTTTAAGTAGTTCCCACTGAAAAATATAGCTGAAAAGCCTCAATTTTGCTCTGTTTAAGTGAATAAATTTTCGTAGAATTGACATTTTTCGCTGTACAAATACTACAAAATGATCTATAATGCCTTTCCATGAGTCTTCCCATGAAAGAAAGGCAGATGACCATGTTTCGAGAGAAGTTCCATCAATATCTGGACCCGGAGCACGAGCTGATGCGTGCGGCCCGGCTCATCCCCTGGGAGAAAATTCACGATGAGCTGAGGTGTTACTACAGCATCAGAGGAAGGCGGCCCAAGTTCATCCGGCTCATGGTAGGGATACACATCCTGAAGCATCGGTTCAATGTCTCGGACGAGCGGGCTGTTGAGCATCTTCATGAGAACGTTTACTGGCAAGCCTTCTGTGGATTTGAAGAGCCGCAGCCTCGGGGGATTCTGGAGGCCTCCAGCATGACCAAATTTCGCAAGCGCATAGGCCCCAAAGGGATGGCGAGCATCGAGCGCATAATGCTTGAGTGCTGGACGAAGATGGGTCTGGTCAAGACCAAACGAATGGCGGTGGATACCACGGCCCAGCCCAAGAATATAGCGTATCCCACCGATGCGGACCTGCTGTACAAGGCGGGCAGGAAGCTTGTGGAGAGGGTCAAGGCCATCCGCAAGGAGGTCTCTTTTCGGAAGTTTTTTCGCAGCTTTTCGCGCACCAGCCGGAAGGTTTACCTCAAGGCCAAAAAGCTCTACCGCGGCAAACCCGAACTGCAGCAGGAAGCCATCGAGACCCTGAGCGAGATGGTGGGAAAAGTCTGCCGGCAAGCCTCCGGGATGGTCAACTCCCTGTATGCCAGGGGGAAAAAGGAATTGGCCCGGCAGCTCAACGGCCTTGTGCGATTGGGCAGAAAGGTGGTTGCGCAGACCAGGGC
>CAZFDM010000291.1:0-10132 GCA_964517975.1 uncultured Syntrophaceae bacterium
AACTTAAGATTAACACTTCAATTGATGGGTTACAAGTTTTTTTTATGAAATAAGCCTAACCCTATCATCACAACCTATAATCAAAATAATTTAAGGAGGTATGGTATGGAAGAAAAGAGTGGAAATGTAAAAAAGAGATGGGTCACCGATTGGTGGCCCAATAGACTAAATCTGAAGGTTTTGAGGCAGAACTGTTCCCATTCTAATCCCTATGGGGCAGATTACAACTATCCGAAAGAGTTTGAAAGTTTGAATCTTTCTGAGGTTAAAAAAGACCTGAAGGAACTTATGACCGATTCACAAGATTGGTGGCCTGCTGACTTTGGTCATTATGGTCCTTTATTTATCCGTATGGCCTGGCACAGTGCCGGAAGTTACAGAATTTATGATGGCCGTGGTGGTGCCAAAACAGGTGATCTTCGTTTTCCACCAAGAATTGACTGGCCAGATAACATTAGCCTTGATAAGGCTATTCGTCTTCTCTGGCCTATCAAACAAAAGTATGGTCGCAAGCTTTCTTGGGCTGATCTGATTATTTTGGCTGGGAATGTTGCTCTGGAAGCAATGGGAGTTAAAACCTTTGGTTTTGGTGGTGGAAGGGAGGATATGTGGGAGCCTGATGAAGGTGCAGACTGGGGGCCGGAAGTCGAGATGCTATCTGGAAAAGGGCGCTTTAAAGAAGGGGAACTTGAAAGACCCTTTGCTGCAACAGAGATGGGGTTGATTTATGTTAACCCGGAAGGTCCAGAGGGAAATCCCGATCCCGTTGCTTCTGCCAAACAGATTAGAGTTGCCTTTTCCCGTATGGGGATGAACGATGAAGAGACTGTGGCTTTAGTTGCGGGTGGACACGCCTTTGGCAAGTGTCACGGAGCATCCCCTGATACTTTCGTTGGCCCTGACCCAGATTCATCACCTATTGAACAACAGGGATTAGGGTGGAAAAGTAGCTACAAAACTGGAAAAGGACCCGATACCTTTACGTCTGGCTTTGAACTTGCCTGGTCCTCCACTCCTACGAAATTTGGTATAAGTTACCTCCATTTTTTATTTAATTATGAATGGGAATTGACCAAAAGCCCTGCTGGCAAGCATCAGTGGGTAGCCAAAAATGCTCCTGCTATTATCCCCGATGCGCATGATCCTAACAAAAAACATCCCCCCATGATGCTTACTGCAGATCTTGCTTTTAGATTTGATCCAGAATATGCAAAAATTGCAAAACGTTTCCTTCAAAATCCAAAAGAATTTGAAGAAGCCTTTGCAAAGGCTTGGTTTAAGCTTGTCCATCGTGATTTGGGTCCTCGTGATTGTTATTTTGGGCCAGAGGTACCTAAGGAAGTCTTCATCTGGCAGGACCCTTTACCTCAACGCGATTACAAATTGATTGAAGATGAGGATATCAAGAGTCTTAAAGAGAGAATTTTGGCTTCCGGGTTAAGTATCTCCCAGTTGGTTTACACCGCATGGGCCTCTGCCTCAACCTATCGTGATTCGGACAGGCGGGGTGGGGCGAATGGTGCTCGAATTCGTCTTGCTCCTCAAAAGGACTGGGCTTTAAATCACCCCGAAGAGCTAATTAAAATTCTCTCTGTCTATGAAAAGATTCAGCAGGAATTTAATGCCAAGCAAAAAGGAAAAAGAGTCTCTCTGGCAGATTTAATTGTACTTGGAGGATGTGCAGCCATTGAACTTGCTGCCAAAAAAGCAGGATACGAGGTAACCGTTCCCTTTATCCCTGGAAGAGTGGATGCCACCCAAGAGCAAACGGATATTGCCTTTTATGAAGCCATGGAACCCATTGCAGATGGATTTAGAAACTATATCAAGAATCCTGAGAATGCCCTTGCCGAATACCTATTGGTGGATAAGGCACAACTCCTCTGCCTTACGGTTCCTGAATTGACAGTTTTGGTAGGAGGACTCAGGGTATTGGGAGCTACTTATCGTTACTCTAAAAATGGAGTATTTACAGAAACTCCTGGTGTTCTTACTAATGATTTCTTTGTTAATCTTTTAGATATGTCAACACAATGGCGACCTGTTGACGAGCGATCTTATCTATTTGAGGGCTACAATAGGAAAACAGGTCAATTGAAATGGACAGCAACAAGGGTAGATTTAATTTTTGGACATCACAATGAGTTGCGGGCTGTTACGGAAGTGTACGGGGCCTCCGATGGCAGAGAAAAATTTGTCAAAGATTTCATAAAAGCCTGGAATAAAGTCATGAACCTGGATCGCTTCGATATAAAAAGAACCGAATCTTAGGAGAATCACTATGGGTTGCGGTTGCCCCTCAATGGGCAACCGCAACCAACTCCCTTCCTCTCACAACCTACGTCACACGCGGGTATAGATGAAGAACTCATTTTTGTCTTTTGAGATGTCTCCCGATTTTAATAAAAACACTTTAAAATCTATGGACACTTCGCTTTGAAATAAAAAGTGAATTTAGAATCCTTGCACTCCCCAACCTTCCTTTTTCATTAACAATTTCCTTTGACAAAACCAATCAATTTGCCTAGAATCGCTTAAAATGAAACTTGCAGTCCATTAATTGTGGGGCTTAAAAAATGATAGAAAATCCACAATCCATCCTTGATGGGTTCGTTATAGAAATGCGAAATCGTCTCAAATTCGAGTTCAATTCGTATGAAATTAAACATGAACTATGGAAAGCTCCCCATCACGCAAAGGATCTCCCCCCAGATATGGTGCAGTTTATATCTTCACTTTGGTGGAATCTCCCCAGGCTAAGGCGCCACCAAATAGAGCTTTAAAGGTTGGTAAGGCCGGGCCCAATTCAAATGCACGGTTTAAGTATCAACACTACAAAAGCGGATCGGCTAAGAGTACTCTTGCTGGAGCTATTGAAAACAATCCTTTGTTATGGAGTTATATAGGTTTTCCGGGTGTTTCAGTGGATGTAGGAGAATGGATTCGAAATAATACTGATAGAGACAATTTCTATATTGCTGAAAATAAAAAAGAGATTATTGATTTTTTAGAAATTTATTTTAAAGCGATACTGGGGCCAGTTTTTGAAGGATCGCTCTCGAGTAAAGCCTAATAAATCAACGCAGCGGATGGCTTACAGCCACCGCTGATTTCAATCGTCAGGCATCTAAAAATTTTTCCAACTTCTCATCAGACAAAATCTATTCGTCCAGAAACCGGGTGACTTCACCATCTGGAATGGGTCTCAAGCGGCCACCCTGGTTCATGTCTCGGACTTTTCCTGCGGTGATGAGAGCCTCGTCGGGATACCCACGTTGTTCCCAGAAGCCGGAGATATAACGATCCATTAACTCAATCTTCACCACACTCTTGGCTGATTTGTAGCCCCAAAGATAGGGGCAAAATCCTCGAACAGGTCCCCCGTAATCTTCTTCCAGAGGCTCTCCATCAAATTCATAAGCCAGGAGGGTTCTCTCCCGCAGGGCCACTTCGATGGGGATAGAAGTATCATAGATCATCCGGTAGGACCAGAATCGGACATACTTCACTTTATCACTGGTCTCAACCGCTTTGAGCAAATCGGGAATCTTCACCCCTCCCCACTTCCCTTGAACAGAGAATCTGGTCACACTTGTTAAACGAGCATCTGCAATCGATTTCGGCAAAGCGATCAACTCCTGCCAGGTGAAGATTTTCGGATTCGAACAAAGACCACTCACCTCAACGGTCCAACCTTCCCGGTCAAGTTTTCCGGGATGGCCTTCCGCCCAGAAAATCGGCGTTCCCAACTCTTTTAACCTGCTCACTCTTCACCTCCTTTCTTAAAGTGGACTGCTCACTGAGAGGAGGACTGCCGGGTTTTCATTTGAAGGGTTGTGACATTCTGAAACCGACTGACAATATAGTAAGCATCGACCTCCACCTTTAATAAGGCACAGGTAGGGGAGAAGAGGAAATCCTTTAAGGAGGGATGTTTTCTCAGGAAACGCTTTTGCAACTCTTTCCTTTCAGACCCCTTTGTCTCTCGGACCCTACCCGTAACAGTCACCGCATTAGCCTCTTGGAAATCGGCCTCCTGATTAGATCGATTGTCTATCACCATGGCCACTTTTGGATTGCTGATGATATTAGCATATTTTCGGGTCATACGGGTCGTTGCAAAAATAAGATACTTCAAATCATCAGTAGCCATGAAAGCGACTAAACTCCCATAGGGCTGTTTTCTGCTCTGCGTCGCTAATACTGCGAATCGTTGTGATGAGAAAAGATCTCTTAAAAACTCTTTCAACCTGGCTGTTGTTTCCATATGTGGGACACTCCTCAAATTTCGATTTTCTTCTCATCAAGTCAAATACATTATCATGGGTGATGCAAAATCATTGAATAATAGATCAAGGGACTCGATAAGTTAAAATTTCAGGAACGTTATATATTCTGAGAGGGAGGAACTGACAATGTAATAGGACGTAAAAACTCTACCCTTTATCCCCGATTAAGGGCAAGACCTTATCGATTCGAAAATAGACAAGGTATTTGATCGTATCTTTATACACGGTATAGGCAGGACAGCTCTCTCTTCTTCTGAATTGATCGATGAGAGACTTATCCTTTTCCTCCTTGAGTTTGGTCAGATATAGCCTCTTGCCGGAGAACCCCTTCTTATCTTCCATAAACAGATAGGCCGCATGAGGGTTGGATTGGAGATTCTTATGCATCAACCGGTCTGCCATAATAAAGGCAATCGTCTTTTCATTAATAAAATGGGGCCGACCATAGAGGGCTATGCCTACTCTGCCCTGAGCATCAGAGGTCGCTATGATCCCCCGTCCTTTGGTCTTCTCAAAATACTCTCTCAATTTCATCATTCCGCCTCCTCTTGTTTTATTTTAATCCAATTCTATCAGGTTGAATGAATTCATTGCAAGGCAAAATATTTTTATGTGGTTGGCTTAAGAAGGTCTATCATTTTCACATACCGATCCGCATCAAATTTTCTTCTTAACCCTTTATCATTCATGTATCTCACATTGCCGAAGATCGATCCTTCGCCCCAGGGACGGTCATGTTTGCCAAAGCACCAGGCGACCCCTGCAAACCCGTTTGGATCTCTTCCATCCAGTTCATATTTGTTGTTCAGGTAAAGGGCTGAGCGAAAAGCCTCTTCGGGTGTTTCACTCCACTCCAGAATCTTCTTCCCCCAGTACATCCTCATATACCCATGCATCTTGCCTGTGATCCGCATCTCCTTCTGAGCGGCATTCCAGTAGGGATCATGGGTCTGGGCTTGTTCAAGCTCTCTGAGGCCATAGAGGTAGGTGCGCTTATCTCTTTGATGAACCCTTAATGTTTTCCTCGCCCATTCCGGAAGGGCTTCATAGGAATCGTATTTTGAATTATAGAAAACAAAATTCATGCTCAATTCCCTTCGGACGATCAGTTCCTCAAGAAAGGCTTCGACCCCGGGGCTCTTCGCCTTTTTGACTTCCAATGCAATCTTGAGAGGAGAGATCTGTCCGAAGTGTAAATAAGGGGACATATGAGAGAGATAATCGAGCGTGGGATCATTTCTCAGTTCAGGATAGTGATCCAATTTTTCCTCAATAAAGACCTTCAGATGTCTCAGGGCTTCCTTCGTGCCACCCTGAAGAGCCCTGACTGGCTTGACGCTGCGGTCGATCCGAAGTTTGGAAAGAGAAAGGATTATCGGCTCGACCGGAAACGATTCGATTTCCAGTCCAATGGGATTCACCACCGGATCTACCGATTTCAGGGGAATCAAAAATTGATTTAGTCTCTTTTGAATCTTTGATCGTATAGTTGCTGCTGAATACTCCTCTTTCTTTGAAACCTCTTCCACGGGCACCACGACGTCACTCTCAACCTGAATCAAAGGACAATCGATTCGGTCCGCGACCACTTTTCGCCACTCTCGCTGTATCTCCAGATAACCCCGGTCCACGACAACGAGCGAAGCCTTCTGAGCCAATCGGATGGCTCCCTTTTCAGGAGATTGATGGAGAATGACCATCTCGATTCCTCTCCGCTGGAGAGACTGTTTCGTCTCTCGAAGTCCTTCGAGCATAAAGGCATAATGTCTTTCATTGGCTTCGGGGAAATGATCAGTGATTCCAAAGAATACGATGACGGGCAGTCTTAATTCGTTGGCTTTGATGAGGGCGTACTCAAGGGCATGATTATCCTCAGCCCTCTGGGAAGCCTGCATCCAATAAAGGACATACGTGCCCCTCTTCACATCCTTTCGGTTGAGGATCTTGATTCTTTCTTTCTGGATCATTTCTTTTAACGGTTCAATACCCAGAGCGAAACGTTCAGAAGGGCTGCAAAACTCACCCAGATGAGATAAGGGAGGAGGAGCGCTCCCGCCCATTTGGAAACCTTGAAGAAATTTAAGATGGTCAACAGAATGGCTATCCAGAGAAGAATGATATCCACAAGCCCAAGAAGAGGGGATTTCAGACCAAAAAAAGCGATTGACCAAAGGGTATTGAGAATGAGTTGAACAAAAAAGAAAATCAAAGCAGGTTTAAATTGGGGATGATCTGATCTTCGCCAGACAAGGAAGAGCGATACTCCCATGAGGATAAAGAGGCCAATCCATACCGGGCTGAATATCCAGTTGGGAGGTGTAAAGAAAGGTTTATTTAATGTTTGATACCAGGTGGGTATCGCTGGGGTGGTAAAAAGGGAGCCTAAAAACCCTGCTAACTGACAAAGAAGAATACTACCTACAAGCTTAAGAATATCGACAATTCTCATCTCTTCCTTTCTCTGGTAGTAAGCCTCATCCCCCTTCACTCATTTCTGGTTTTCGCTGCCTATCCCAGGTAGCAAAATCTCCTATAGGCTTCAGGGAGTGTTAGCCTCTTTCTTATTGATCATCTGCTCCCTATTCAATTTTACTTCAGGTTGTTGTAAGGATTAGTTTTACATTCTGGTAAACTCTTTCCTCGTGAACACTAAAGGTAGCATCCCCAGGATGAGCAGTACCGTGTTAAAGGCAACGTTGAAATAGACCCTATGAAATAGGGATAGCGAAGTATCAAAAACAAACCAAACCAGCACTCCAAAAACCAAACTTTCCCAGGCCCAGCGCTCTTTCCGGCTGAAGGGGTAGCGGACAATGTAGGTCAAAATAATTCCCCACCCTGCGATGGTTGCCCCCCATGCTCCATAAACCCACTGTTGAAATTTCCTTGTCATATCATCAATGACGTTTGTACCCCAGAAGGCTGAGTCTATCTGACGATTGACTAAGTCAAACAGAGATGTCCCGCTCAAAAATGCCATCAGGACCCCAAAAACCGAAATGATTATGCCCACAACAAGCAGCCATTTCTGCCAGAATAAAAAATTTGTCATTGAATTATCTCCTACGAAGTTTGCCTGTGGCCTGACCCCATTACTGCGGGCCATTGGGTTTGAAAAAATTAACCCAACGCATTTTAAGTTGCCCTATCATAGAGCGGGTAAAAATTATTTTAAATTGATTCTATTTTGGAGGGATCATTTATCCCTTTGCTTCAATAGATGGACAATCTCATTTAGGATAATCTCTGAGACTTCTTCTTTGGACATCAAGGGGAGATCTTTTACCTCGCCAGAAGGGAATAAAATCTTTACCTGATTGGTATCCACCCCAAACCCCGCCCCGGCTTTGGTCACATCATTCACCACAATCAAATCGAGATTCTTCTCCCTCAGTTTCTCAGTCGCATTAGAAATCAGATTCTCAGTTTCTGCGGCAAATCCAATAAGGATACGATCCCCCTTCCTTTTGCCGACCTCCTTCAGAATATCCACCGTCCTCTCCAATTCGAGTGAGGTTGGGGTCTCTGATTTTTTTAATTTTCGTTGACTGCTTATTTTTGGCCGATAGTCAGAAACGGCTGCAGCCTTGATGACCACAGAACACTCATCGAAATGATCTAAAACAGCCCTTCTCATCTCTTCGGCTGTCCTGACATAAACCAATTGAATATCCTTATGAGGAACTGAAAGAACGGTAGGGCCTGTGATCAATGTTACCTCTGCCCCCCTTCTTCTCGCCACCTTTGCCAGGGCATATCCCATCTTCCCAGAAGATGGATTGGTGATAAATCGAACCGGATCAATGGGCTCCTGTGTCGGGCCAGCAGTAACAAGAAATTTTTCTCCCTTCAAATCCTTTGGAGAAAATATCTCTTCAATCTTTTCTAACACCTCTTCTAATTCCGCAAGCCTTCCCTTGCCATACCAGTGGCATGCCAGCTCTCCCACCCCGGGTTCCACGAGATGAAAGCCCCTTCCCACAAGCATCTCCACATTCCTTTTAAGGGCTTTGCTCTCCCACATGTTAACATTCATTGAGGGAACAATAAGCACGGGAGCCTTAGAGGCCATGACCATGGTGGATAGAAAATCATCTGCAATTCCATTGGCAATCTTTCCAATGATATTGGCTGTTGCAGGAAGAATCACAATCAACTCGGCTAAGTCAGCAAGAGCAACGTGGCCAATTTCAGTCTGGTCGAGTAGGGTAAAAGGGTCGGTTACAACCGGATTGCCCGATAGGGTTTGAAAGGTAAGAGGGGTAATAAATTTCTGAGCATTTTCCGTCATGACCACATGGACATGGGCCTCTTGTTTGACCAATAGCCTTACAAATTCTGCAGCCTTATAGGCCGCAATCCCTCCCGTCACTCCTAAGACAATTTTCTTCCCCTTTAGCATGTTTACTCTATATCACAAAAAAACTCTATTCTCAATAGGATACAAAACCATTTGACATTCCCTTTGTGGGCTGTTATCTTCGATTTAAATTTTTTCGTAAAGGAGAAAAGGCTTAATGGCAGAGAGGGATTCCATTGATCTCATCAACGATCAATTAAAAAAATTAGATTCTGTGGCAGGTCTCCATGATAACCACGAACAGTTTAAACACTGGCATCAAGAAACCCGAACCCTTTTAGAGAAGATCTTTGGGGCTAAATCGGTTCACTGCCAAAACTTCTTTGCCCTCAAGTTCAGGGAAGTAAGCGTAAAAGCCTTTGCTTCTCCAGAAATTGATAAGATCAATGCCGCTCGCTTCAAAAGAGACCTTGAAAGTGCAAAAACCATTCTTCATGGAGCCATCAAAGAACTAACCCTGGATCGAACACTTTTTAAAAAGATCCAAACCACCCCCAAAAAGGTGGAGTTCGCTGTCAGCGGGGAATATTTTATTTCATCAGGGATCTCAGAGGCTGAGATGATAAAAGCCATAGAGATAGCCTTTGAAGGAAAAGGATTGAAACCCATCTATGGCTTTCAGTCTGTTCAAAAGGGAGAACCTCTCTCTCAACAAATCGAACAAATCCGAAGATCGAAATTAGGAATCTTTGACCTCTCAACCGTCGAGAGGGCAGAGGGATTTCTTGAACTCGGGATTGCCCTTGGGCTCGGCAAAGAAGTCATCATTCTTATAAAGAAAGGAACTCTCCTCCCCAAAATGTTTTATAAACTCAATCCCATCGAATATGAAGATTTATCCGATCTCTCAGAAAAATTGAAAAAAAAAGTTTCTTGGTAAAGGTGAAGGACAACAGGAAAAATCGGATGGAAAAAACCTTTGATAAAATCACAACTCAAGATACCTTTGCTCAATTGATCGGGATGAAATTGATCGAATTAAAACCTGGCTTTGCAAAAACCTCTATTTATGTCACAGAGAAAATGGTCAACATGTATCAAATGGCCCATGGAGGAGCCATCTTCTCAGTAGCCGATCAGGCCTGTGAGGCAGCAGGAAATAGTTTCGGAGAACCAGCAGTTGCTATTCAGCATGGGATTCATTTCTTGGCTCCTGGTAAGCCTGGAGACGTCCTTGAGGCCGTTGCAAAAGTCACCCACCGGTCCAATCGCATTGGTCTGATTGAATTTGAGGTGAGGAATCAAGAAGGAGTTCTGATCGCCGCAGGCCAGCAAGTCATCTACTTTACTAAGACTCCCTGATAAGAAAACCCCATTCAACCTCTCATCTTCATCTTTGATGAGAATTCATCAAGCCCAGAAGATTTCTGAAAAAATATATTATCAATCAAACTCGTGTAGGGTAAGAGCTTGTCCTTTACCTCAATTTGTAGGGTAAGGGCTTGTCCCTTACCGAAAATCGGTAAGCCACAAGGGCTTACCC
>CAZFDM010000292.1:0-4428 GCA_964517975.1 uncultured Syntrophaceae bacterium
TCGAGGAAAAATTAAATATAATACATAAATTTTTTTTCAAACTCTTTTTTTATCCCAATTTCTTTAGCCTTCATACACAATTCTTTAATTGTAACAGAATCAAAATACTCTGATAATCTTTTTCCTGCCTCACTCCAAACAAACTTTGTTACACATTCTCCTGACTTTTCACAAGGAATAGTTGAATCTTCAGAACTCACACAGAGTACTGGATTTATAACGCCTTCCGTAATTCGAATAATCTCTCCTATGGTAATTTCCTCTGGCTTTTTATTTAAAAAATATCCACCTGAAGGACCCCTTTTACTTCCAATAATCCCTGCCTTTTTCAATTTCTGGAATATTTGCTCGATATATCTCGGAGAAATTCCTTGGCGTCTGGAGATCTCTTTAACCTGGGTTTCTGAGCCATCAGAATGATAAGCTATGTCAAAAATAGCCCTTACTCCATATCGGCTTTGTGTAGAAAGCTTCATCATACTTTCTCAGATATGAGGAATTAATTTGTAAAAATTATATTATTCTTTATTTGATTTGTCAAGATATTTTTAATAAATTTTTTATAAAAAATGTGTTGAATTTTTTAAAAGGTTGTTTTAACATTTTTACATGTCTTTTCAATTTCATATTCATAACACTCAGAGATTATTTAATAGATTGAATTTATTAGTTTTTTTGAAGAAATTATTAATTCTCTCTATATTTTTAGGAGGGTTTTTTGCCTTCTTCCTTTTGGGATTTGACCAATATTTAAATTTTACTTTTCTGAAGGCAAACAGGGAAAAACTTTTGGCTTATACGCTTAACCACTACTCGGTTATGCTCCTCATATCCATCACTATTTATACCATATCCACTGCTTTAAGTTTACCTCTTGCAAGCCTCCTATCACTCACAATTGGATTTCTTTTTGGGTTATGGGTAGGGATAAGTATCATCCTTTTTTCTGCTACATTAGGAGCAACTCTGGTCTTCCTTGCCGCCCGGTATATATGGGGGGAGGCAATTCAGCGTAAGATGGGTGGTAGGATTGAAAAATTCCTTTCGGAATTTCACAGGAATGATTTTAATTATCTTCTTTTTCTAAGGCTTGTTCCTATTTTCCCATTCTGGTTAATTAACTTGGCCATGGCATTTACACCCATTCGGCTTAAAACTTATATAGGAGCCACCTTTTTGGGTATTATTCCAGGGGCCTTTGTGTTTACTAACCTTGGGAGAACCTTGGGGAGAATCGAATCCTCTGATCAACTGGTCTCACTAAAGACCATGAGTGCTTTTTTTCTTCTTGGAATTTTTGCATTGATTCCTGTAGTCACTAAAAAGATTCGAGCAATTAAATAAAGGAAAGGAATGAATGATAGGGTCTTTATTCAGCGAACTTCCCTGGAGATACTCCAGGTCAACTTAGGATATAAATGCAATCAAAGATGTATCCATTGTCACCTCGATGCTGGACCTCATCGAACCGAGATCATGGATCGCTCAACCATGGAACAGATTATTCATTTTCTATCCTCATCGAGGGTTAAAACAGTAGATCTTACAGGAGGTGCTCCTGAGTTAAATCTCCTTTTTAAAGATTTTGTGCGTGAATTAAGAGGAATGGGGCTTCGGATCATTGACCGATGTAACCTTACGGTTCTTAATACTTTGGGAAAAGAAGATTTTATACAATTTCTTGCGGATCAAGGAGTTGAGATCTATGCCTCTCTCCCTTGCTATTTAAAAGAAAATGTGGATCATCAGCGAGGCTTTGGGGTGTTTGATGTGAGTATCGATGTGTTAAAAGCTCTGAATCGGGTAGGCTATGCGAAGACATCCTCAGGGCTCGTTCTAAATCTGGTTTACAATCCTTTAGGGGCTTTTTTGCCACCACCTCAGGGAAATTTAGAAGAAGATTATCGAAGGCATCTTGAAGAAAATTATAGCATCCAATTCAATCATCTGTTAACTATTACCAATATGCCCATCCATCGGTTTAAAACCTTTTTAATTTCAAGAGGGGAGTATTTTACCTACCTGGACCACCTTAAAAAGGCTCATTCTACAAAGAATCTTAATTCTGTGATGTGCAGAAAACTCATTAGTGTGGATTGGCAGGGATATGTCTATGATTGTGATTTTAATCAGGCCCTTGGCCTTCCCCTTAAGTGTGGGAATTCATATAGACCTCATATCACTGATCTGAAAGACGTTAATCTTGAAGGAATCCCCATTCCTTTCTATGACCATTGTTATGGGTGCACGGCAGGCCAAGGAAGTAGTTGTGCAGGAGCACTCAGCAAAACCATTCCATTTGAGAGGTGAGGGGAATTAAAGAGGTGGGAGTTAAGGTGAAGATTTCAATCATTATTCCTGTTTTGAACGAAGCCTTTTGGATCCCCCAAAGCCTCCCTCTACTGCAAGCCCTTAGGACAAAAGGTCACGAAGTGATTGTAGTGGATGGGGGAAGTCGAGATTCTTCTCCTTCCTTGGCCACCCCTTTTGCTGATCAAGTCATTCAATCTCCTCGAGGAAGAAGCAGACAGATGAATCGAGGAGCCGAATCCTCTACAGGTGATATTCTCCTATTTCTTCATGCAGACACTCTTCTCCCTGATCATGCAGATCACCTTATCCTCAATGGAATGTCTCGAACAGGGAGGTTATGGGGCTGGTTCGATGTAAGACTCTCTGGAAAACATCCACTCCTTAGAGGAGTGGAATTTTTCATGAACTGGCGATCCCGGTTTTCTCAGATTGCTACAGGTGACCAGGGCATTTTCTTAAAAAGGCAACTTTTTGAGGCCGTTGGAGGATTCTTAGAGATTGACCTAATGGAGGATATCGATTTATGTAAGAGATTGAAGAGATATGGACCGCCTCTATGTATCGATCAACCTGTGGTCTCCTCCAGTCGACGGTGGGAAGAAAAAGGCTTCATTCGGACTATTCTTCTTATGTGGTTTTTAAGAACTGCCTATTTCCTGAAGGCGGATCCGAAACAACTTGTAAGACTTTATTATCCATAATCGCTCGATTTGCTTTTTATTTAGAACCGATGGAGAATTTAGAAGGTCGTATCCTCATTTTTGCCAAAGCGCCCTTATTTGGAAGAGTAAAAACACGACTTCTTTCCTCTATGGACGTTGAAACGGTTACTGATCTTTATAAAAAATTGATTATTTATACTCTAAAAATGGTTATAAGAGCAGACGTAGGCCCTGTAGAACTTTGGTGCAATCCAACAACGGATCACCCCTTTTTTCTTCATTGTGCTAAAAGGTTTAAGGTTTCTCTCCGCTCCCAAATCGAAGGTGATTTGGGAAGGCGAATGGCCCATGCCTTTGAAGAAACATTAAAACACGTCCCCTATGCCCTTCTTATCGGTACGGACTGTCCCTCCCTTACAGAAACTGATTTAAAAGAGGCTAAAGAAACTATAATCCAAGGATACCCCGCCGTTTTAATTCCGGCTAAGGACGGAGGTTATGTCCTCATTGGACTAAGAAAATATGATCCCTCCCTCTTTGAGGGAATCACCTGGGGAAGTTCTTCGGTCTTAGAAGAAACGAGAAAACGGTTAAGGGGATTAGGTTGGCATTGGAGGGAACTCGAAGAGCGGTGGGATGTGGATCGCCCTGAGGATGTGGAAAGACTCCTGGAGGTTTGGTCATGATAAGTAAAAGAAAGTTGATTTACTTTGGATTGATTCTTTATCTTTTTGTAACCTGTCAAATTGTCTATGGAGAAATAAAAACAATTGGATTTGCCATTCCCTTCCCGAATTTAATTTTTAAATATCCCTTTTCAAAAGAGGATCGCTCCTATCTTGGTCTTCCTCCAAAGAAGACTTACCGATTTGAAGATATTAGTGGCTCTCTTCTTCTCATCGAGTATCTCAATACTTATTGTGTTAATTGTGAGAGACAAGCTCCCATTTTAAACGAAGGATATTCCCTGATTGAAAAGGATCGAATGCTTAAAAGGAAGGTTAAGATTATAGGAATTGCTGCCGGGAATAATCTGGAAGAGGTGAGAGATTTCAAGAATCGGTATAAAATTCCATACCCAATCCAACCCGATCCAAATTTTGATTTCCACCAAGCGGTTGGAAGTCCTCGTACCCCTTTTATGATATGGGTGAGAAAAGATAGAGAGGGGAAAGGAATCGTAGTGAGCACTCATTTAGGGCTCATTGAATCGAGTCAGAAGTTGATCGAGGAGACAAAGGCGGTGCTGCAATATGATCTCGCGCTGTTAAAAACAAAAATAGGCTCAATTTATGAAGGCGAGACATTATACCCTCCTCTTACGGAAGAAGAATTATTCATAAAGGCCAGGATGGGGATGGAGAGTTCGGGAGGGAAGGTGATTGAAATAAAGAAAGTGGTATTGAAAGATGGAGATTCAATTTATATCGGGAGGATTGATTTTGGCGCTTAT
>CAZFDM010000293.1:0-17818 GCA_964517975.1 uncultured Syntrophaceae bacterium
GAAATTCCTCCCAACCCTCTAGTTTTGTGAACGCCTATATGGGATAATTTAAATTTTTTTCACTCATCCCCAAATGGAGTTATCCTTTTCCCACTAAAACTATTTCATTCATAAACCCTATTTAATCATTGAGCAATAAAAACCCTTTATAAATACTTTCAAAAATAATTTTTAGATGCTATCCCAAGGCATACTTACTTCTTCTGAAGGTAAGGGTATAATAAAAACCGGCTTCCGAGTCCGATGGAGCACTGCATTGGACACACTTCCTAAAAATGTGTGTGCTAAGAATCCCTTCCCATGGGTTCCAAGAACGATTACATCACAACCTTCTTCATTTGCTGTATTTAAGATTTCTTCAGGTGGATACCCTCGGGGAATAAGAATCTTGGATACAAGTTCAAGACAAGGAGAACCGATCTGTTCCTCTGCCTTTTTACAAAAGGTTTGGATACTATTCTTCATCGATTCAATCAACTGTTCGTATTGCTTTTTCTTGAACTCTTCTGCCATCGCCTCATATAATTCTGCATAACGAGGGATAGGTTCAATGGCATGAACAATTACAATTTTTGCATCATGTTTTTTGGCCATGTCAATCGCATATAGAAAGGCATAAGATGAGTTTTTACTTAAGTCAGTCGCATAAAGAATCTTTTTAATTTGTGGAATCATTGTTATTGTCCTCCTTTCTTTTTTAAATCGATCAACTCTTTCATATGCTGGAGAGTTTCACTAAGATTCCACCACCCATGTTTAAAGGTGGCATAATCCGGGGCTCCTGTCATCGCAGAGGCATACTTAATGGAATTCGCATAGAAGAGCCACTGCCTGATCCACATCTGTTCGATCGCCTCATCAAAGGGATTTTTCCCCTGAGGGACTCCTTCGGCCAAACCCTGTTCCCAGGCTTCAAGGAGTAAAAGAGTTGAGGCGAGAACCATTTGATCAACCTCTTTAATGGTGTTTTGGAGTTTTAAAAAGTGTTGATTTGTCCAGGAGGTTGAATGGCATTGGTGGCAGATCCCTGACATCATCTTCTTTCTTTTTTCTTGGTCTTTTTCATTGATCAGCCCCTCCTTTGCCACCTCTCCGTTGAAGGTGGTAGGAAGGGGGAGACCCTCTTTATTCCTTAGTCTGGAAGTATCTCCATGGATCGGCTGGGGGTGTGAATAGATGAGACTGAAAAGCCTCACCCATAGCCTTGAACCGAAGTCGTGGGTTCTTTCAGCAACGACTTTCCCATCTGAATTAACGAGAAGACTATTATGACATCCCGAACAAGTAGGAGTTTGAAATTCTTTTCCAATTTTCCAAGGAACCGAATTAAAATTCCATTTTGTATAATTTGAAAAATATATATTACCATGTTTGCTTTCTTTAAAAACATTCCACGCAGGAACATCAGGTTCAAGATGACATTGAGAACAGGTATAGGGTTTTCGAGCCACCTCAATTGAAAACTGATGCCTGGGATGGCAAGAGGAACAGGCACCAAAACTTCCGTCTGGATTGATTCTTCCCACTCCCTGATTGGGCCAATTGATTAATTTGGGAATCTCCATAACTCCAATTTCTGTCTCGATGGATTGAACTCCAGAAACCTTTACCTCTGTTCCATGGCAACCAAAACAGGTCTCCTGTCGAGTCGATTCAGAAACCTCTTTTTGGATCACTTCTCCCTTTTCGATGCTCTTCTTGCTTATGATGGTTTCAACCAGAGTATGATAGATCGAATTTTTGGTAAGATTTCCAACTGCATGGGCTTTCTTACTCCCTGAATATTGTTTTTCTTCAATAGGATGACAGGTGGCACAATCTTTTGGCGTAACAATGATATTGACCTTATATCCTATATGTTCAAAATTATCCTTATGTTTCTCGGGATTCAATCCATGGCACTCATAACACCCCACCACGACTCCAGTTAGAGGAGAAGGAATTTTATTTGCAGAAATCCTTCTACTCTTTTCAGGCTTCTTCATTGCCAAAGATGGAATGGTTTTGGCATGGAGGCTCCTTTGCCAGTCTTCCACAATTCCAGGAGTATAAACTCTATGACATTCAAGACAGGCCTGAGTTTCCTGACTCATAGGGAGAGGTTTTACTTTTTTTGCTGTTCCCTGAGCAAAGAGAACAACCGGAATTAAGATTATCATGAAGGCCAGAAATATTTTTTTCTTCATCATCTCCTCCTTCATCATCACTTTCCAATTCCAGAGATGGGAATGAAATGTATAATTTAAGAGTAGGTTTCGATAATCCTTCTTAATTTTGAAAGGTCAACCTTTTGCCCAACTAAAGGTCCTTTTTTTAAGGGTTCAAAATACCTTTCGTAAGGGGGCCTATCGTTCTTATAAATAATCCCCACTGGGATCTGATCTCCCCATTGTTGAGCCACTTTCATTGCCTCCTCCCAATCGTATGGATCATAGGAGGAAGGAAGGGGGTGGCATCGGTCTCTATACCATTTGAAGGTATTGATTCGATTAAAGGAGACGCAAGGTTGGAGGACATCAATGAGGGAGAAACCGGGATGGTCTACGGCTTGAACAATGAGGTCTACAAGGTGATCTTCCATCCCAATGAATCCACGCGCTACGAATCCAGCACGCATGGCTACAGCAATGGCGATTGGGTTAAAAGAGGCTTCAAAGACCCCATCGGGCTGAGCCTTTGTGACAAAACCCTCCTCAGAGGTTGGACTTGCCTGACCTTTCGTTAACCCATACACTTGGTTATTATGAGCCAAAACCGTGATATCAATGTTACGCCGAATCGCTCCAAGAAAATGGTTCCCTCCTTCTCCGTAAATACATCCATCCCCGCTTTCAGCAATCACGACAAGATTAGGGTTTGCCAGTTTGGCACCGGTTGCGACAGGAAGACTCCGACCATGAAGACCATTAAAGACATTGGCATTGAGATAATGGGGGGCCTTAGCAGCCTGACCTATTCCAGAAACAAAGAGAACTTGGTGAGGTTCAAGCCCTTTTTTAACCAGTGCGAGTTTTATTGCCCTTAAGAGTTGAAAGTTACCACATCCTGGACACCAGGCTGTTTTATATTCACCATAATCATTTAAGGTCACCATCTTTTTTCTCCTCTCCATTTAATCAAGGTTCCTAAGTATATATTGGGGAGTAATGGGTAATCCATCATATCTCAAAATCTTATGTTCAATGAAAAACCCTGTTTCCCTTCGAATCAGCTGAGCCAATTGTCCTGTAGCATTGCTTTCCACACAGATGACTTTTTTAGCGTTTTTAAGATAAGGAAGATATTGTTCAGGAACCATGGGCCAGACTTGTGAGAAATGGAGCATTGCAGCCTTTTTCCCTTCTGAAGAAAGTCTAAGGGTCGACTCTTGGACTGAACCCTTGCTTGATCCCCAGCACACAAAAAGGACCTCTGGATCCTCATTTCCTAAGAAGGTTGGTGAAATCACTTCAGAGCGGAGCCCCTGGGCCTTTCTAAGACGTTTGTCCACCATCTTAGGTCGAATCCTAAGATTCTCTGTCATATGACCATCTTCTGTGTGCTCATGGCTATCTGCTATGACAAGATGTTTGCTTATCCCAGGAAGTAAGCGAGGGGAGACGCCGCTTTCCGTGATTCGATAACGAAGGTAAGGGGATTGGATCTTCTCTAAGTCTGCCCCGGATTTAATAAAAGAGAGGCCTTCTACCTGAATCGGCTCAATATCGCTATAGGAATCCGCTAAAAAATGATCGGTCAGAAGAAACATAGGACCTTGGTATGTTTCTGCAAGTTCAAGGGCCTTTCGGGAAAGGTAGAAACATTCTTCGATCGTGCCTGGCGAGAAGATCGCCTTCGGGAATTCGCCATGGCCTGCGTGAAGGACAAACCAGAGTTCCCCTTGTTCGGTGCGTGTAGCCAATCCTGTTGCTGGACCTGGCCTTTGACCAATGACCACGACGACAGGAGTCTCACTGATGGCTGAGAGGCTTACGGTTTCAACCATCAAGGCAAATCCTCCTCCAGAGGTAGGCACCAGGCTTGGAGCCCCTGCATAAGAGGCCCCTATTGCCATATTGATCGCTGCGATTTCATCTTCTGCTTGAACTACCACTAAATCCATCTCCTTGGCCCAATCAATCAATGTTTGGGCAATCGATGTAGAAGGACTCATGGGGTAGAAGGCACAGAATTTTAATCCCGAAGAGATGGCTCCAAGGGCTACTGCTTCATGGCCATTCATCACCAATCGGAATGAAGGGCTTGGGATAAAAGGTAAAGGATCCATTTGGAGGGATTGATTTTTTAACCAGTTGTAGGTGGCCTCAAGAATTTGTATATTTTCAGATGACTTTTCTTCCCCTAAAACATCCCTGATGGCCTTGGCCATCACTCCTAAATCCAAGCCTAATAGGAAAGCGGCTACTCCAATGGAGGCGGTATTCCAGTAGGTTTCTTTCCCTAACTCTTTTAGGGGCACTCCAAACCAATTCCTCTCTTTTCGATCCCAATTCGCATGGCCAATAATAACGGCCTTGGGAGAGAGTGCCTCTTTATGAATTTCAATACTCTCTTCATTAAGAGATACCAAAACATCTATCTCCTCCTGTGGAGCCAAGACATTTTGGGTTCCTACACGTATAGAGAAGGTATTATGTCCTCCTCGAACTCGGGATTCATAAGTTTGGCTTCCATAGACGGAGTAGCCCTTTCGGACTAAAGCCTTCAAGAGGATCAATCCAATGGTTTGAAGTCCTTGTCCTGCCTCTCCTCCAATGAGAATGTGTTTAAATGATCCCTTCATTCATCCTCCTTTTCCTTTCCTTTTTATTTTAGATCTTCTGAGGCCACCCAGATGGGTTCGGTGGGACCATGATCTTCATGCCACACATAATAGATTCTATTTCCTTCAATTTGAAACTGTGGATCATATTTCCCATAAGGAGAGGTCGTCTTTTTTTGAGGTTTCCATCCTGACCCATCCCGATTGGCTATAGCGGTCCAAATTTGGCGGTATTTTCCGTCCGACTCTTCCCATACATAATAGATATTATTTCCGAAGGCCTGGAGTTGAGGTGTATATTTATCAAAGGGATTGAAGGTTCTCTGCTGAGCCTGCCAACCCGATCCATCGAGATTCATCTCAGCAGTCCAGATCTGATACTTAGCCTTCCTCCAATCCGGCCCATCTGCTTCGTGCCAGGTGAAGTAGATCTTATTCCCATAAATCGTGAATTGGGGATTATGTTTGTCAAAAGGAGTATGGGTTCTTTTTTCGGCTTTCCAGGAGGGCCCGTCTCGATCCATTATAGCAGTCCAGATTTGAAAATGAGATCCATCTGATTCTCTCCAAACAAAATGGATTGTTTCTCCAACTACTTGAAGTTGAGGCTCAAATTTATCATAAGGAGTAGAGGTTCGTTTCGTTGCCTTCCAAGCCGATCCATCTATGTTCATTTGGGCCGTCCAGATCTGTCGGTATTTCCCATCCGATTCGTTCCACGTATAGTAAATTTTGTCTCCCACCACCTGGAGTTGAGGAAACTGTTTGTCAAAAGGGGTGTTTGTCCTTTGAACTTCCTTCCACCCCGACCCGTGAAGATTCATCTCCATCGTCCAGATCTGACGATTTTTTGTCTCATCCGGTTGCTGACGCACATAATAAATCTTATCTTTGGCGACCTGAATCTGTGGAAAGACCTTATCAAAACGTCCAAAGGTTCGTTGGGTGGCCTTCCATCCAGTTCCATCTATATTCATCTCAGCGGTAAAGATTTGACGAGAGGGCCCTTCATACTCATGCCACACATAATAGATTTTCTTCCCAAACACATGAAGCTGAGGTTGATATCCTGTCGAGGGAGTTTTTTGAATGATGAGATTTTGTCCGAACGTAGGAGAGGAGAAGATTAAAAGAATGCTAACCAAAAGAAGTAACCATTTTCTTACAGAGGAACCATATCGTTTCATGGAAAGACTCCCCTTTCTATCCCTTATAGCCAAGTGGTGAATTCATCGATGGACCGGCGGAAGGCACGAGGTAAGAGTTTTACCCCTTCTTTAAGAGACCCCATCGCAATAAGCATGGGGATAATTTTATCTTCTGGGATTCCAAACTCCTTTTTGATCGCCTCTTCATCGAAGCCATCCATCGGGTGGGTTTCAAGACCCAGTCCTTTGGCTGCAATCATCAGGGTCATGGCAAAGAGGGCCGTATTTTTTACTGCAAAAATCTTTCTTGTGAGACTTTCCTCTGGACCATAGAGGCTCTTGGCCATCTCTCTGGAGCTTTCCACAGCTTCAGGCTTTAAATACCCAAGTTCATGCCAGCTCTTGAGAACCCTTTCTAAATTCTCCTCCACTCCTTTTGGATCTGCAATCATAATGAGAACCACAGAGGCTTCTTCTACTTTGGGCTGATTAAAGGCACATCTCCGAAGCACTTTTTTTCGTTCGGGATTCCTTACAGCAATAACCTTCCAGGGCTGAAGATTAAAGGAAGAAGGGGCAAGATTGGCCAATTCGAGGAGTTCCCGAAGCTTCTCTTTAGAAATCTCGCTATCGGGTTGAAAGAAATTGATCGATCGTCTTTCTTTAAGAGTTTGAATGGTTTCCATAATAACCTCCTGGTATAATGCTCAACAAAGAGATCATCAGAATCATCATGACCATAAAGCCTAATAGAGCACCAATCGAATGGAAACATCAGACTTCCCTCTTGAGTTCCTCGTAGACTTTTTTGACTTCTTCTACGGAAGATTCGTCTTCCAGGGTGGTTAGGTCCCCTATGCTGGCGCTGGTGGCCACTGCTTTTAAGATTCTTCTCAGAATCTTCCCACTCCGAGTCTTTGGAAGTTTTGAGACAAAGTAGATTTCCTCAGGAGTTGCAACCGGACCGAGCGACTTACGAACAAATCCTTTCAGTTCTTCTTTTAACTCCGCTGAAGGTGAAATCCCCTCCTTAAGAATAGCAAAGACAACGATTGCTTCACCTTTAATCGGATCAGGAATACTTGCTACCCCTGCTTCAGCAACGGCTGGATGGGATACCACAGCATCCTCAATCTCTGCTGTTCCGATTCGGTGTCCCGCAATTTTAAGAACCTCATCAGCCCTGCCTAAAATCCAGAAATATCCATCTTTATCCCGAATGGCATAATCGCCTGTATTATAGACACCTGGAATTTTTGACCAGTAACTCTCCTCATATCTTTTGGGATTGCCGTAAACCCCTAATAACATCCCTGGCCAGGGGGCTTTAATCACCAAAAGGCCTTTTTCTTCAGGAGGCATGCTATTCCCATTTTCATCCACTACATCTGCTAATACCCCAGGGAGAGGAAAGGTTGCCGAGCCTGGTTTAAGCGGAGGGCATTCAATGGCTGGGGTAGGTGAAATCATAATACCTCCTGTCTCGGTCTGCCACCAGGTATCTACAATAGGACATTTCTCCTTTCCAATATTTTTGTAATACCAGGTCCAAGCCTCAGGGTTGATGGGTTCACCTACACTTCCCAATAATTCAAGTGTGCTAAGGTCATGTTTTAAGATTTCTTTTTCCCCATATCGCATCAACATCCGAATGGCTGTGGGAGAGGTATAGAAGATTGTGACCCCATATTTCTCAATAATATCCCACCAGCGATCAATCGCAGGATAGTCCGGAGCCCCTTCATAAAGAACAATAGCGGCCCCATGCATCAAAGGAGCGTAGACGATCGAACTATGTCCAGTCACCCATCCCACATCTGCGGTGCACCAATAGACTGATTCCTCTTTAATATCAAAAACCCATTTATAGGCAGAGTGGTTGAAGGTCAAATATCCTCCTGTTCCATGGACGATGCCCTTGGGTTTTCCTGTCGTACCGGAAGTGTAGAGGATGTAGAGCGGGTGAAGAGAGTCCAATGGATCTGGGTTGACAAATGGTTTAACTTTATCGAGCAGATCATGGAGCCAAAGGTCTCTACCTGGCTTCATGACAGTAGGTATATTTGCCCGTTTAACCACCAACATCTTTTCGATCGAAGGGGTCATCTCGATTGCTTCTTCGGCAATCCGTTTTAAAGCAATGGGCTTCCCCCTCCGAAAGCCTGCATCTGCAGTAATTAGAAGTTTTGCTCCTGTATCATTTACCCTGTCAGCCAATGCTTGGGCACTGAATCCAGAAAAGATAACGGTATGGGTTGCTCCAATTCTGGCACATGCCAGCATCGCGACAGGCAATTCGGGAATCATAGGGAGATAGAGGGCCACCCGATCCCCTTTTTGGATACCAAGGGTTTCAAGGGCAGAGGCAAATCTGTTCACCTCACGATAAAGCGTTGAATAACTCAGGACGCGTGTATCTCCAGGTTCCCCTTCCCAATAAATAGCCACCTTGCTTCTTCGCCAGGTTTTGACATGACGATCTACACAGAGATAAGAGGCGTTGAGCTGTCCCCCCACGAACCACTTTGCATAAGGGGGTTGCCAATCAAGAACCTTATCCCAGGTCTTAAACCATTCCAATTTTCGAGCTTCTTCTGCCCAAAACCCTTCAGGGTCACTGATCGAGCGGTTATAAATTTCAAAATACTTTTTAAAAGGCCAATAGGTTTGACCCGTTGTTAAAGGAGTATAGGCCATAAATCTCTCCTTCTTCTCTGGCCCCCATAACTGGCAAGGGTTATGGGTAAAAAAACCTATCGATGCCAACAGGGGGTTGACAGAAATCGAATATAAAGATTAAATTTAATATTAACCTAACTTTAATAATTGCTCAATGTTATTTCTTAACCTATTGAGGGACTTTTTTAGATAGGAATTTTTTTCATAAAAGGATGAGGACAAAAATCTCTTCCATACTTCTTGGAGCAGGGGAATCAAAACGAATGGGGATGGATAAATTATCGCTTCCATGGGGAAAGGAGACAGTTTTTGAACATTGTTTTAAAACCCTCTTACAATCAAATATTGACGAACTGGTAGTGGTCTTAAGTCACAAAAATAAGAAGTTGAACGATAGATTTCAAGGCAAAAAAGTGAAGGTTGTTGTAAATCCCCATCAAGAGAAAGGTATGAGTGCTTCTATTCGAAGAGGCATTAAGGCGATTGATCCAAAAAGCCAGGGCATTCTCATTGCCTTGGGAGATCAACCCCTCCTTAAGACACAAACGATCAATGCACTGATCAATTCTTTTACTCCCAAGAAGGGGGATATTCTTCTCCCTTCTTATAATGGGATGAGAGGGAATCCAGTGCTCTTCGATCGATGTTACAGAAAAGAATTAGAATCGCTTAAAGGGGATGTCGGAGGGAGGTCTATTTTGGAAAGATACTCAAAGAATGTGAGGGTGTTTCGGACAAAATCGAAAGGGGTGCTGTTAGATATTGATACCTGGGATGATTATAAAAAAATTAAAAAATGGATTTGAAAAGAGAGTAATGAGTTTCGAAAAGGGAGCTTAAGGAAAATGAAAAAAAGGATCGATGAATTGGTTGTATTAATCAGAGGAGCAGGGGAGATGGCCAGTGGGGTGGCTCACCGACTCTATCAATCGCACTTTAAGGTCTGTATGTTGGAAATTTCTCAACCTCTTGCGGTTAGAAGGGAGGTCTCCTTTTGTGAGGCTGTCTACGATGGGGAGAAGGTAGTGGAAGGGGTTCGGGCAGAACGAATTTCGTCTCCTAAAGAGATCCCTTCCGTTTGGAACCGAGGGAATATTCCACTCCTCATCGATCCTGATGGTAAAAAAGTTAGGAACGTTTTACATCCCGATATCTTGATTGACGCCATTATGGCTAAAAAGAATTTGGGGACAAAGATCAATGATGCTCCTTTGGTCATTGGCCTTGGTCCAGGATTTACGGCAGGCGAAGATGTCCACATTGTCATTGAGACAAACCGTGGCCACCATTTAGGAAGGATGATATTAAATGGAGAGGCACAGCCCGATACAGGCATCCCAGGAGATATTGGAGGATATACCATTGAGAGGCTTCTTAGGACGATGAAAAAAGGTGTTTTCCATTCTGATAAAAGGATAGGGGACCGAGTCCATAAAGGCACGGTGGTGGCGGTAGTGGATGATTATCCTGTGATTGCCAAAATCAGTGGGGTTCTAAGAGGTCTTCTTCGTGATGGAGTCGAAGTGAAAAAAGGGATGAAGGTAGGGGATATTGATCCAAGAGGCAAAAGAGAAAACTGCTTTACCATATCGGATAAAGCCAGGGCGATTGGAGGTGGGGTGTTGGAGGCCATTTTATATTGGTTTAATAAATGATACGATGAGTAACAATGAACAATGAACAAAGGGTAAATAATAAGGGAACTCTATCCAAGGCATTGGGGCTCGGGGAAAAGGAGATGATCAGTCTGGTGGGTGCAGGAGGGAAGACCACATTAATGTTTCGGCTTGCAAGAGAATTAGCTCTTGGCGGAAGTAGGGTTTTGACAACGACCACAACAAAAATAATGGAGCCTTCTTCAGAAGAGACCCCATTTCTTTTTATCCATACTGAAGAAACCAAGATAATAGAATCTGTACATCAACTAATGAGTCAATACAAACATATGACCATTGCAAGTGAGCGGATAGGACATGGTAAATTAAAAGGGATTTCATTAAATTGCGTAAAAGAGCTCTGGGGTTTAAATGAGACAGATTATCTCATCATTGAGGCGGATGGGGCTGCTGGACGACCGATTAAAGCCCCAAGGGAGATAGAACCTGTAATCCCATTGGACACGACTATGGTAGTTGCTCTTTTAGGAGTGGATGGTCTGGGGGTGGAGTTAAGTGAGGAAAACGTGTTTCAGCCGGAGCGTGTTTCGAAATTAACAGGGCTTGTCATGGGAGATCGATTGACCGAAGATGCCCTAGCAATATTAATGACCCATCCTGAAGGTGTTTTTAAGGGTGCACCCAAATCATCAAGATGGATTGCCTTTTTAAATAAAGTGGATATTTCGGATGGTTTAAAAAGGGCACAAAAAATTTCAGAAAAGATTATTGAAAGAGGGAATCTCCAGATCGAAAGGATTATCCTGGGGCAGGTGAAAAAAGAACCACCCGTGGTTGAAATTATCAGAAATCTTTAGAAACTTATCGATGGGGAAAAGGAGAGTTAAATTGATCAGGAAGAGACCAATGAGATTTCAAACGTTTTTATTCATTTGGGTTATTCTATTTTTCATTCTATCTCCTATGGTTAAAGCAGAGGAATACTCCCTTCAATATTTTATGAAGAAGATCTCCTCTAAGGAGGAAAGACTCTCAAAAAAGGAGGAGGGGGAGTTGTTAAACCAGTTAGACGGTTTGATGAGCAAGGCACAGGAGATTCGTTTAAGGCTTATTCAGGCCATCCAGACAGGGGAAATGGAGTTACGATATCAGGAAGGGAAGTTCTGGCTTTCTAAACTTGAAGAAGATCAGAAATCCATTGAACTGGGAATCCAGCAACTCAAATTCCTTAAGGGAAAGCCAACCCATCTTGGCGCATCGATTATACTCTTTAAGTCATTAAAGGACCTTTCCTCCCATTTCAATGCCTATAATAATGTTCCTTGCTTTTCTGCATGGGTGGGAGATCTTGCTCCAGAGATGGAACTATGGGCCGACCCAATCTTTTACCAACTTTTTCTCTTACCTCTTGCCCATTCTAAAGAGAAGAGGACTGAAATTTCTCCAAAGGAGAGGAGGGTTACCCCAAAACCCAAAAACCCTTAGGACTATCGTTTTTTACATGGAGATCTTTCATTTCCGGGTGAGGATAAGAAGGGATTTACAAGATTAAATTGGGTCATTAAAATATAAAGAAAGTAAAAAGGGGTAGGTGGTCTTTATGGATCGCATCTATTCTGAAATTGTTCAGGGTCTTCAGAGAAAGGAGAAATTGGCCTTGGCCACCCTGATCCACCGCATTGGTTCTGCGCCAAGGGCAGTAGGTGCAAAATATTTGATTAGGGAAGATGGGAGGACAATTGGATCGATTGGAGGAGGATGTGTTGAGGCAGAGGTTTGGCAGGGGGCCCAAGAGGTAATTACAGAGGAGAGAGGGAGGGTCTTTCGTTTTAACCTTACTTCTGAACAATTGGCCGAAGGGGGTCTCATCTGCGGTGGGAACATCGATATCTTTTTAGAACCTTTAAAAGAAGAGTTCTTAAATATTTATCAGGAAATTATGAGGATCAAACAGAAAGGTGGCTCTGCCATTTTAGCAACTCTGATCTCCTCTGAAAAAGATTTCCCAAGAAAAGATGGGAGGAAATTATTGATAAAGACCTCTGGGGAAAGGTTAGGCTCACTATTGGGGGGAGAGGGATTGGAGAAAGAGATTCTGAAGCAGAGCAAGATCCTTCTCAGCGAAAAGAAGCCAAGAGTAATCGTTTTTCCTTTAGAGGATAATCAGATAGAAGTTCTTTTAGAACCCATTGTATCTGAGCCAACCGTCTTTATTTTTGGGGCTGGGCATATCTCCCAGCAATTGGCTCCCCTTGCAAAAAAGGTAGATTTTAAGGTGGTCGTGCTTGATGATAGGGAGATGTTTGCAAATCGCCAGCGGTTTCCAGAGGCTGATGAAATCATTGTAACAGAATTTGAAAAAAGTTTTAATCGCATCTCCATCGATGATGCCTCTTATATTGTCATTGTCACAAGAGGCCACCTCTATGATGGTCTGGTTCTGGAGCAGGCCATTAAGACCAATGCTCGCTATATCGGGATGATAGGTTCCAAGAAGAAGATTAAGACCTTATTTGACCATTTACTGGAGAAAGGAATCTCCCAAGAGGATTTAAATCGTGTCCATGCACCCATTGGTATTGAGATTAACTCTGAAACACCTGAAGAGATCGCTGTGAGTATCGTAGCGGAATTGATTAAGGTTAGGGGAGAAAAGATCAATGGGAATAAATCCATAAAACCCACTTAAAGGTATTTTGATTAATATCCACCTATCTTGAGATAGGAAGACAGAACTGTCATTAGAATGGCCAAAAATTGTTCTTTTTCTAAATGTTATTTTGAAAGGTGAATGAATAGTTAGTGGAAAAATTATTTAACTTATTAATTTTATTAAACTTTTTAAATCTATTCAACCAATGGCTGAAATCCATCTTTAGGCACAAATATTGCTTATTTTAAGGAAACCTCTGAAGCGGGAGGCGAATAGATACCAGAAATAACCATTTGTAGGCTAAGGGCTTATTCCTTACCAAAATTAATCTGTAGGGTAAGGGTTTATCCCTTACCTAAAAACGGTAAGCCCCAAGGGCTTACCCAATGAAAAAAAATTTATTATCCAACCTATATGGAAAGGGCTTTTATTTAAAAAAGGGTTGACAAAAGGTTTTGATTTTGATAACAAAGGGTTCAATATAATTTTTCAATTCTTTTTGAAGGAGGTAATCAATGCTAAAAAACCAGAAGGGATTCACTCTTATTGAACTGATTGTGATCATTGTGATCATCGGCATTTTGGCGGCAGTTGCCATCCCAAGGTATATTGATCTTACAAGGGAGGCCGCGGATGGAACAGCAAGAGGTGTTTTAGGCAGTCTCAGGAGTGCCAACTCATTGATTTTTGCTGAACGCTTAATAAAGGGGACTTCAGGCACATTTACAATGGGCGATATTGTTGGAAGTGCGGTCATACAAGGAGTCTCGTATACTTTCGGAGCGACTACCTTTGAAATGAACGCAGGAGGGGTTACCTATACATTTACACTTACCCCAACCCCCAATGTTCCGACAACTTATGGAACCATTACTGCCGCTACGGCCACCTGGTAATAAAAAGGGGACAGGCTACTTTTTAAAATAATTTGCTATGATTCAAATTATTTATAAGGGTGTTAGATCCCTTAAAAAAAGTAGCCTGTCCCCTTTTTTAATTGTTGTTCTTATATTCTTCTATGATCTATTCGAAGATCGATTCATCTTAACAGAAAGGGACCTTGCTCCCTATTTCATCCCTCCCCGATTTTTCTGGGTTGAAAGTATCAGGAGAGGCGATTTCCCGCTTTGGAATCCCTATCAATTCTCAGGCCATCCATTCTTTGCCAATCCCCAACATGCCATCCTTTATCCTATAAATGGTCTCTTTTTTCTTCTTCCCTTTGATATTGCCTTTAATGCTATCATTCTCATTCATTTCCTCTTAGGGGGATTTTTCACCTACCTTTTCCTCAGGGATTTAAAATCAAGCCCATCGGGGGCCTTTATCTCAGGCCTGGTATTTATGTTAAGTGGATACCTCCTTTCGGTCCATAGCCTTCTCCCATGCCTTCTTTCGGTAGTATGGACTCCCCTTATCCTGCTGTTTTTTAGAAGGTCAATTGCCAACCCCAATATAAAAAATGAGATATTCACTGCCATTTTTATAACCCTTTCTTTTTTGGGTGGTGGGATTGAGATTGTCTATGGCCATTTCTTTATATTACTTTTTATGGTGATTTTTTCTCAATCATCGGTTTTTATTAAAAGAACAAAAAGCCTATTGGTCATCATCCTCATATTTTTATCTCTTTCTGCCATTCAGTTAATTCCTTTTGTGGAATTATATTGCCACTCCCTTCGCGCTAAAGGGCTTTCTTTTCAGGAGGCCACCATCTGGAGTTTTGCACCAAAGGACATCCTCCTCTTCTTCCTTCCTGATGCTTATGGATATTTTCTTGACATGAAAAAGTACTGGCTCTCCCAATGCTGGTTAAAAACCCTTTATACAGGAGGATTGCCATTTATTTTGAGCATGATTTACTTCATTTGGGGGAGGGAACGGAGGCTCTTTTTTGCCCTTATGGCCTTTTCAGTCTTTATATCCTTGGGTCATTACAATCCACTTTACCCTTTTGTATTTAAGTATGTCCCCTTTTTTAATGGGATTCGATATCCTGTGAAGTTTCTTTATATCTTTATTTTTGTAATGGCAACAACAGCAGGACTTGGATTGGATAGGCTTAAGGCATTGGCCGATGAAGGAAAAGGAAATATCTTAAAGCATCTCTTCATTGCCTTCTCCTTGGGCTTTGGACTTCTTCTTCTCTTTTTCATCTTAGGGGATCAAGAGATTTCCCATTTCCTTAAAGAGAGGGGGATGGACTTCCCAAACTATAATCATATTTCTACAAACCTCTACAATATCAAAAGGTTTTTGTTTTACCTCACACTCTTTTTCCTATTATTAAGGATCGGATACGAGGTGAAATGGAGGGTCTGGATTAAATTCCTCCTCATCTTCTTCCTTACAGCAGATCTCTTTGGAAATATGGGCTTTTACGGAAAAGAAAAGGCCTCCGAGTATTTTAAGAAGACAAAAATCTTAGAATCAATTTCCTCTGACCGAGATGAATTCAGAGTATTTTCTACACCAAAGACCATCTCCATGGATACACCCATTCTCATTTCAGAACCATCCCCCTTAAAGGTATTGAAGGGAAAACATCTTCCCCCACTCAACCTCCTTCATTCATTGCGGGATATATGGGGGATCGATGTAATTCGGTTAAAGAGGACTGAAGATCTCTATAAGGCATTGACAGAAGTCGCCTCAATTTCTTCAACTCCCCTTATGGAACTCTATGGGGTAAAATATGTAATCTCTGTTACTCTAATGGAAGATCCATCTCTTGAGTTGATCGATTCGATGACTGAAGGACTTTCTGGTCGGAGGGAAGATTTTCTTAAAGAAAATACCATAAAGTTATATAAAAATCTGAATCCTTCCCAAAGGGGGTGGCTGGTTAAAGGATTTAGGGTGATGGATCCAGAAGCCATCCTTTCAACGATTAAAAGCAATGGGGTTCGTATAAAAGAAGAGGTCCTTTTAGAGGAGGAGCCTAACGCTTACCCCTTAAAAAATATTGAAAGCAGGCAAAAATCTGTGGCTCAATTGGAGAAGGTTAAATGGGTTTCAGAAAGTAATAATCGGTTAACCCTTTTGGTTAATGCAGAAGAGGACTCTATCCTATTTTTAAATGATACCTACTTCATTGGCTGGAAGGCCTTTGTTGATGGGGAAAGGAGAAGGATCTTAAGGGCCAATTATAATTTCAGGGCTATTACCCTTCCTGCTGGAAGCCATCAGGTGGACTTTGTCTATGACCCACTTAGTTTTAAACTTGGGGCATGGATCACCTCATTAGGGGTTGCGGGTTGTTTAGGTATTGGAGTGTTTAGGAGAATGAGGCGGGGAAAGGCGTGAGTAAGTATGAAAAATTATGAAAAGGCCAGTACCATTACCCTTTCCCTGATGGAAAGGGCAATGACCTATCATCAATGGATTTATGAAAAGATCAGCCCCTTTTTAGGAGGGAATATTTTGGAGGTGGGCTGTGGAATCGGTAATTTAACAGGGTTCCTTCTTGGCCATGGAAAGGTTTTGATATCCGATGTGAATGAAAGATATCTTCAAGTGGCAGGGGAAAAGTTTAGAGATCATCCAAATTTGAAGGGAACTTTTCTATGGGATATTCGGGAGAAACCTCCTGAGAATTTTTCCAATTCATTTGACACCATTGTCTGCTCAAATGTATTGGAACATCTGGAGGATGACGAAGGGGTATTAAATAATTTTTACGATTCTCTTCCAGAAGGGGGAAGGCTTGTTCTAATGGTTCCTGCCTTAAAAGGTCTTTATAACCGACTTGATCGAGAGATTGGCCACTTTCGCCGATATTCTAAAAAGGAACTGACAAGGAAGATTACCCTTAGTGGTTTTAGGATTCTTTTCTTAACCTACTTTAATTTATTTGGTATAGTAGGATGGTTTTTAAATGGGACCCTTTTAAGAAGGTCTCTTTTGCCAGAAGGACAGGTTAGATTCTTTAATCGGATGGTCCCCTTTTTTATCAAATTGGAAAAGGCGATCCCCATCCGATTTGGCCAATCCCTGATTGTTGTAGGAGAGAAGGAAGGGAAGTTTGGAGATGAAACTTTCTATAATCATCCCGGTTTATAATGAAGCAGGAACAATCCTCGAAGTGATTAAGAGGGTTCAGGAGACTCCTTTCGATAAAGAGATCATCGTGGTGGATGACGGCTCAACCGATGGGACAAGCGAATGTCTAAAAATGTGCGAGGGGGGAATTAAAATACTTTCCCACCCAACCAACCAAGGGAAGGGGGCGGCCATACGGACAGCCATTCCGCATATTCGAGGGGACATCGTCATCATTCAGGATGCGGACCTTGAATATCATCCTTCTGAATACCCTCATTTGATCAAACCCATCCTCGATGGAAAGGCAGATGTCGTCTATGGTTCGAGGTTCCTGGGTGGAACCCATCGGGTCCTTTTTTTCTGGCACGCAGTGGGGAACAAAATCATTACCACTCTATCCAATATGCTGACTGATTTAAATCTATCCGATATGGAGACCGGTTATAAGGTATTTCGTGCAGAGGCATTGAGGAGGATTAAGATCGAGAGCAATCGGTTTGGCTTTGAGCCTGAGGTCACAGCCAAGATTGCTAAAATGGGTCTTCGCATTTATGAAGTGCCTATCTCCTATTGGGGGAGGGATTATACAGAAGGGAAAAAGATTAACTGGAAGGATGGGTTGGCAGCGATTTACTGGATATTAAAATATAACCTCTTCAGATAATCCAAGAAATTCAAGGGTGGAATTTAAGGTCTTTAAAGAATTTTTTATTAAGATCGCACCTAAAAACCCCGTCCTGTGGACGGGGATGAAAGGTGTGTATGCTGAAAGCAGAAAAAATAAACCAGATGTTGATACAAGTTCAGCATGACATGACGGTTAGGTTCTGGCCTTTTTGTCATCCCGAACTTGTTTCGGGATCTCAGTTTTGGGTTTTAGATTCTTACATGTTTAAGTCTGAGAATTTATCTCTAA
>CAZFDM010000294.1:0-7804 GCA_964517975.1 uncultured Syntrophaceae bacterium
CCCAGAGTGTATATTTCATATATACACTTTTTATTTTTTAAAATTTTTACAAATAAAAAAACCCTTTATTTTTAATAAGTTACATATTATTAATATTTATGTTAAAAATGGCACAAGTTATGCATAATTCATTTTGAACCAATAAAAAATGGGGATTTAATATGTTGAAAATAAAAAATTACCTGTTTCCTCTTATTATATTTGGGTTGGTTACCTTTATTTCGACACCTGTTTTTGCAAGATCGATTAGCCTTAAAGATGCGGGTATTGCCCTTTGGATATTCATCATCGTTGGGGCCATTATTATTTTACTCCAATTAATCCCCGCGATTATTCTCTTTTTTACGTTTGTTGGAACCACTACTGGCTTAATCTCAAAACGGAAAAGAATAACAGAAAAACTGCCGGCTGAAGAGAAAGGAAAGGTTGAGATTCCTGCTTATGAACCAACACCTGTAAAAAGATAGGAAATTTTAAAATCATCGAGATAGGTTTAGAAGAAAATTAAATTCAGAGAGGGTCGGATGAATCCAAAGATGAAGAAGATTTTAGTGATCCTAAGTTTAACCTTAATTCTATTTATAGCCATTGCCTCTCTTGGAATTGCCTATTTAGGAGGGGTAAAAGGGTTAGGACTTTTAGGTGTCTGGTTCTTTATGACTTGCGGTATCGTCGTTGTTTTAGCCCAACTTATTCCTGCAGGAATTCTTTTGGTCTCTCTCCTTGGAGGAACAGTCTCCACGTTAAGAGGGGGAGAGGTTTCCATCCCTGCCACATAGGATGGGAACAGGAAGTTTCAGAAAAAAAGGAATAGGGACATGAAATCCAAGACGATCCTGATTGCGATTCAAGATGATTTATGGATTAAGTCACTTTCAACTTTCTTCCATGGAATGGGATATCGAATTGAGACGGGGAAAGTGGTGAGTGACTTGATACGGAAAGTCCGAAATGGTAAAATTCAGGTGGTCCTCCTCGATGATGAGATCGAAGGGGTAAAGGCTTGTGATTTAGTTCCCCTTTTTAAAAAGATAAATGAAAAGATTCAAATCATTGTTATTTCCTCAGAACCCTCCCTCGGGCTGGCTAAACGTCTCAGGGGGGCTGGGATCTTTTATCAAGCGATGAAACCGGTTGATCTGGAGGAGATAAAATCAGCAGTTGAGTGTGCCTTTGAAAAGATAGAGAGGGAGAGCCCGAAAGAAGGGATAATTCCTTTTCTCATTCCAGGGAGGGTTCCGGCATGAAATGGAGAGGAAAAGGAAGCAAGTCTTGGAAGTTCCTCTGGGGTGGTCTTTCCACTCTCATGATTTTTGGATGGATGGCAGGAGTTGCTTGGTCCGATAATTCTCTCTGTTTTAGTTGTCACAGGGATGAGTCGCTTAAAAAGCAAGATAGTGGGGGGAGAAGCCTTTCCCTCTATGTTTCAGAGGCTGGATTTAAGAATTCGATCCATGGGAAACTCTCTTGCTCTGATTGCCATACTCGGATCAAGGATGATACCCATGCTGAGGGCGTTAAGAGGAAAGAGGATAAGAGGGTTCATTGTGGGGTTTGCCACGAGAAGGCAGAGAAAGAGTATCTCCAGGGTCTTCACTCTAAGTGGATCATGAAGGGAACAGAGAGGGCAGCCCAATGTTATGATTGCCATGGAAAGCATAACATCCTTCCCAGTAAGAACCCAAAGTCGATGACCCATGTCTCCAACATTGAAAAGACTTGTAACCGTTGTCATTCCGATATTGAATTTGTCAAAGCCCATGCCTTAGGTTCTGTCATTCCAGGCGAACAGTTTAAAAAGAGCGTTCATGCCAAGACAGGGGAAGTGACCTGTACCAGTTGCCATGGGAGCCATAATCTGAGGTCGCTGATTGATCCGAAGTCCTCAATATTTCGTTCAAACATTCCCCAGACCTGTGGAGGGTGCCATCCAGAGATCACCAAACAGTTTGTTGAAAGTATCCATGGAATCCTCTCGGCCAGAGGGAGGACAGATTCCCCTACGTGCACCACCTGTCACGGGATCCACGGAATCAAGGCAAAGGTGGATCCAGACTCTCCAACCAATGTGAAAAGGATTGCCCTGACTACCTGTCCACAGTGTCATGCAGCAGAACGGATTTCAAGAGAGTATAGGCTTACGACCCTCCCTGTAAAATCCTATTATGATAGTTTTCATGGTCTTTCTTATCGAGGAGGAGATACCTATTCTGCAAACTGTGCCAGTTGTCATGGAGTCCATGATATTAGGCCCTCGTCAGACCCCCAATCCATGGTCCACAAAGACAATCTCCAGAAAACCTGCGGCAACTGTCATCCAGGTGCTTCAGAGAACTTCGCCAAGGGAAAGATCCATGTCGTTGCCTCTATTGCTGGGGACGAAATTGGGGATAAGATTGTGGGGTGGGTGAAGGTGGCTTACATTGTTCTGATTGTCCTTGTGATTGGAGGACTGACCTTCTTCAATTTTACCGATTGGCTGAGAAAGACCATAGACAGAAGAGCGAAAGAGTAGGTGGATATGGCAAAAAAATATCTCAGGATGACTCTTAACGAGAGAATTCAACATCTAAACCTTGCCATCAATTTTACGCTCCTTGTCATCACAGGGTTTGCATTAAGCTTTCCAACAGCCTTCTGGGTCTCTCCAATTACAGAAGTCCCTGCAGGAATGACTTTGCGAGGCTTCCTCCATCGTCTCTGTGGGGTGGCCATAGTCTTTCTGGGTGGTTACCATATCCTCTATTGCATTTTTACAAAAAGAGGCAGGGGCATCATCAGGGATATGATTCCAGGGCTGAAAGATGCCAAAGACCTCCTGGAGACATTGAAGAATAACCTCTTCATCAATCGTCCTCCAAAAGAGATTAAAATGCCCCGATTCAATTTTCGAGAGAAGTTAGAATATTTTGGCTTGATTTGGGGGACACTGGTCATGACGGTGACAGGCTTCATCCTCTGGTTTGAGGTGGAGTGGCTTAAATATTTTCCCCAATGGACATTCAATCTCGCACGAACCATCCATTTTTATGAAGCCATTTTAGCCACCCTGACGATCATTGTCTGGCATTTCTATTCTGTAATCTTTAACCCAGATGTCTATCCTATGAACTGGGCCTGGATTACAGGGTATTTGAGCGAACATGAGATGAAGGAAGAACATGGGTTGGAACTGGAGAAAATAAAAGCCCAAGAGAAGGGGGTCTTGAAAGAATCTGAAGAGAGGGTCATTGAACGTAAGGTAAAAGTGATACCTTATCCACAAAGAAGGCAGGAAAGACCATTTTCATTTCGGGCGCTTTTTGATTCGGTCAGGGATTTTAATGAATCGATGAAAAATTGGAAAGGGAAATAAGAAATGACCAAGGGGGGTGAAGGAGAATGTTTAAAAAAGGGTGCGATCGGTATGGGCCTTATCCAAAAGAGAAGGGAAAGAAGAAGGTTCGATCTGAGGAGGGAAGGTTTCTAAAGAAAAGTTTTGAGTGGTTGAAATGGAAGATCGATAAAGTTGGTGGTCTCCACATCCACCATCCCTGCATGGAGCATTAGCATTGGCATAGAGCCACAGGCCAAGGCGTAAGGTTTTTTTGCCCTATATATCCTCTTACTCCCACCATCCAAACCCCACCCAAAATGGGAGGATATATAGGGCTTTTTTTATCTGCTCACTTGTAACCATGTTACTCCTTATCTTTGTTGTAGAGATTGAGTGAACGTGTTAAGATATAATCACGTTGGGTCTCAGAATGAAAGTAAGAAAAAAGTACATAATTTTTATTATCGTCATTTTCCTTCTTATGGGGTCTTTATGGGAGGAAGCCCGGGCGATTATGACTCCAGAGGAGGAAAAGAAATTAGGCAAAAAGATCCTTCTTGAAATGGAAGGGAAGGTGGCGATGGTCAAAGACCCTACCCTTCAAGCTTTTATCAACAAGGTGGGCTATTCTCTCGTTGCCCAAGTAGGGGCCTCTCCTTTTGAATATAAATTTTATTTGGTCAATTCAACCGATCCCAACGCCTATGCTATCCCAGGGGGACATGTCTTTCTAACGACCGGAATAATTGTTCTGGCAGAAAACGAACATGAAGTCGCAGGGGTACTCAGCCATGAGATCTCCCATGTGCAGGCGAGGCATGTTGCCGAGTTGATCGAAAGATCGAAACGATTAAACCTTGCAACTCTTGCTGCAATCGTTGCAGGCATTCTTGCAGGGGGCGGAGGAAAGACTTCTGAGGCAGTCACGCTGACCGCATTGGCTGCAGGACAAGCCCTCACGCTGAAGTATACCCGAGAGATGGAGGTCGATGCAGACCATAACAGCCTAACCTATATGATCCGAGCAGGCTATGACCCAAGTGGGTTGATCAGTTTCTTAAATAAGGTCCATAAAATCAGCTTAACCTCAGGACCCAAAATCCCGGCCTATCTTTCAACGCATCCTGCTACCGAAAATCGGATCTCCCTATTGGAGAATCTTCTACAGGTTAGTCCTAAACCAATGGGTCCATTCAAAGAGGTCAAGGATTTTAAAAAGATTAAAACCAAGGCCTTTGTAGAGGAAAGGGAACCGAATGTAGCGGTGACCCATTTTCAATCCATGATAGATAACCATCCTAAGGCCTTAGAAGGATATTATGGATTAGGGCTTGCTTTTCGGAAAATGGGAAGGTTGGACAAATCGATGGAGTCGTTTCAAGAGGCAAGATCCTTAAATCCTCAAAATCCAGATGTCCTTCGGGAACTTGGAATCGTTTATTTTCTCTCTGGAAAGATAGACCAGGCGATCGAGGTGCTTGAGGCAGGGCGTTCGTTTTCCTCAGAACCTGACTTTTTAACCCTCTATTATCTTGGAAGAGGGTATCAAGAAAAGATGGAGTTGGCCAAAGCCCTCTCCCTTTTTCTTGAGATACAGAAGGAGATGGCCGATTTTGTTGATATCTACCTCAACATTGGATCGGTCTATGGAAGGATGGGTCAGAAGGGATTGTCCCACTTTTATTATGGAAAGCAATTTAAATTAAAAGGGGACAAAAAAAATGCCCTTCTTCATTTTCGAACTGCATTGGAGTGGCTGGAGAGGGGATGTCCAGAAAGGGAAGAGGCTCAACGAGAGATACGGGAACTGAGCGGAACGAAATAAGAAAAATTTTATGTATAGGGAAAGCCTTTAGACCGATGAAGATAAGGAGAAAGGGTGAAGCCACTTGAGATTTATTGCCAGGAGGCATTGGAGAAAGGATTTGAGGGTGCAAGGGTGATTGATCCGCATTCTGTGGTTACTGCCGAATGGGTGAGAGTCAAATGTCAGTTTGGATGTCCAGGGTTTGGGATGACCCTCTGCTGTCCTCCCTTCTCTCCCACTCCAGAGGCGACTCGGAAAATACTCGATTCCTATCGGAAGGCCATCCTTCTTCATCAACAGATCAAGCATGCGGAGAAGAGGAGAGAGATAACAAAAAATTTCAACGGAATGATCGTCGATCTTGAATTAGAGATTTTTCTGGATGGTTATTTTAAGGCCTGGAGTATGGGTTCGGGTCCGTGCAGGCTTTGTAGAGAGTGTGATACCCAAAGTTCTTGTAAGCATGGATATAGGGCAAGACCTTCTATGGAGGCCTGTGGGATCGATGTCTTCACCACGGCCAGGCAGAATGGATTTCCCATTGAAGTGGTGAGAAGTCAGGGGGACATACAAAACATCTATGGGTTGATTCTGGTGGAGTAGAAGATGGGGGGGAAAGGACAAAAAAGAGGGGAAGAAATTATCAGGCTGAATCAGGAACTTTCGATTCTCAACGCCATCAGCCAGACCGTTAACCAATCCATTGACCTTGATGAAATTTTGAACAAGAGTCTGGATAAGATGATGGAGATGATCGATGTCAAATCTGTCGGTATTTACCTTTTGGACGATAGGAATCAGGAACTGATTTATGTAGCCCATCGTGGGTTTTCCAAAGCCTTCTCAAAACCGATGATGCGACTTAAATTGGGTCAAGGAATCACAGGTAAGGTAGCCCAGTCAGGTGAACCTCTCTTCATTGAAGACTATCCGTCTTGCCCCGAAGCCCTTCCCTTAGCCATAGAAGAGGGATTGAAATCCCTTGCGGTCATTCCATTAAAATCAAGAGACAAAATCTATGGAACCTTAAATATCGCTAAAAAGGAATTTCATCACTACACTCCTTTCGAAAAGAATCTTTATAATTCCATTGCTCAAATTATCAGTGGTGCGATGGAGAGGGCCTCCCTCTATACAGAAAACGTCAAGCGATTGAAAGAACAGATGACCCTCTATTCTATCAGCCAGGAGATTGCCTCCCGCCTCGAATTAAAAGCCATTCTACAAAAGATCATGGAGAGCGCGGTGAACCTCTTAGAAGCCGAAGGGGGAGACATTGCCCTCTGGAATGAACAGAGACAGAATTACTCCATTGTCATTGTCCACGGATTGCCGGAATCTCTGATAGGAACAGAAATCACTCCATCCATTCAAGGGGTTATCGGGGATGTTTTGAGAAGAAAGGTTCCGATCCTCTATGCCGATTATGAGCATCATACCAATCGGTGGAGGGAGTTAGACTCCTACCATTTTAAGGAGGTCGTTGGCGTTCCTTTAATCGTCAGAGAAATGGTCATCGGCGCAATGGCGGTTGGAACGACCAATCCGGATAAACATTTTCAACAAAATGAGATCGATCTTCTCTTCAACTTTGCCAATCAGGCAGCCATCGCCATTGGAAATGCAAAACTCTATGAAGAGTCTTTGGCAAAGATTAAGCAATTGACGATCCTTCACGAGGTTGGGCAGACTCTTTCTTCTACCCTTGACCTCGACGAACTGCTTAGAAAGGCCTTGGAACTTCTCAAAGACCGATGGGGCTATGCCATTTGCTCCATCCTCTTTTTAGATAAGGAACGAAATGAACTCTATATCAGACAGGTCATTGGAAGAAACCCTGAAGAGGTGAAGAACCTTCGTTTCAAGGTCGGAGTGGATGGGATTGTGGGTCAAGTGGCCAAGACAGGTGAACCCTATTATGCGCCTGAGGTATCAAAGGATATCCACTATATCAATCTTTCTCCTGAAGTCCAATCGGAAGCTGCCTTTCCCCTCAAGGTCAGGGAGGAGGTCATTGGGGTATTAAATATTGAGACGGATAAACCGAGGGGATTCGACCAAGAGGATTTGAAAGTCCTCTCCTCTTTTGCCAGCCAGATGAGCATTTCGATTGAGAATGCCCAACTCTTCTCCGAACTCAAGCAGACCCTTCAAGAATTGAAACAGGCTCAGGATCAAATCATTCAGGCTGAAAAGTTAAGGGCCATGGGCGAGATGGCCAGTGGAGTGGCCCATGATTTCAATAATGTTTTGGCGGTCATCCTTGGGAACATTCAACTCCTCCTTCATCAATTAGACCACCTCGGTCCAGATGAGATTCGTGATCGCCTAAGGACCATCGAACGCTCTGCTAAAGATGGGGCAGAGACCGTTCGAAGGATTCAAGAATTTACTGGAATGAGAAAGGACAAAGCCTTTACCCTTCTTTCTCTCAATGACCTGATCAAAGAGGTGACCGCGATCACCCAACCCAGATGGAAAGACCAGCCCCAGCAGAAAGGGATTCAAATAGAATTCGTTCATCAGTTATCGGAGATTCCCCTGATCATGGGAAACCCTTCTGAGTTAAGGGAGGTTTTAACCAATATTATTTTCAATGCAGTGGATGCAATGCCCAGTGGAGGAAAGATTACCATTTCCACTCAACCCCAGACGGAGGAGTGGGTGGAGATGAGGATTAC
>CAZFDM010000295.1:0-6460 GCA_964517975.1 uncultured Syntrophaceae bacterium
TCGCTCTGTCTTAATGTCAGTTCTTCACACCCTGAATAAACGCCGAGGGAATCAATCTCTCGAATCTATCTTTAAAACCATCCTCGACCAACTCGCCAAAAACCCCAACGTTCAAATCGCTTCCCTTTTCCCTCTACCAAAATCCATACCCCGTAACTGAGGGATTACATGTCTGTGTTAGCAAAGAGGAAATGTCCCTTATGGAAGGGGAAAAGATATTAATGAGTCAGGGGCAGTTACAGAGGTGGCATGTGATGGGTTTGGTGGAGGTAGGGAAGGTCACCTTGAAGGAGGCGGGGGAGAAGAATGGAGAGGTTAGTGGAGCAGGAGGGAGTGGGGTTGGGTCGGGAACCGCCGAGAGCTCTCCCTCGAAAAAACCATCATATAAAAGGAGTTTCTCCTTATCAGTGGATTTATCTGACTTCAGTACCTAATGGAGAATATCCACCCATGAAAGGAATTCTCTGAGGATAGCAAAGGGGACATTATCCCGTTGCAGTGAAGGGGATATATTGGCGTTGCTTAAACACTAAAAGGTTAATGTCCCCACTTTTCATTGGAAATTCTTTTTTCATTGGATATAATTTCTTAGAGGAGTTTTCTCCACTTTGGATGGAGGGAGTGGAAGAATTTGAGTCATGAGAGAGAGGGTATGCTTGGTTAGTCTTGGGTGTCCAAAGAATCTGGTGGATTCTGAAGTGATCCTCGGCCTTCTCTCCAGGGAGGGCTACCTTCTGACTACAGACCCCTCTAAGGCGGAAATCCTTATTGTCAATACCTGTTCCTTTATTCGAGAGGCAACCCAGGAGGCCATTGAGACCATCCTCCAACTTACCCATTATAAAAAGAAAGGAAATTGTCATCAACTCATTGTTTCAGGATGTCTTCCCCAGAGGTATGGAAAGGCCATCGAAAAGGAGTTCCCGGAGGTCGACCTTTTTGTTGGAACTGGAGATTTTCAAAATCTTCCAAGCCTTATAAACAGGTCCTTAAAGAGGAAATCCTTTCTCTCTCATCCAACCTTTCTTTATGATGAAAAGACCCCCCGAATCCTTTCCACTCCACCTTTTCTTGCCTACCTTAAGATCGCAGAGGGTTGTTCCAATCGCTGTACTTTCTGTACCGTTCCCAAAATCAGAGGTCATTATAGAAGTAGACCTCTTCGGTCCATCCTTCGAGAGGCTGAGAGGCTTGCTGATCAAGGAGTCCAGGAATTGATCCTCATTGCCCAAGATACCACGGTTTATGGCCAAGACCTTCGAGATGGAACGAACTTAGAAAAACTTCTTAAAGGTCTTATCAAGGTGGAAGGGCTTCGGTGGATAAGACTTCTTTACTCTTATCCCAAGGTCGAATATTTTACGGATAGGCTTCTTGGCCTATTTTCTCAAGAAGAAAAGATCTGCTCCTACCTTGACCTTCCCATCCAACATATCGATGATCAGGTCCTTAAAAGAATGGGTCGAAGAACTAAGGAGAAGGATATTCGAACCCTCATACAAAAAGTCAGATCCACTATTCCCTCGATCAGCCTTCGAACCTCTTTAATTGTTGGATTTCCTGGTGAAACGGAAAGCCAATTTAAAAATCTCCTCCATTTTGTTGAAGAGACTGAGTTTGATCACCTTGGCGCATTCAAATACTCCTCGGAAGAGGGAACACCTGCCTCCCGACTTCCGGATCAAATCTCCGAAGAAGTTAAGGAAGAGCGTCTTGGGAGGTTAATGGGAATTCAAAAAAAGATTTCTTTGAAGAAATATCAGCAGTGGGTAGGAAGAAGGGAGGAGGTTCTTGTGGAAGGCCCCCTGGCCCGGAGAGGGACATTGCGAGGGAGGCTTCAAACCCAAGCCCCTGAGATTGATGGGTGTGTCTTTCTTAAAGGAGAGGCCCAAGCGGGGGATTGGGTCATAGCGCGAATTACTCAGGCCCTTCCCTACGATTTGATTGGTCAGATTGAGAGAAAACTTCCTTGATTCGAAATGGGTGAGAAGAAAGGTAGATGTCATGGTCCACTCCTCTCTACTCGTGAGAGGGTAGAAGGCCTTTTATCTTGACGGAAATGGGAAAATGGGTTAGTTTAAAAAGTCTTCAAATTATGAATCTCTTTTTACTTTTAGGCAAAAGAAGATGGATGAAACGAGAGAACTCTTTCAACAGAGAGTCTATAAACTGGAGGCATTGAAGAGGGAAGGAATCGATCCATTCCCCAACCATTTTAGGCCAACCCACACCTCAAAAGACCTTCACGATGCCTATGATTCCCTCTCCGATGAAGACCTGAAGTCTTCTGATAAAACGTTCTCCCTTGCCGGCCGAATTATGGCCATCCGTGATTTTGGTAAGACCTGTTTCATTCATATCCAAGACCGAATGGGGAGAATCCAAGCCTATTTACAAAGGGAGGTCCTTGGGGATCAAGCCTTCCAATTTTTCAAAACCTTTGATATTGGAGATTTTATTGGGCTGGAGGGGAGGGTTTTTCGGACCAAGACACGGGAGACGACCCTTCAGGTTCACAGGTTCTGCCTTCTTGCAAAGTCTCTCCGTCCCCTGCCAGAGAAGTGGCATGGCCTTACGGATATTGAAGCCCGGTATCGGCAACGCTACCTGGATCTCATTGCTAATCCGAAAGTGAAGGAAATCTTTCTAACACGGATCAAAGTCATCCAGAAGATTCGGGAATTCTTTATCCAGCGGGGCTTCCTGGAGGTGGAGACACCAATGATGCAACCCATTCCTGGAGGAGCCACTGCCAGGCCTTTCAAAACCTACCATAATGCCCTGGACATGGAGCTTTATTTAAGGGTGGCTCCTGAGCTCTATTTAAAACGATTGGTGATCGGAGGTCTTGAGAGGATTTTTGAAATCAACCGGAGTTTCCGAAATGAAGGCATCTCCACCCAACACAATCCGGAATTCACCATGCTCGAATTCTATCAAAGCTATGCGGACTATCAAGAGCTGATGGAGATGACGGAGGAACTTTTCTACTGCCTTCTAAAGGAGATCCATAGTAAACTTTCCATCACCTATCAAGGCAAAGACCTCGATTTCACCCCCCCTTGGAGAAGAATCCGATTCAAAGACTCCCTCTTGGAAATTGGGAAATTTGATCCAGTCATTTTAAAAGACCCCGCGAAGGCTATCGAAACGGCAAGGGCTATGGGCCTTGAACTAAAGCGGGGGATATCCCATGGAAGGGTGTTGGCGGACCTATTTAAGGAGAAGGTGGAGCCCTATCTTCAACAACCCACTTTTGTTATCCATTATCCCACAGAGGTCTCGCCTCTGGCTCGGAGAAATGCAGAGGATCCGGAGGTGGTAGATCGATTTGAACTCTTTATTATGGGCCGAGAGATCGCTAATGGCTTTTCTGAATTGAACGACCCAATCGAACAGAGGGAACGCTTTCTTCAGCAGGTAAGAGAGAAGAAGGAGGAGGGGGATTCCTCCATTTTCATGGACGAAGACTTTCTCCATGCCCTCGAGTTTGGGATGCCCCCCACTGCAGGGGAAGGAATTGGGATTGATCGACTGCTCATGATTCTCACAGACTCCCCTTCCATTCGAGAAGTGATCTTCTTTCCTTTGCTTCGAAAGGAAAAGTAATCCGTTATGAAATATGAGTGGTTTATCGGGGTAAGATATCTTAAGGCAAAACGAAAGCAGACCTTCATCTCTATCATCACCGTAATTTCGATAGTAGGGGTCATGGTAGGGGTGATGACCCTCATCATTGTCCTTGCGGTGATGAACGGATTTGAAAAGACCCTCAAAGAGAAGATCTTAGGTACCCAAGCCCACCTTGTTCTCCTTAAGGCCAGTCAAAAAGGAATGGATCATTACGAGGAGGTGGCAAAGAAGGTAGAGGGGGTAAGGGGAGTGGTTTCTGCCGCTCCTTTCATTCTCAATCAGGTCATGCTCTCATCTGAATCGGGTGTTTCTGGGGTGGTTCTAAAAGGGATCGATCCAGATCGAGTGGGTAAAGTGACCGAACTGGCCCATAATCTGAAGGCAGGTAAATTACAGGATTTAAAGGGAGTCGATGAGGAGGCTGGTATTATCCTTGGTGTGGAACTGGCCAAACACCTCTCTGTCGGGATCAACGATTCCATCCAGGTCATCTCTCCCTTTGGCACGATCACTCCCATGGGAATGATGCCTAAAATGAAGCGGTTTTGGGTGAAGGGAATCTTCCACTCAGGGATGTATGAATATGATAGCACCATGGCCTACGTCTCTCTTGAAAGCGCCCAAAAATTCTTTAGCATGGGATCCCATGTCACTGGAATTGAGATCAAGACCCAAGATATTTACAAGGTCAAAGAGATTGGGAAGGAGATCCGACATCTCATGGGGTTTCCTTTCTGGACCAAGGATTGGATGGAGATGAACCGAAACCTCTTCTCCGCCCTGAAGCTGGAAAAGATTGCTATGTTTATCATCCTTGTTTTGATTATTTTGGTGGCAGGGTTCAACATCATCTCCACCCTCATCATGGTGGTCATGGAGAAGAATAAGGATATTGCCATCCTGAAGTCGATGGGAGCCCCCTCGAGGAGTATCCTCAAGATCTTCCTCATCGAGGGATTGGTCATCGGTTTAGTGGGTACTGTGTTGGGCACGATCTTGGGCCTGGGGGCAGCCCTCAACTTAGAGAAGATTACTGACTATGTGGAACATCTATTTGGATTTAAAATCCTTGCCAGCGATGTTTATTATATCGACAAACTCCCTTCTCAGGTAAACCCCCTGGATGTTTTGTTGATTGTGATCACGGCGATCCTGATCACGCTTTTAGCAACGATTTATCCTGCCTGGAGAGGTTCCAAACTCGATCCTGCTGAGGCATTGAGATATGAATAGAGAAAGGATTTCTTATAAAGAGGAGGCCCAACAGGCCTACCTCCGAGGAGATTTGAAAAAGGCCCTTGAGTTTTTCCAGAAACATTGTGTTCAGGAACCAAGAGATCTTCGGTCTCAACTTAAGGTAGGTGAATTGTTAGCGCGATTAGGTCGAAAGACAGAGGCAATCCAAGTCTTTCAAATGGTGGCAGACTCCTATGCCAAGGATGGGTTTTTACTTCAGGCGATCTCCGTCAATAAGATGATTTTGAGGATCGATCCAAATCGCCAAGATGTCCACGAACGGTTGGCCCACCTTTATACGGCAAAGAGCCAAGAGACCCTACCCTCTCTCACCCCTCCCATCATTCCTCTTTTTTCTGACCTAAGTAGGGAGGAGCTGGAATCCTTACTCAAAAGAGTACACCTGAAAAGTTTTCCCAAGGAAACTTATATCTGCCGGGAAGGAGAAAGAGGAGACTGCCTCTATGTGATCAGTCGGGGAGTCGTAGCCATCACCAAACAGATGCCAAAGGGAAAGGAGGTTTGGATTCGGACCCTCAGGGAAGGGGATTTTTTTGGAGAATTCAGTTTCTTCACAGATCAGAAGAGGCATGCAAATGTCAAAGCGGTAACAGAATGTGAAATCTTGGAAATCTCTCATAAAGAACTTAAGGAAATTATCCAGTCCCATCCTCATGTCAAGGAGGTTCTCCAAGATTTTTTTCAGAAAAGGGTTTTGGATTTCTTCCTTGCTATTTCACCCTTCTTCTCATGCCTCCATTTCACAGAGAGGGAGGAGGTTCTCAAACGGTTTCATCTCCTTAAGTTTCCCAGAGGGAGAATTATCTTCAAAGGGGGCGATCCACCCCATGCCCTCTATATGATAAAGAGTGGGGAGGTTGAAGTCTTTACTGAGAATCGTCGGGGGAGAAAGGTCCTTCTGGGGAGATTGAAAAGCGGAAGCATCTTTGGAGAAATCGGAGTCCTTTTTGACAAACCTCGAATGGCGACCGCTCAGACCATCCAGCCCTCTGAATTATATGAGTTGACCAAAGAGGATTTAGAAGCCTGCATAGAAGTGATCCCAATTCTTCGGTCTACCTTAAGAGAGATTTCCTACCGACGTTTGGTCCGAATGAAAGAGATCATCTTTCAGGAGCAGGTTGAAAGAGCCAAGGAGGCGATGGTTTGAAAGAACTGATTCGAGTGGAAAAGCTCTTTAAATCCTTTGGGAATGGAGCAAAGAAGGTAGAAGTTCTCAAGGGGATCGATCTTCTCTTCTTGGAGGGTGAACGGACAGCCATCGTGGGGGCCTCTGGGGTTGGAAAAACAACCCTTCTCCATATTTTAGGAACTCTCGATCGGCCATCTTCGGGAAAGGTTTTTTATGAAGGGAAGGATGTCTTTACGTGGAGTGAGAGGGAGTTATCCAATTTCCGGAATCGGGAGATTGGCTTTGTCTTTCAGTTTCATCACCTCCTCCCTGAGTTTAATGCCCTGGAAAATACTATGATGCCTTGCCTCATTCAGGGTATCTCCAAAAAGGAGGCAGCCCTTCGGGCCGAAGAGATCCTCCAATTAGTAGGTCTTCAGGACCGACTTACCCATAAAC
>CAZFDM010000296.1:0-28823 GCA_964517975.1 uncultured Syntrophaceae bacterium
TCTGAGAATTTATCTCTAACACTTGAGAACAAATGGTGTCATGCTGAACTTGGTTCAGCATCTTGTTTTGTCCAAAAGGTGAGATCCTGAAACGAGTTCAGGATGACAAGTCTGTTAAATTTCAAATATTTTTGGTTAGAATTTAGGCCTGCATTGTGCAGGCCTTTTCATTTCTCTTGCATTTATGGAGATAGAATGGTAAAAGTTTTTTATCAGTTATGAAGAGGAGGATTCTTATGAAAAGGATGTTGCAGATAGGGTTTATGATTTTTCTGATCAGTTTGGTGGGAGGTTGCTCCACAACGGTGAAGGAGAGGCCAAAGGAACCTCGAGGAGAGGGGACTGAATCCAGAGCAAAATACTACCATTTTGATGATGTCCTCATTCCCTATGAATTAAATTTCAACCAGAAGAAGTCCTTTGTTTATGAAACACCGCTTTTTAAGGCAGGGATTTTATATTTTAAAAAATGGAGGCTCGATGTGGACTCCCTGATAGAGTTTTTTAATTATCATATGGAGAAGGACAACTGGAAGTTGGTCAACAGTTTTAAGGGAAAGGAGAATATTCTCAATTTTTCAAAACCGGACAAGAATTGTACGATCAAGATTAGCGAAGATTGGATGGGATATACCGAGGTAGAAGTAAGGGTTGGACCTACAGGAGAAAAAAAGATGTAAGAGTTCCGTATGGTGTTAGAGCAAGTCAAAAGGACCATTGATCGATACCATCTCTTGGAGAAAGGCGATCGTTTGATCATTGGGGTGTCTGGTGGAATGGATTCCATGGTCCTTTTACATGTCTTCAATACCCTCCGTAAGACTTTTGATCTTTCTCTCATTGTAGCCCATGTTAACCATGGGCTCCGACCCTCTGAATCAGAAATAGAAGCCCAATTAGTCCAGAAAGAATCAGAAAGGCTTGGATGCCCCTTTGAATATGGGGAGTTTAATGTAAAGGAATTTCAGAGAACCATAGGTCTCTCCCCTCAGGATGCAGCGAGAAAGATCCGTTTCCAATTCTTCCAGAGCCTTCTTGAAAAATATAATGCCCATAAGGTCGCCTTGGGTCATAATGCGGATGACCAGGTCGAGACCGTTCTCTTGAACCTATTTCGCGGGTCGGGCCTGAGAGGTCTAAAAGGGATGCTCCCGATTAGAGAGGGAAAGGTGATTCGACCCCTTCTTGAAGTTTGGAGAAGTGACATTGAGTCCTTTGCCATCCACCATGAAATCCCCTACCTTGTCGATTCCTCTAATCTTCAGAGGAGATATCTTAGGAACAAGATTCGGTTGGATCTTATTCCACTCATTGAAAAAGAGTATTTCCCCAATTTCAGGGCAGTGATCCAAAAGATTTCAACCATTCTAAGGGAGGAGAATGACTGTCTCGAGAAAGAGACAGAGAAAGTGTATCAACAGATCGTTCGAGAAGAGAAGGATGTTCTTTCTCTAAGTTTTTCTGAGTATCAGTCTCTTCATCCGTCCCTTCGGCGGAGGGTTCTTGGAAAGTTGATAGGGAGTTGGGTAAGGGATGGGTTGCCAATGGAAGAAAAGGAGGAGTGGCCAATCCGTTCATTGATGAGAAGGTTGAACAATTCCTCTAATAATTTTATTTTGGAGTTACCCCAGGGCATCTATTTCGTAAAAAATTATGACACCCTCATGTTGAAAAGAGGAGAGGTCAAGTGGATTCCCCCTTTCGAGGTTGAACTCTCATCGCTCGGAAGAACCTATATTAAAGAGATTGGCCATGAGATCATCGTGGAAGAATTAGAAATGGGTGTTCAAGTGAAAGAATTGAACGTCTCTCCGTGGGTTGCCTTTTTTGATTCTCAGAGCCTCACCTTTCCATTAAAGGTTCGGAATTTCAGGCCAGGCGATCGATTTCACCCGTTGGGAGTAAAGGGAACTCAGAAGTTAAAGAAGTTTTTTATTGATCATAAGATTCCAAGATTTGAGAGAATGAAGATTCCTCTTCTGATCTCAGGGGATATGATTGCTTGGGTAGTGGGCTACAGGATAAATGAGAAAGTAAAGGTGACAGAAAAAACAGAGAAAGTTTTAAAGGTCGAATTAATTTAATAGACATCATCGATCGAGAGTTAGGATTGACATCGTCAGGGCGTTCATTAAAATTGAATCATGTCTTTGTGGTCCAATAAGAGCAGAATTGTGATCACCTGCGCGAAAGGGATCCCCCCCTTTTTAAAGGAAGAAGTTCATTCTCTTGGATACCCTGTTCTTTCAGAGGGGATGGCCAGCATCGAGACGGAGGGGTCTCTGGAAGACTCTATGAAACTTAATCTCTTTATTCGAACAGGCCATCGCATCCTGTTTCTCTTAGAAAGATTTAAAGCGAGAAATCCAGATGAGCTTTATGAAAAGGTTCATGCCATAGGATGGGAAGAAGTCATCCCTGAGGATGGCTATCTCTGCGTGACCTCCACTGTTTCTAACCCAACGATTAAAGATACCCGATTTGCCAATGTGAAATGTAAGGATGCCATTGCGGACAGAATTAAAAAGGTATATCAGAGGAGACCTGATTCTGGCCCAGAAAGAGATCGAACGGTCATCCATCTCTTTTGGAGGAATGAAATTGGGTCTCTCTATATCGATACCTCTGGTGAACCCCTTTCCCGGAGAGGGTATCGAAAAATTCCTTTGAAAGCCCCCCTGCAGGAGACACTGGCTGCAGCAGTGATCCTTGCCACCGGGTGGAAGGGAGATAGTTATTTGATTAATCCAATGTGTGGGAGTGGGACACTCTCCATTGAAGCAGCCCTGATCGGTCTTGGAAGACCTCCAGGATTATTAAGAGACAATTACGGATTTATGCACCTGAAGGGATATCCGGAATCCCTCTGGAAAGATATAAGAAGGAAAGCCAGAGCCACATCAGGCGATACTATGAAAGGTAAGATCATTGCTACAGATATCAGTGCAGAAGCCATCCAGGGAGCTAAAAAGAATGCCATGACTGCAGGGGTTGATCGATGGATTGACTTTGGAGTCTGCCATTTTGCAGAGACCCCTGTCCCTAACGGAAATGGCGTGGTGGTGCTCAATCCAGAGTATGGAGAGCGAATGGGCAAAATCGAAGCCTTGAAAACCCTTTACAAAGAGATTGGAGACTTTTTAAAAAGGCGATGCCAAGGGTACCGGGGATACATTTTTACAGGCAACAAGGATCTGGCAAAGAGGGTTGGGTTGAGGCCAAGAAGAAAGATTCTTTTCTTCAACAGTAATATTGAATGCCGACTGTTGGAATACGAACTCTACGAAGGAAGTAAGAGAAAGCAAGCGGAAGGTTGAGACCTACCGCTTATCTATATGAAATTAAATGCGATGGTAAAACCGGAGGGTAAAATTTACCCCGTCTATTTCATCTATGGGCCGGAGAGTTACCTCATCGATCAAGAGGTTCAATCTCTTGTCCATCAAACCTTAACCCCGAAGGAGAAGAGGCTCAATTTTCATATTTTCAATGGAAAGGAACATAAAAGCCAAGAGATCGTCCAGAGCGCACAAACCCTCCCGATGTTTTCCAAGTATCGGTTTATCTTAGTTAATGACTCCGATCAAATCGAGGAAGAGGAAGTGGAGGGATTACTGAATTATATTCAGAATCCATCTCCCACGACTTGCCTGGTCTTAACTGCTGAGGCATTAGGCCCTTGGAAAAACCATCAAAAGAGGATTGAAAAAGTTGGAAAATGGATAGAATGCGCTCGCTTAAAAGGAGAGTCTTTGATCTCTTGGGTACAGAGAAAATCCAAAGAAAAGGGGAAAAACCTGTCCATAGAGGCAGCAAACTACTTGACGGAAGTGGTTGGGGATAATCTTTATGACCTTGAGAATATATTAGAAATGTTATCGTTGGGCCCTGTTGGAAAGAGGACTATTGGAATAGGTGAGATAGAAGGATTTATTTCGGGAGTGAAGTATAATACCATTTTTGACTTAACCGATGCGATTGGAGAAAGAGACTTGAGGAAGGCTATGGGAGTTTTAGAAAAGGCGATTAAAACAAAGACCATCCCCTTTAAAAAAGATGAACAGGGGGTCAAAATGACCCAAACCATCCCCTTCCTTTTAAGCCTGATAGCAAAGCATTATTGGAGAATATGGGTGGTCAAACAGATGAGCGCTCATGGTCGGGACAGTGGGGTTTTAGCAAAAGAATTAGGCCTCAAACCTTGGATGGTAAAAAAATTGGTAGAACAAGCGAAGAATTTCTCAGAGGCTTCACTTCGCGAAGGGATTGAAAAATGTTATCAAACGGATTTAACCATCAAGAGAACTCAGGGCCCGGAGGAACTCCTGATAGAAAAGTTGGTGATTGACCTTTGTAGATCAAACCCTACCCATAATTTCCCTTAGAGGATGAGGTGAAAGATTTATAAGGTGCCTGTTTGAGTGAGGGGTTTAACGTGGGGCTATTTTGAGGGCATTCACTTTCAGGGTCAACCGGGATATTTTCCTTGCAGAAGTATTTTTGTGGAAGACCCCTTTCGATTGGGCTTTCTGGATGAGTGGGATGGCCTTGGAAAGAGCTTTCTGAGCGCCTTCAAGATCTTTTCGCTCAATCGCCATCCTCACTTTTTTAATGGAGGACTTGACCATGGTTTTAATATGGAGGTTTCGAAGCCTCCTCTTTTCATTTTGTCGTGCTCTTTTGATGGCAGATAAATGAACGGCCAAAATAAAACCCCCCTTTTTCTCCTTTCCCACTCGGAAGAGGAGGGAGTTAAGTGTTGCGATTTTTTTAACATGTTGATATAGGATATGTCAAGGGGTATGAAAGAGACCTCTGAAAAAGGTTTTTTATGGAGGGTAAGAGATATAAAAAAACCAAATCCTTAAATTGAATGATTAAATATTTTTTTCGTAAGGGAAACCCTTGTGGCTTACCGTTTCTCGGTAAGGGATATACGCTTACCCCACGGATTAATTTAGGTAAGGGACAAGCCCTTACCCTACACATAGTTATTACTGGTATCCAACCGCCTTCGTGCCTGAGGCAGGATAAAAGGGGACAGGCTACATTTGGGAAGGAATTATCTTGGAGTTATTTGTTCAAATAAGGGGGATTAATTAAACGCTGAAAAAGTAGCCTGTCCCTTTTTTATATTTATGTCTGAACAGCCAAAGATTACAAAAGCAGCTTCCATCATTGGAGCCGGAACCTTCTCAAGCCGAATCTTAGGTTTCCTTAGGGATATGGTGATTGCCAATTTTTTTGGCGCCGGCTTGTCTGCAGATGCCTTTTTTGTCGCCTTCAGGATTCCCAACCTTTGGAGACGTCTGGTAGGAGAAGGATCGTTAACCATTTCCTTCATTCCGGTCTACACAGAATATTTGACCCAACATTCAGAAAAAGAGTCCCAAGAATTGACGGATATTGCTTTCACGATTGCTGGGATTGTCTTGTTCATCTTGACCCTATTGGGCATTCTTTTCTCACCTTTTTTGATTCAAATCATTGCCCCAGGGTTTTCTCGGGTTCCTGAAAAATTTCATCTCACGGTCACCCTTAATCGAATCATCTTTCCTTACCTCTTTTTTATGGGCCTCTATGCACTCTGTATGGGCATTCTAAACTCGCTGCGCCATTTTTTCGCGCCTGCCATTGCCCCAGCCTTCCTTAATGTCTCTATCATTGTTTCGGTCCTTCTCTTTTATCATACCTTTAACCTACCCGTGATGACGCTTGCCTTGGGTGTCCTTGCGGGAGGAGTGATTCAGTTCCTTTTCCAGCTTCCTTTTTTATGGAGGAAGGGAGTTCGGTTTCATTTTAATTTGAATGTCAAACATCCTGCTATTAAACGCATCGGATCTTTAATGGTCCCGGGACTGATCGGGACAGCAGTCTATCAACTCAATGTTTTTATCGATACCATCTTCGCCTCCTTCCTTCCCAGTGGAAGTATCTCCTACCTTTTCTTTGCAGACCGTCTCATGGAATTTCCCCTTGGAATCTTTGCAATAGCCATTGGTATGGCGTCACTTCCAAGCCTTTCAGGGTTGGCCTCCCAGGGAAAGATGGATGAGTTAAAAGAGACGCTCTCCTTTTCTTTTCGTCTGGTTTCGTTTATAAGCATCCCTGCCATGGTGGGGTTGATCGCATTAAAGACCCCTATCATCAACCTTCTTTTTCAGAGGGGACGGTTCGATTATATTGCCACTGTTATGACAGCCAAAGCACTTTTATTTTATTCTGTGGGCCTATGGGCCATTGCAGGATCGAGGACGATTGTCCCTGCCTTCTATTCCCTCCAAGATACCTGGACCCCTTTGAAAGTTGGACTGATCTGTTTGGGCGCCAATGTCATCTTCAATTCAATCTTCATCTTTCCGCTTAAACATGCTGGCTTAGCCCTTGCCACCAGCCTTTCCTCTATTCTCAACCTCCTTCTTCTTTATCGAAAGTTAGGTCCGAGACTTGGGGGGTTGGAAATAAAGAAAAATATCAAATCGCTTCTCTCCATCCTTTTCTGTAGCCTACCTATGGGAGTTTTAGCCTATCTAATTTGTTCCATTGGCAGTTGGGATACAGCAGGCAACGAAGGCCAAAAGGTCATTCTCTTAATCATCGGGATTTTTGCAGGGTTGGTCCTCTATCTGATCTGCTCTTACTGGGCAAGAAATGAAGAAATTCTCTTTTTATTAAGGATGTTGAAAAAGAAGAGGAAATGAAAGGAGGCGGCTATTTTAAAAAAGAATTATCTTGGGATTTCTTGGAGAAAGGATTGGAATAATAAAAACTGGAAAGGCAGCCTGTCCCCTTTTGATAATTTCTTGAAAATTTATTTAGTCCATGTTATTTAAATAAAAACTATTTTGAGGTTAAACGATGGCAAAGGTGTGTGAAATCTGTGGTAAGGGCCCAGTGGTGGGGCATAACGTAAGCCACGCCAATAATAAGACCCGAAAGGTCTGGTATCCCAATCTTCATAAGATAAAGACTATTCGAGAGGGAAGGACAATGCGAATCAAGGTTTGTTCAAGGTGCCTCCGCTCGGGGTTTGTCACCAAAGCAGCCTGACCTCTCCTTAGCTCTCAACTTCTTCTGTCTGGACCCTCAATCTTTCCACTCGATAGATCCCTTTGATTCTCTCAAGGGCCTTGATAACCCTCTTGAGATGGTTGAGGTCTCGGATTTCAACTTCGAAAGTTCCAATCGCCTTTTTATCATCGGTCGTATCAATCCTGGCATTGGTAATATTGGCATCATTTGCAGTAAGGGAAGCACTGATTTCAGCCAGTAATCCCTTTTTATCCTCTGAAAAGACACGGATTCGGACAGGGTAATTATATTCTTTTGTTGAATCCCATTCCACTTCAACCCGCCTATGGGGGTCATCATCCATGGCGTTTTGACAATCGGCTGCATGGATGGTAACTCCTCTTCCTCGGGTGATAAATCCTACAACCTTGTCCCCTGGCACAGGATTGCAACATCCCGCATAACGAACCATGACGTTGTCAATTCCTTTGATGAGAAGGGCATCCTTTGGGCCCCGGGTGACCTTTCTAAGGAGACGCTTGAGCCGGCCTTCCTCCAGTTCTTCTTTTTGTTGTTCTAATTTCTCTTGGGGTAGAAGTTTCCCAATGACCTGATTTGCGGTCAACTTTCCATATCCCAATGCAGCGATGAGGTCTTCCACCTCTTGGAAACTGAATTCGCTGGCCACCTTAGCCAATTCGCCTGATTTGATTAATTTCGCTTGCTGGAGGTTATATTTTCGAAGTTCCTTATCAAGGATCTCTTTTCCAAGGGTAATGGATTTTTCTCTCTCTTCTTGAGTAAACCATTGCCGGATCTTTGTTTTAGCCCTTGATGTTTTAACAAATTTGAGCCAGTCCTTGCTGGGTTTTGCATTGGGAGAGGTCAGGATCTCGACAGTATCTCCACTTCTTAATTGATATTTCAGCGGAACAATCTTTCCATTAACTTTGGCTCCCATGCAGTGATTCCCAATATCAGAGTGAATGCTGTAAGCAAAATCGATAGGGGTGGCTCCGATAGGAAACTGTTTCACTGCCCCTTTAGGAGTGAAAATATAGACCTCATTAGGAAAGAGGTCCACCTTTACGGTCTCAATAAATTCTGTATCGTCTTTTAAGTCCCGTTGCCACTCGAGAAGCTGTCTTAACCAGGAGAAGCGTTTATCCGCTTCTTCAAAAGGACTTCCTTCTTTATATTTCCAGTGAGCAGCAATCCCTTCTTCTGCAATCCGATGCATCTCTTGGGTTCGAATCTGGATCTCAATCCTCTCCCCATAGGGCCCAATGACGGTGGTGTGAAGGGATTGATACATATTTTCTTTGGGAAGACCAATATAGTCTTTAAACTTCCCTGGAATGGGCTTCCAAAGAGAATGGATGATGCCAAGGACATCATAGCATTCTTTGATGCTGTTGACGATCACCCGAAAGGCGGTAATATCATAGACCTGATCAAAGTCAATGTTCTGAACCTTCATCTTCTGGTAAATGCTATAAATCTGTTTTAGACGTCCTGTCACCTCGCCTTCGATATGATTTTCATAGAGTTTCTTCATCAGTGTTCTTTTTACTTCATCAATATAACGGATCCTTTCCTTCTCTTTTTTGGCAATCTTTCGCCGGATCTCTTCATAGGTTTCTGGATGAAGGTGCTTGAAGGCAAGGTCTTCCAGTTCTGTTTTGATCCAATCGATGCCGAGGCGATGGGCTATGGGAGCATAGATATCCAAGGTCTCTTGAGAGATCTCGGTCTGTTTTTCTGGAGATTGATATTGCAAGGTGCGCATATTATGAAGGCGGTCTGCGAGTTTGATCAGGATCACCCGAATATCTTTGACCATGGCCAGGATCATCTTTCTAAAATTTTCTGCTTGGCCTTCTTCAATGGAGTGAAAGGAGACCTGGCTGATTTTGGTGACCCCATTGACCAGTTGGGCAATCTCATCGCCAAAGTTTTTACGGATTTCCTCAAGGGTGGTGAGGGTATCCTCAACGGTATCATGGAGAAGGCCAGTGGTTACGGTGGCCACATCCATTTTGAGCTGAGCCAAAATTCCAGCAACTTCAAGGGGATGAATGAGATAGGGTTCCCCAGAAAGACGGACCTGTCCCAGGTGAACCTTTGCGGAAAAAACGTAGGCCTTCCTTAGGAGGTCTATATCCGTATTGGGATGGTAAGTGGCAACCCTCTCTAAAATATCATTAAATCTTAACATCCTAAGATTATCATACACGAACTGTCAGAAAATTCAAGGGAAGGTGAAATAGAGGTAGGCGAAATTTTTGACAAAATTAAGATCGGGCCCTATAATGATTAAGCTTCAAATTTTAAGGTAAATTGTGATGAGGAAAAAATGGTTCTTTCTGGTTTTGGCCGTTTTAATAGGGACAGGATTTATCGTCTATTTTTTCAACCCAAAAAGAGAGACAGAGGATTCTTTCATTAGGGTTTCTGGCAACATTGAAACAACAGAGGTTAATGTCGGATTCAAGATTTCAGGAAGGATCGTTAGCCTTTTGGTTCAGGAAGGGGATTGGGTAGAGCGTGACCAGGTGATAGCCAGGCTTGAAGATGAAGACCTTCAACAACGCCTGGCATTAGCCAGGGCTACCCTCTTATCTGCTCAAGCCCGCTTGAATAAACTTCTTGCAGGCTCAAGGCCCGAGGAACTAAGAGAGGCAGGGGCGGCCCTTCAACAGGCCAGATTTGATTTTGAGAATAAACAGGCCCATTATGAGCGAATGAAATCTTTATTTGAAAAGGGGGTGATTCCAAAGGAAACGTTGGACAATTCCGAAACAGCCTTTAAGATCGCAAAGGCAGGCCTCCAGAGGGCCACTGAAAATTATCAATTGGTAAAAGAAGGGCCAAGAAAAGAGGATATCGAAGATGCAAGGGCTCAGGTTGAACAGGCAAGGGCCAATCTGAGATTGATCGAGACCCAGCTTCGGTATACCATCCTCACCTCCCCCATCTCAGGGATAGTGTCGGTGAAATCGGCAGAGGTGGGAGAAGTTGTCAACCCTGGAACATCGGTTCTTACGTTGGCTGAGATTGAGAAGGTTTGGCTAAAGGCCTACATCTCAGAAACCGACCTCAGCAGAGTTAAATGGGGTCAGGAAGTAAGGGTGACTACTGACCTCCATCCTAAGAAGGAGTATAAAGGAAAAATTTCATTCATTTCGTCCACGGCTGAATTTACTCCCAAACAGATTCAGACTGAGAAAGAGAGAGTGACCCTGGTTTATCGGATCAAGATAGACATTCCCAATCCAGACCGGGAACTGAAACCGGGCATGCCAGCCGATGGACGGATTCTGCTGACGCCGTCCCTGTCATTAAGACCTTAGACATTTAAGCAGTGGGACCAAAATCCAAAATCCGAAATTCGGGCTAAACATTTTTCAGAGAACAATCCGAAATAAATCCAAAATTCAAATTTCAAAATTTGAAATTTTTTTATTAGGGGAATTTGTTTTTTAAACATTTGTGCTTGTTTTGAATTTAACGCAATAAGAACGAGGACAATTTGGGGCTATCGATTCAAACCATAAACTTGACTAAGACCTTTGGAACCTTCATTGCGGTCAATCAATTAAATTTAGAAGTCAAACGTGGGGAGATCTTTGGTCTGGTCGGGCCGGATGCCTCTGGGAAAACCACAACCCTTCGAATGCTTTGTGGCATCCTTATCCCTGATGGAGGAGAGGCCAGGGTAGAGGGTTTGGATATCCAAAAAGATAGAGAACTTATCAAAGAGAAGGTGGGATATCTTCCCCAACGATTCGGGCTATATGGAGATTTGACCGTTATTGAGAACATCCAGTTTTATGCCGATCTATACCAGGTATCCAAGAAAGTAAGGAGGGAGCGGATACCACGACTTTTAAAGTTTGCAAATCTTGAGCGGTTTGTGAGGCGAAAAGCCCAAGACCTTTCTGGAGGGATGAAACAGAAGTTAGGTCTCATCTGTGCCTTGATCCACACCCCCCCAATTCTCCTTTTGGACGAGCCCACTACGGGAGTTGATCCCCTTTCTCGAAGAGATTTTTGGGTGATCCTTTATGAATTGTTAAAGGAAGGAGTGACCATTCTCTTTTCTACCTCCTATCTGGATGAAGCAGAACGATGTAGTCGGGTCGGTCTCATTCATCAAGGAGAACTTTTGGCGGCAGAAACCCCGGCGGAGATCAAGGCCAGGGTGAAGGGAGCCATTCTTGAAATTAGAACCACCAATAATCAACAAGCCATCAAGGCCCTGGAAGATCTTGAAGGAATCAGGAGTCTCGTTCTATCAGGAGACAAAATCCACCTCCTGGTAGATGATATAGAAGAGGGAGAAAGGGTAATGAGAGAGAGAATAAAAACATTGGAGATGGAGCTCTTGGGTTTAGAGGTCGTAAGACCTACACTTGAAGATGCCTTTGTCTCAATTGTTCAAGAAAGGAAGAGCATTGAGACGGTGTCGTAATGAGAAGAAGGGTGGATTTGTATTGCAAGGGAGAAGTGAATGGCAAATCTGTTTGCTGTCGAAGTAGAAGACCTGGTTAAAAAATTTGGCGATTTCGTCGCGGTCGATCACATTCATTTCAAGGTGAATCGTGGAGAGATATTTGGATTTCTTGGTCCCAATGGAGCGGGGAAATCCACGACCATCCGAATGCTCTGTGGGCTCTTGATGCCCACTTCAGGGAAAGGGAGGGTTGCAGAGTTCGACATTATGAAAGAACCAGAAAAGATCAAACGGGTGATTGGGTATATGTCTCAAAAATTCTCCCTTTATGAAGACCTTAGCGTTCTGGAAAACCTACATTTTTTTGGTGGGATTTATGGTCTATCCGGGTCCTTTCAGAAAGAGAGAGAAAGACAGGTATTAGAAATGATAGGTCTCAAAGATCTTAAAGATAGAATGACCCATACCCTGGCGGTCGGCTGGAAACAGCGTCTGGCCCTTGGATGTGCGATGTTGCACGAACCTTCTATTCTTTTTTTAGATGAGCCGACCTCTGGAGTGGATCCAATCTCTCGAAGAAACTTCTGGTCTTTGATCCATCGAATGAGCGAAAAAGGGGTGACCACCTTTGTCACCACTCATTACATGGATGAAGCAGAATATTGCGATCGATTGGCCTTGATCTATCAAGGGAAAATAGTCGCCCTTGGAAGTCCCTCTGAATTAAAATTAAAAACACTCTCCCAGGGAGTCCTGGAAATCGGAGCAGACCCCCTCATAGAGGCCTTAGAAATTTTAAGAAGAGAACCTTGGGTCACCGAAGCAGCCATCTTTGGAGACTGTATCCATGTTATTGGGAAGGAAGGAGTTGATGTCCAGCGAGAAATTACCCTTCTTTTAAGGAGGCACGCTGTCACCCTCGGGAGGTTCAATAGAATCCAACCCTCCCTGGAAGATGTCTTTATCTCTTTAATTGAAAAAGAGGAAAAGAAATGAAACCCTCTCGTACCTGGGCCGTTGCCCGAAAAGAGTTCATTCACATCTATCGAGATCAGAGAAGTTTGGCTCTGGTTATCTTGATGCCGGCCATGCTCATGCTGCTCTTCGGGTATGCAGTCACCTTGGATGTGAAGAGGGTTCCTATGGGTGTCTTGAATTACGATAAAAGCCAGGAAAGCCTCTCCTTCCTTTACCGATTTAGCGGCTCTCCGTATTTTCAAATCAGATTTTTTTTGGAGAAGGAAGAACAGTTGAAAAGGCTCATCGATGAGGGGAAGATAAAAGCGGGGATAGTCATTCCCTGGGATTTTTCAAGGATCATTAAATCGGGGAAAAAGGCCTCAATCCAAATCCTTCTGGATGGGAGCGATTCAAACACTGCCAATATCATCCTCGGATATGTTCAGGCGATCGCGCAACATTATAATGAGGAGAAGACCCTCTTAAAGGCAAACCGAATGGGATTGACTAAGTTGACTCTTCCCTTGGAAGGCAGAACACGGATCTGGTTCAATGAGGAATTGGAATCAAAAAATTATTTTATCCCAGGCCTTGTGGCCGTCATTATTTCAATCATCGGTGTTCTTTTGACCGGACAGGTCATTGTTCGAGAGTGGGAGAAAGGAACCATGGAGCTCCTTATCTCTACCCCAGTGAAAAAAGGGGAATTGATGATAGGGAAACTCTTCCCTTATTTCTTCTTAGCTCTTATTGACCTCATTCTTGCTGTTTGGGTGGGGAGGTGGGTATTTGAGGTTCCCTTGAGGGGAAGCCTCACCCTCCTTTTTATTCTCTCTTCTATCTTCATTGTGGTGGCCTTAGGGCTGGGGATGACCATTTCAACGGTTGCGCGCACTCAACTTTTTGCCAATCAACTGGCGATGATCATTGGTTTTCTCCCCACTTTTCTTCTCTCTGGATTCACGTTTGCCATCTCCAATATGCCTGTCTGGCTCCAAATCATTACCTATGGGATTGCGCCCCGTTATTATGTGACCATTCTAAAAGAGATATTTTTAAAGGGAGTGGATATCTCTTTTCTCTGGCAAGAGGCCTTAGTCTTAGTAGGGATGGGGATAGCAGGGATATTTGTGGCAACAAGAAATTTTAAGAAGGAGTTGAGGTAGTGGCCTTTTATGTTTAGTCGGGTTCGGTTTCTTTTTGTAAAGGAGTTGATTCAGATCCTCAGGGATAGGCGGCTTCGAATTACCCTCATCTTTCCTCCAATTTTTCAGTTGATTGTATTTGGATATGCAGCGAATCTGGATGTAAAACATATCCGAATGGCAATAAGAGACTTGGATCGAAGTTTGGAATCCCGGGATCTTGTCTCCCGGTTTAGCAGTTCAAAATATTTCGATTTAGTCTCCTATCCTCAAGACGTTAGGGAAGTTAAGAGTCTCCTCACCAAGGGAGAAATTATCCTCAGTATGGAAATTCCGAGCGATTTTTCAAGAAAGTTAAAAAAGGGTGATAGGGCAACCATTCAGATCCTCATCGATGGGACAGAATCCAATACCGCTTTGATTGCCCTGAGCTATGTGGGCCGAATCCTTTCAGATTACTCCAATTCGGTAATGGTGAAACGGATGAATCGGGAAGGGATGATCGACTTTGAGGAAACAGGCGTGGAGTTAGAGAACCGAACCTGGTTCAATCCAAACTTAGAAAGTCGATACTTTTATGTCCCCGGCGTAATCGCCTCAATTGCTTTCCTCATTCCCATTATCCTGACCGCTCAGGCTATAGTGAGGGAAAGAGAAATGGGAACCCTTGAGCAGATCATGGTGACTCCAATACGCCCCTGGGAGTTGATCTTGGGGAAAACCCTTCCCTTTGCCCTGATTGGACTTTTTGATGCGATTTGGGTTGGGGTTATTGGTGTTTTTTGGTTTGAAGTCCCTCTTCGAGGAAATCCTTTTATCCTTCTTTTAGGGAACGTTCTCTTTTTAATGAGTTCCGTAGGAATTGGCCTTTTTATCTCTACCATCTCTTCAACCCAACAACAAGCTCAGATATCCACCTTCTTCTTTGTCACCCCGGCATTCATCCTTTCTGGTTTTGCCTTTCCTTTGGAGAATATGCCTGAGTGGTTACAATATATCACCTATGTCAACCCCTTACGGTATTTCATTATTATCATCCGAGGTGTATTCTTGAAAGGAAATGGTTTGGATATCCTATGGCCTGAGATGGTAGCGTTACTTATGTTAGGGGGATTAATGATATCCTTGAGTTCAATAAGGTTTCAGAAAAGACTGAAATAAGATGAGTAATGGAATATTGGAAGAACGAGTTTTTAAGATTGGAATTATCTTTCACCCATACGTTAATTCAGTCCGTTTCACATTATTCCATCATTCCATATTTCAAGAAGATTGGGCAACAGGTGATATTTCATGCAACGGCTCCTCATGAACATTTATCGAACGCTTTATCAGGCTTATGGTCCTCAACACTGGTGGCCTGGAGAGACGCCATTTGAAGTGATGGTGGGAGCTATCCTGACCCAGAATACATCCTGGAAGAATGTGGAGAAGGCCATTCAGAGATTGAAGGCCAAAGGGGTCTTAAATCCAAAGGGGATTTACACTCTCAAAAGGTCAGAATTAATTAAGCTGATCAAGTCCTCTGGTTATTATCGACTCAAGGCGGATCGATTAAAGTCTTTTGTGAAGTTTATATTCCAAAATTATGATGGGAACCTAAAGAGAATGAAAGAAGAGAGGTGCGAGATCCTGAGAAAAAAACTTCTTAGAGTTAAGGGGGTAGGTCCTGAAACAGCGGATAGTATCCTTCTTTATGGATTTAAAAAACCCATTTTTGTTGTGGACGCCTATACGAGACGAGTTCTATCAAGACATAAAATCATTCCTGAAGGGGCCTCCTATGAGGAGATTCAACATCTCTTTATGGATTACCTTCCTCATGAGGAAAGGCTATTCAACGAATACCATGCGCTCCTTGTCCATCTTGGAAAAACGGTGTGTAAAAAAATTCCAAAGTGTGATATATGTCCACTTAACAGTATAGAGCAAAGAGCAAAGCGCAGAGGGGAAATTAAATAAGATATTTTATAAAATCTACTCAAAAATATTTGAAATTTGTGCCCCTCCGCCATTGTCGAAGCTCGCCTTTGGCGGCTCACCCCATCCTGGGGAGAGGGGAGGTTGAGGGGAAAATGTTGGGAGGAAATTCTCAGATTTTATGGGTTAGATTCTATTGTTCATGGTTCATTGTCCATCGTTGGTAAATGGCCTACTGGGAAAAAGAGATTCGGAGTTTAGTGGGAAAGGCGATCCATCGCTATGGGTTGATCCAGGATGGGGATAGAATTTTGGTGGGAGTCTCGGGAGGAAAGGATAGCCTCACCCTTCTTTGCCTTCTTCATGAGCGTAGAAGAAGAGTGCCCATTCATTATGAATTAATACCCGTTCATATCGACCTCGGTTTTGTTTCAAATCGGTCAAAGATCTTGAAGGATTTTTTTGAAGAGGGGGGTTTCCGTTACCATATCGAATATACAGAGATTGGCCTAAAGGCCAATAGCCCTGAGAATCGGGAGAACCCTTGCTTTCTCTGTTCCTGGGAAAGAAGGAAAACCCTATTTCAACTTGCCCATCTCCTTAGATGTAATAAGATCGCCCTTGGCCATCATAAGGATGATATCATTGAAACCCTCCTGCTCAATATTTTTTATAGTGCTGAAATGAGCACCATGCTTCCCTTCCAACCCTTATTCAAAGGGAAAATGACTCTCATCCGTCCCTTAGCATTAGTCGAAGAGAAGAATATTGAGAGGTTTGCAAAGGAGCGAAACCTTCCCTTTGGTCCAAGTGGTTGCCCTGCCTCGGGCAAAACAAAAAGGAGAGAGGTCAAGGATCTATTGAAGATTCTCGAAAAATCAAATCCCAAGATTAAAGGAAACATCTTCCGGGCCCTTTCTAATGTTAAACTGGATTATTTGTGGGTAAAAAAGTAACACAGAGGCAACCTATCCAACATTTAAGAAATATCTGTTGAAAATTTTTTTAAAATTGAGTATTTTTAAAAAGTTGGTTCATTCTTATTCAACATTCTATTTTCTCTCCAGTGGGGAGGCAAAGAAAGGAGGAGTAAAAAATGTGTGAGGGATTGACAAGAAGGAGTTTTTTAAAGGGTTCGATTATTGGAGGTATGGCTTTGGGAATGGGGGCTGGCATCTACGAATTATCTTTTGCACAAGCCACCAACATTCGGTTCAGTACCTGGCATCCTCCCTTAAGCAGGGAGGTAAAGACGGTTTGGGAGCCCATGCTTGAGGAGATGAAAAAGAAAAGTGGTGGAAAAATTTCATACACGATGTATGCAGGTGCAGCCTTAGGAAAAGGGCCTGAACACTTCGATATTGTGGCCAAAGGCCTTTCGGATATGGGCTATTTTACCGCCACATGGACACCAGGTCGTTTCCCTCTCTCAGATGTTCTTTCGCTGGCTGTTTGGGTGGATGGGAAGGACCTTGGAGTGGATATTGGAAACGCAATGTATGAGCGGATCCTCCATCGAGAGTTTAAGGATGTCAAGGTGATTGAATTAAACGGCTGTATTCAATCCTTTCTATGGACAAAAAAACCGATTCGTTCTTTGAAAGACACAAAAGGATTGAAGATTAGAACACCTGGAGGACATCAGACCAATTATATCAAATCATTAGGCGCAGAGCCTATTTTAATGCCTCTGGGAGATGTCTATTTAGCTATGGAAACAGGGACCATAGATGGCCTTGTAACATGTCCTCCAATCTTACTTGCTTTTAAACTTCAAGAAGTGGTGAAACATGGTGTCATTGCCACGTTTGGATGCGTCACTGAAGGAGTGGTGATGAATCTTGAAAGCTGGAAGAAGGTTCCAGAGGAGCAGAAAAAGATTATTGAGGAGGTAAGCAGAAATCCTTTTAGAACCACAGGAGGTCTGACCAGAGACGTTTATAAAGTAATGATGAAGGAGATTGCTGATAAAGGCGTTACCCTTTACAATCTCCCCTCTGAAGAGGCAGAGCGATGGTATGAGGGATTTAGAGAGGAAACAAGGAAATGGGTAGCCAGTTTGGAAAGTAAAGGGCTTCCTGCAAAAGAGACCGTTAAGATGTTCAACCAAGAATGCGAGAAGAGGGGTATTAAGGTGGTTGCTTTCCCAAAGGAATGGGTGTAAGAAAATTTATTCGGGAAGGAGGGGCGATACGTATCGCCCCTCCAATTTGGGTTTGATTGTGAAATTTTACTCACCTTAAAGTGAATTGGCTGTAAAGATGAGGAAACTGATCCAACGAGTTAATTTGTATGTGTGTATGGCCGGGATGTTTCTTCTCATTCCATTAATGTTACTTACTACAGGGGATGTTTTGGGAAGAAAATTTATTTCCAAAACCATCCCTGGAACCTTTGAATTATCAGAATATATTTTAGCGGTTTTCATTCTCTTAGGGGCTGCTTATACCCAGCAGGTGAAAGGGCATGTAGGCGTGGATTTCCTTATTAGTCGGTTATCTCCCCGAATTCGAACCCTTTGCAGGATTATTACGACCCTCCTCAGTCTCTTTATTATCACCATTCTCGTCTGGCAGGGATGGGTTGAAGGAATTAGAGAACGAACAGTGTCAGACATGTTGAGAATCCCTCAATCTCCTTTTCGAATCCTTGTAGCCATTGGGGGTTTTCTGCTTGCGCTTGAACTGATGATGGATCTTATCGGTTTTATAATAAAGTTAAAAAGAGGCGAAGAGTGAATCCTATTACGATTGGGATCATTGGCAGTGGAGTGCTGGTCTTCTTACTCTTTCTTGGAATGCCCATTGCCTTTGTCATGATGTTTGTGGGGTTTTTAGGAATCGGTTATTTGACATCTCTGAATGCCGCCCTGCCTGTTGTAGCTAAGACCCTTTATGAAACCGCATCCCATTACCCCTATACGATTATCCCTCTCTTTATCCTGATGGGGGGATTTGCAGGAAGTGCTGGGATTACCCGTGAACTCTATGAATCCTTCGATAAGTGGTTCAGGAAATGGCCTGGAGGATTAGGGATTGCAACCATTGCGGCATGCGCCTTCTTCGCAGCACTGAGTGGTTCTTCTGTAGCCGCCTCTGCAGCCATGGGAACTATCGCCATTCCAGAGATGAGACGATTTCGCTATGCTCCCAAATTGGCAGTCGGAGTGGTTGCTGCAGGAGGAACCCTTAGCTTTCTCATTCCCCCCTCTTTAGGGTTTGTAGTCTATGGGATGCTGACCGAACAATCCATCGGAAAGCTTTTAATCTCAGGTATCTTTCCAGGAATTCTTCTTTCTTTGGCTTTTATTCTCATCGTTGTGTTCCAAGTCAAACTCAACCCTCATTTAGCCCCCGCCACTCCAGAGGAGATCAGTTTGAAGGAAAAGATTCTCGCCCTTTCCGGAATATGGGAGACCCTTCTGGTTTTTCTCATTGTCATGGGAGGAATATATCTTGGCTTTATCAATCCTACAGAAGCAGGAGCAATCGGAGCAACTGCCCTTTTTGTAATCGTTCTTTTAAAGGGAAAATTGACTCTAAAAACTCTTACTACCTCTTTATTGGAGGCCACAAGAATTTCTGTCCTTGTCCTCTTTTTGGTAGCCGGAGCCAATGTTTTTAGTTATTTCCTTGCCCTCTCAACCATTCCAATGGCTGTCTCAAACTGGATGGCGAGTCTCGAGGTCTCTCGATATTTCATCCTTTCCATCATTGTCCTGATCTACATCTTCATGGGTTGCTTCTTAGACGCCATTTCCATGATGGTTCTCACCATGCCTGTCATTTTCCCAGTGATTAAGACCCTTGGATTTGACCCCATTTGGTTCGGAGTGATCTGTGTGATCATGATGGAGGCGGGATTGATTACCCCTCCTGTAGGGCTAAATGTCTATACCCTTGCGGGAGTCGTAAAGGATGTTCCCATGGAGACCATCTTTAGGGGAGCGATGCCTTTTCTTTTTTCAATGATTGCAGTAGTCGTCCTGATAACGATTTTTCCCAAAATAGCCCTTTTTTTGCCCAGCATGATGGGAAGGTGAATCAAAGAGAAGGAGGAGAGATGGCCCTACTGCCCGAAATAAAAAAACATTATGGTAAGCAAAGATTTTTGATTAAAGGAGAATGGATAGAATCGAAGTCAACCCTCATCCGTGTCAATACAAATCCTGCTACTGATGAAGTGATTTCTGAATTACCAGAGGCGACAAAGGAAGAGGCAATAGCGGCTGTAGAAGCTGCCCACAAGGCCTTCCAGGAATGGAGGGAGGTTCCCCTTAGGGATCGAGCCCGCCTCCTCTTTGATATGAGGGCAAAGTTTGAGGAGCATTTTGAGGAGCTCTCCCGCATTCTTGTTCAGGACCATGGAAGAACGATTGACGAGGCTAGGGGCTCTGTCCGAAGGGTGATTGAAAATATTGAATCTGCCTGTTCTGCTCTCTATGGATTGGCTCAGAGAAACGAACACATGGATCAAGTGGCAGATGGAATCGATCAGTATCTGGTGTGGGAACCCTTAGGCGTTTTTCTCATTATCACTCCAGGGAATATTCCCATGCATGCCTGGTCTTCCTTTGTTCCCTACGGACTGGCTGCAGGGTGCACCATGGTCGTAAGCCCGAGCAGGCAATGTCCAGTGGCCTCTGAAGCGATAACTAAGGTTGCCCAGGAGGCAGGTTTCCCTCCGGGAGTCCTTAACCTTATTCATGGAGGGAGAACAATTAATAAAGAGATTCTCTCACAACCTGAGGTCAAGGGAGTAGGCTTTATTGGGTCGAATCGAGCTGGCCATGAACTTTTTGAGATTTGCGGAAGGTTCAAAAAGACTTCTTCCATCAATGGGAATGGTAAGAACCATGTAGTCATCATGCCGGATGCGGATCTTGATCAAGGGATTCAATGGCTCCTTCGAGGATGCTTTGGGATGTCAGGACAACGGTGCCTGGGAGTGGATAATGTGGTAATTGTTGGTCCTATCTATGAGGAGGTTAAAAGACGCTTTAAGGAAGCAGCGGCGAGGATGAAATTGGGTTACGGACTGGATACGGAGACAGAATTGGGGCCTATGACTACTCAAGCAGGAAAAGAGAAGGTGCTTGATTGGATCGAGAAATCGCTTTCGGAAGGGGCAAAGATTGTCCTTGATGGAAGAGGGGTAAAAGTGAAAGATTATCCGAAGGGTTATTTTATAGGGCCTACCATTCTTGAAGAGGTTCATGTAGATATGTCTATGGCAAAAGAGGAGGCCTTTGGCCCAGTGGCTGCTTTAATTAAAGGGGAAAGCCTTGATCAGGCCATTAAGTGGATTAATACCAAAACGAATTTAGGCCATACGGCCTGTATCATGACCCAGGATGGAAGGAATGCAAGAAAATTTATTCGAGAAGTCAATGTGGGTAACGTAGGGGTAAATGTGGGTGTGGCCCAACCCTATGCCTTCTTTCCCCTTGGATCAAGGAGAGAATCTTTTGTGGGGACAGCCAAGTCTCGAATGGCCTCCATGAGAATGTTTATGGATGAAAAGACCGTTGTGGCAAGGTGGGTTTAGATGGTTCGGTTCGTTCTTAATGGGAAAGAGATTGAAGTAGAGGTTCCTCCTCACTGGACCCTTCTTAGACTTCTTCGAGAGAAACTTGGACTCACAGGTACAAAAGAGGGCTGCGGGATTGGCGAATGTGGAGCCTGCACGGTCTTACTGGATGGGTTACCCGTCAACGCCTGTCTTATTTTAGTTCCCAAAGTTGAAGGAAGGCGGGTTGAGACAGTGGAAGGAATCGGGAGCAAGGAATCTCTTCATCCCTTACAGAGGTCATTTATTGAACAGGGGGCTGTACAATGTGGGTTCTGTACCCCAGGAATGTTAATGTCTGCGAAAGCCTTATTGGAGAAAAACTCGAGGCCTACTCGAGAAGAGATCAAAGAGGCTATTTCAGGAAATCTTTGTCGATGTACCGGATATCAACAGATCATCGAAGCGATTGAAGCAGTTGGAAAATAGATGATTCCTCCTTTTCAGTATAAAATTCCGAAAAGCCTTCAAGAGGCCTGCGATCTATTATGGGATTACAGAGAGAAGGCAAAGGTGATTGCAGGAGGAACGGATCTGATCATCGCTCTTCGAAATGGACTCCTTAGCCCTGAAGTCCTTATCGATATTACCCATCTTTCGGAGCTTAGAAAAATTGAGGAGAGGGATGGGATCATTTCTATTGGAGGGGCAGTCACTCATTCTGAAATTTCTTCTTCACCTATCATTAAAACCTATGGGAGAATCCTCTCAGAGGCAGTCTCCCAAATTGGCTCTCCTCAAATCAGAAATACTGGGACGATTGGAGGAAATATTGTGAATGCCTCTCCTGCAGCAGATACCATTCCCCCTCTAATGGTATTGGAGGCTATGGGGAAAATCGTATCCAAAGAAGGAGAAAAAGAGGTTTCCATGGATTCTCTTTTTAAAGGTCCTTATCAGAGCGCACTCCTTCCCCATGAGATTTTAGTTTCCCTCTCATTTAAAAAACTTTCATTTCCTATGAAAGAGTCTTTTATCCGATTGGCCAGGCGAGACGGGATGGCTATAGCCAGAATGAGTATCGCTGTCTTACTTCAACGAGAGGGAAATCGAATGAAAGAGGTTAGGATTTCAGTAGGGGCGGTTACTCCCACTCCTCAAAGAATGAAGGAAGCGGAGTCTCTATTAGAGAATCAGCCCTTTGATCTGGAACGATTAAGAATGGCTTCCAAAAAGATATCGTTAACGATGGTTTCACGAAGTGGGGTTCGTCCTTCCACTTCTTACAAATCGCCTGTCGTAGAGGCCCTGGCGATGAGAGCGATTCAACAGGCCTTTGAGAATATCTAATGAAAATTGGAGTCAATGTCATAAAATTAGATGCTTTTGAGAAAGTATTAGGGGCCTCGAGATATGGAGGGGATTACTCTATTCCCAATCTCCTTCATCTCAAAGTCGTTCGAAGTGATAAACCTCATGCTAAGATAGTAAGAGTCGAATTGGAGGAAGCACTCAGGGTTAAGGGGGTTGAAAGAATCTTTACAGCAAAGGATATCCCTGGAAGGAATCGGATTGGAATCATCGAGAAGGACCAACCCGTACTCACTTTAGATCACGTAAGGTATGTGGGGGATCCCATCGCCCTGATTGCGGCAAGGAGTAACGAAGCCGCTGAAGAGGCCTCTCAAAAAGTAAAAGTGATATTTGAAGAGCTCCCACCCATCTTCTCTCCAGAAGAGGCCCTTTTACCCTTAGCTCCCTCTATCCATGAAAAAGGAAATTTGCTTATTGAATTTAATGTCATCAAAGGGGATACCCAGAGAGGATTTAAAGAAGCAGAAGTGATTGTTGAGAAAACTTATACGACCACTTGGGTTGACCATGCTTATTTGGAACCAGACGGCGGGATTGCCTTTTGGGATGAAATTGGAAGGTTGACAATTATCTGTCCCACCCAGAATGTTCATTACGATCAGAGGGAGATTGCCTCCTTTTTGGGTTTACCCTTGGAGAAGATAAGGATTATTCAGGCCTCTACAGGTGGGGCATTTGGAGGAAGGCTCGATATTACCATTCAGTGTTTCCTTGCTCTGGCAGCCTTCCATCTAAAAAAACCTGTTAAGATCGTATATACTCGAGAAGAAGTGTTTCAGGTGATTTCAAAACGCCATCCCCTAAAGATTGATTATCGAAGTGGGGCAAGAGAGGATGGAACTCTTACTGCCGTCGAAGTGGATATCTTAGGAGATACAGGGGCCTATGCCTCCTATGGAAAGACGGTGGCTATTCGGGCTGCGGTTCATGCGACAGGTCCTTACCAGGTTCCTCATGTGAAGGTTAGAAGCCGAATGGCCTATACCAATAACCCATGGTCGGGTGCGATGAGAGGATTCGGAGTGCCCCAGATCGCTTTTGCCCATGAATCCCAGATGGACCTTCTTGCCCAAGCCTTGAAGATGGATCCCATTGAGATTCGGAAGAAGAATGCCCTCCGAGTGGGTGTTGAAACCGCTACAGGCCAAACCTTGATGGCAAGCGTGGGCATTGGAGAAACCCTGGAGAGGATCGAGGAGTGGAGAAATAAGATTTCTTTTTCAAAAGAAGATCCAAAAAGACCCTATTTGAGAAGAGGGAAGGGGATTGCTTCTATGTGGTATGGAATTGGAAATACAGGGATGGCAAACCCTTCTACTGCGTGGATAGAATTGAACCCAAAAGGGGAGGTTAAACTTTTTATCGGAGTAGCAGATATAGGACAGGGCTCTGATACTGTCCTTTTACAGATGGCTTCCGAATCCTTGGGTACTGCACTTAGTGAGATCCAATTAATCAGGGCTGATACCTCTGTCACTCCGGATGCTGGAGCGACTTCAGCAAGTCGGCAAACCTATATTACAGGAAATGCCATCCTTAGGGCAATCAAGAATCTGAAAGAAGCAGTGATCAAAGAGGCAAGCTACCTTCTCAATGAAAATGAAGGAGACCTTTTTATTGAAGAGGGGGAAGTGAAACATCGACAAAGACTCTGTATCTCTTTACCTATCAAGGAAGTGGCGATAAGATCGGGGAAGACCTTCAGAGGGGAAGGGGCGTTCAATCCAGAGACAACCAGACTCGATCCAGAGACTGGACAGGGGATACCCTATGCCACCTATGCATTTGCCACTCATCTCGCTGAAGTTGAAGTGGATGTAGAGACAGGGCGGATAAAAATCCTTCGAGTCATTGCCTGTCATGATGTGGGCAGGGCCATTCATCCCGGAAATGTGATGGGGCAGATCATTGGGGGTGTAGCCATGGGACTTGGATTTGCTCTAATGGAAGAGTATATTCCGGGCCAAACGGTCTCTTTTGTTAATTATCTCATTCCTACCTCAAAGGATGTTCCAGAAGTGATTCCTATTCTTGTGGAGGATAAAGAACCCAGTGGTCCTTTTGGCGCAAAAGGGGTGGGAGAACCTGCCCTCATTCCATCAGCCCCAGCCATTTTAAATGCCATTGCTGATGCGATTGGAGAGAGGATTTATCATCTTCCAGCAAACTTGGAGAGGGTCTTGGAGGCAGTTCAAAAAGCTAAAAAGGAGGATTAAAATGGCAACCCTATTGATTAAAAATATCGGAACTCTGGTCTCTGGAGATATTTCAAATCCTATTTTGAAAGCCAATGCCCTTCTGATTGAAGGAGGTTTGATTCGAGCCATCGGAGAAGAAAAGGATATGGATATGAACGGGGTGGAACAAGTCTTGGACATCCAGGGGATGACTGTGACTCCTGGCCTCATCGATTCTCACTGCCATCCCGTTTTTGGGGATTTTACACCGAGGCAGAAGATGCTTGACTTTATTGAATCCTCTCTTCATGGAGGGGTGACAACCCTCATTTCTGCAGGGGAAGTTCACCTCCCAGGAAGACCCAAGGATGTGGCTGGAACAAAGGCTTTAGCGATCCTTGCTGCCAAATCCTTTGCCAATGCAAGGCCTGCAGGGGTTAAAGTGATTGGGGGAGCCTTGATCCTTGAGCCCGGGCTTCAAGAAAGAGATTTTGAAGAACTCTCAAAAGAAGGGGTTCGAGTGGTGGGAGAGATTGGGCTTGGAGGAGTCAAAACTCCGAAAGAGGCAGCCTCCATGGTTAAATGGGCAAAGAAATATGGGATGATCGTCATGATGCATACGGGTGGGACATCAATTCCCGGAAGTAGTACCGTGCCTGCTGAGGATGTGATTGCCACAAATCCAGATATCATCTCTCATATCAATGGAGGTCCCACTGCTATTCCTCTTCAAGAAGCGGAGAAGTTAGTTCGAAATACTTCCCTCTCACTTGAGATGGTCCACTGTGGGAATCCAAAAATGATTGTAGAGGTCATGAGGATCGTTAAAGAAGTGGATGGTCTTTCCCGTGTGATTATTGGAAATGATGCTCCTTCTGGGACAGGGGTCATCCCCTTAGGGATCCTTAGGGTCATTAACTTTATTTCTTCCCTTTGCGGGATAAAAGCTGAGCAAGCCATCGCCATGGCTACAGGGAATACCGCAAAGGTTTATCGACTAAATCGAGGAATGATTGAACCAGGCAGAGAAGCTGATCTGGTCATCATGGATGCTCCGATGGGATCTGTAGGGAAAGATGCCCTTTCTGCCATTGAAGCGGGGGATATACCTGGAATTGCTGCAGTCTTGATTGATGGTGAGGTGAAGATTGGCGTAAGCCGTAACACTCCACCCCCGAATCGAAAAATAATCATTAAAAAACACTAAGGTATTAAGGGTGAGGAGTGAAGGGAGCAGGGTCTTAATATGATTGTGGATTGGGAAACCTGTGTGGGTTGTGGTTTGTGCGTAGAGGCCTGTCCGATTCAAGCCATCCAATGGGTTAAAAAAGATAAAAAGAAGAAGGCCTCAATCTTAGAGTTCTGTGTAGAGTGTCGGGCCTGTGAAAAGGTCTGTCCAAAAGGGGCTATTCTTCTAAAACCACCCAAAGAAGAGAAAAGACAAAAATGTTTCTCCTGCCCCATCAACTGCCTCATTTTAGAAGGATATACAGGAGCCTGCCAACGATTTATTAATCGGAATGGCGAACTGGTGCGAAACATTCCTCTCCAACGTTATGAGGATGTGGCTGAAATTGTAGGAGAAGATCATGAGGAGGTGATTCGAAAGCCCTTCATTACAGGAATTGGTGCAGGCACCACCTATCCCGATACCAAACCTGCTCCCTACATTGTTCAATCCAATATCGATGGGGTGGATGTCGTGACTGTGGTTACAGAGGCTCCACTGAGTTATAGCGGTGTAAAAGTAAAGGTCGATACAGATATCCCCATTGGTGAAGAAGGAGCTCCTGTCCTAATCGGGAAGAGAAGGGTGGGCCACGTGTGTACAGAGGAGTATGGATCAAAAATTCTCTCCCTGGGAGGGGTCAATCTTCTTACTGGTCGGGATGGACTGATCGTGGCAAAAACCATTTCAGAGATCGCAAACCGTAAGGAGGTAAAACTCAAAGTAAAAGAAGGAGCGGAGATAGTCCTTCAGGTAGGTAAACCTCCAGTGATCAATGGAAAATTAGGGACGAAGATGAGGGTAGGCTGTGGGAGCGCATCTATGGGCCTCTTTGGAAGGTTCTTTTTAGAGGCTGCCGATGAAGTGATTGTTCTCGATTCACATCTTATTGGCCTTTTCACAGAGCATGCGGCAGGGAAAGAGTTAGGAGCACGCTATAGTGGCATTAAATTAAGGGCAAGGCAATCTACGCCAGGCCGTTACTTTGGAGAACATGGAAAGGGGTGGGGAGGTACGCCCATTGAAAATCCATTAGACATTATTGAAGGGTTTGACCCAAAAGTCACTAAACCAGGGATGACCGTGCTGATTACTGAGACGACAGGAGAAAGGGCTGCCATGTTTCGACTTGGAAGGAATGGCGAGTTTGAGCCAATCGATTTAACTCCAGAGGCGAAAAAGGCCGTAGAGATAATCTCCTCCACCTGTGAGCCTTCGAGGGTCTCTGCCGTGTTTATTGGGGGAGCAGGAGGAAGTGCACGGGCAGGGGTGACAAAGATTCCTTTGAAATTGAATCAGGCAATTCATCAGAATCGAGCCAAGCTGACCGTGGGGGGAGCGCCCGCCTATATCCTTCCAGGAGGTGGGATTACATTTTTGGTCGATGTGGAGAGGGTCATGGTAAAGGCTTTTACCTATGTCCCTACTCCTGCCACTGTTGTTCCCCTTGAATATACGATGAGACGGGATGAATATCTTGAAATGGGAGGGCATCAGGAAAAGATTAGAAAACTCGAAGAGGTATTAGAAGAAATAAAAAGGAAGAAGTAAAGGTTTGAGGCGATGATACACATCTTGCCAGATAGAGGAGTCCTCCTGGATTATGGGCCGATGCGGATCATTATTAGAGTTTCAGAAAAAGGGAAATCCCTTGTGCATTTGGCCAAGGAAGGGGCCCAATTGGCCATGAAGATCCTTGAAGATTTAGCCAACTTCCTCCCTATCCTCAAAAAGAGGTCGTTAGAGTTGGAAGTGGATGAAAATTTTCCTGAGGTCGTTCGAAGAATGATCGAAGCCACTCAAAAGATGGAAGAGGCAGACTTAACCCCTATGGCTGCTGTGGCTGGAACGGTTTCTGACGTAGTGGCAGATTATATTTTTGATAAAGGGGGGACCAAGATCCTCGTCGATAATGGGGGAGACATTGCCATTCGATTAAAGGAGGAAGAGGTCACCAAGGTAGGGATAAAGGCAGAAATCGAGTCGCAACGATCCACCTATTTACTTTCCATAGACTCCACGATGGGTATCGGCGGGGTGGCTACGAGCGGGTTGGGAGGGAGGAGTTTTACCAAAGGGATTGCTCAAGCAGCCACTGCGGTTGCAGAGAATGCCTCTTTCGCAGATGCGGCAGCGACCCTTATTGGAAACTCCACTAACGTGGATGATCCAACTATTGTTAGAATTCTTGCAGAAAAGGTCTATCCGGATACCGATATTGCAGGGCAGTGGGTGACCCTGAAGGTAGGAAATCTTTCACAGGAGAAGGTAGGAAAGGCTTTAGGAAATGGCCTCTCAAAGGCTTATTCGATTCTTCAGAAGGGGTTAATCAAAGGGGCATTCATTGCTTTTCAAGGAAGAGCGGTATGGACGGAGTCTTTGGTCCCTATACTTAAGAGATTATAAATTACAGGGAGGTAAGCTATGGAGGTTAGAAAATATGTGACCATTGTGGAAGAGACTGTGATGGAAGGAGGAAGGAAGGTTGATCCACCCACTCGAAAAGCAGCAGCCATTGCTGTGATCAAAAATCCCTTTGCGGGCAAGTATGTAGAAGACCTAAGTCCATTGATCGATATTGGCGAGGAGTTAGGGGGGATCCTGGGAAAGAGAGCTGTGGAGGCACTAAAGATTCCCCCTAAGAATGCGGAGAGTTACGGCAAAGCAGCCATTGTTGGGGTGGATGGAGAACTGGAGCATGCCGCGGCCATCTTACATCCCAAATTGGGAGGGCCTTTGAGAGAAGCAGTAGGAGGAGGAAAGGCGATTATCCCTTCGGCCAAGAAGATGGGTGGACCCGGGACAGAGATCGATGTTCCCATCCATTATAAAGATGCGGCTTTTGTTCGTTCCCATTTCGATGCGATGTGTATAAGGGTAACAGATGCACCCAGATCCGACGAGATCGTGGTGGCCATTGTGGTTACCGATTCTGGTAGACCTCACGCAAGAATTGGTGGCTTAAAGAAGGAAGAAGCAAAAAAAGAAGATGGTTTAAGGTAAATCTTATTTTTCCTTTCTTAGATAGAGCCAGAGGTTAAACC
>CAZFDM010000297.1:0-2629 GCA_964517975.1 uncultured Syntrophaceae bacterium
AGCCAAAAATATTTGAAATTTAACAGACTTGTCATCCTGAACTCGTTTCAGGATCTCACCTTTTGGACAAACCAGATGCTGAACCAAGTTCAGCATGACACCATTTGTTCTCAAGTGTTAGAGATAAATTCTCAGACTTCATTGTGTAAAAATCTAAACAGGGATATTATGTGCCTGTAGAACTGACCAGCCTTCCCCTTTGGCCATTTGTTCTACTTTTCTAAAAGCCTCCTTCGCAGTCTTTTCTTTTGAAAATATTCCAAAGACCGTTGGTCCACTTCCTGTCATTAAGGCCCCTTCAGCACCCACCGAATAGAGCATTTCTTTCATCCTAAGGACTTGTGGAAATTTCTTTGAAACGACCTCCTCTAAATCATTCCAGAGAATTTTTGAAACTTCTTCAGGAGTTTTTGGCAACTGATGAAGATTAATCTGAAATCTCCTTTTTGTCAATATGTAATTCCGGTAGGCCCAGGCTGTGGAAACTTCAAAGTTTGGATAGATGAGGATATACCAGAGGTCTGGAAGTCTAATCTCTTTTAACTTTTCACCGATGCCATAACCAATGGCTGCCCCTTTTAGAAAAAAGAAGGGGACATCTGCCCCAACCTCTTTTCCCAAAATCATCAGTTCTTTCTCATTGAGTTTCGCTTCAAAAAGTTGGTTGAGGGCTTTAAACGTAGTGGCAGCATTACTGCTCCCCCCTCCCAGTCCTGCCCCCAGGGGGATCTTTTTGTCAATCTGAATATGGATTCCACCTTGAAAGCCTGATCTTTCGATCATCAATTGAGCAGCTCGGTAAACCAAATTCCTCTTTCCAACAGGGAGTCCTGGTTGATCGGTGGTGATGGAAATCCCTTTCTCCTTTCTTAGGGTGAACAGGAGTCTATCGTAAAGACTGATCTTTTGAAAGATCGTCCTTAATTCATGATATCCATCTTCTCTTTTACCGATAATCTCAAGCCTCAAGTTGATCTTGGCTGGAGATTCAAACCAATGGCCCTTCGTCATCGTGATCCGAGGCATCTCTCCCTCACCTCTTCTGTGGAGGAGGGGAGGTAAGCGTTTTAAGCTCAATGGGGCCTACTCTTATCTCAATTCGTTTCATTTCTTCAGCCTGAGGCAAAATATAGATGACACTTGCCCAGCCCTCTTTTGTAAAGATAAGCATCACGTTGTGGAGTTCAAAATTGCTGACCAACCGCCATTGATAATTTGGCATCTGGTTTTTAAAGAAGTTGGCCAACTTTTCCATATCCCCTTTTCCCTCATAGACAAGGAGTCCTGCCTTGGTCATCTTTGCCTCATAAACAAAGGATTCCTTACGATTGAGTGTCATCCCAGAGGGCAGTGGAATGTCTTCAAATCGATAAGAGGTTAAGACAGGCTGCTCCCTCTCTGCACCTCGCTCCCGGATGGTTTGTTGGGAAAATAGATCAGCACAACTATAGAGTCCCAACCCAATTAAAAGGCACCCCAAAATTAAAAGGTTTAGCCTCAAATTCTTTTCCCTCATCTTTCTTCCTCCTTCAAAAATGTTTTAATGAGATCTCTGAAAAAGTATGTCATAAACCATTTTCAAGTATGGGAGGGTAGGCTTCATTGGCCTTATTGTCTGTTACAAATGTGCAGATATCAATAAATGGTTATAGGGTAAGGGTTTATCCCTTACCTAAATTAACCCGTAGGGTAATGACTTGTCCTTTATTGATAAGCGGTAAGCCACAAGGGCTTACCCTACAAAAAACCAACTCATAAAGGCTTACCCTACACATTTTCTTAAAACGATGATTAGGGCATTAAAATGATCAATGGCCGCATCTTACCCTTCCATATCAAAAGAACTTTTTAGAGGTCTCTTTAATTTTATCATAGGAAAGCCCATTCTTTTTTTCAAGTCCTTTTTTAATGACATCGGGTTGGTTTTAAAGCAATGTCTAAATTTACTGAAACTGAAATGGAAAAGGGTCATCCTTCCGGGTCTAATGGACGGGTTTTTTCAACAGACCTGTCTCGTTCCGCAGGCCAACACCTGACCCCTTTTACTCCCGCTCCGATAGACCGTGATGCCTTTACAACGTTCCTGATAGGCTAGAAGGAAGGCTTTTCGGATATCTTCCGGGGTGGCATTTCTTGGAAAATTAATCGTCTTAGAAACTGCGTTGTCCGTATATTCCTGAAATGCGGCTTGCATTTTAATATGCCACTCCGGTGGGATCTCAAAGGCAGTCACAAAAAGCTCCTTGATCTCTTGAGGGACCTGGTTTAATTCCTGAAGGGTTGTCCCTTCAGCAAGGGTTTGAAGGAGCTCAGAGGATAGAAATTTCATCTCTTCTCCATATTCCAAAAAAAGGGGATCCGTGATCTGAATCTCCATCTCCTCCAGTGCTCTTCGAGTATAGTGAATGGCAAAAAGGGGCTCAATGCCACTGGAACAGTTGGCAAGCAAACTGAGGGTTCCTGTTGGGGCAATGGAGGTGAGGGTGGCATTTCTCAATCTCATCCCTCCTGGGTGGTCATAAACAGATACTTTGTAGTTGGGAAAGACCCCTCTCGATTCAGCCAATTCCATGGATCTCTCCCGGGCTTGAGATTGAATAAAACTCATCACTCCTTTGGCCACCTCTAA
>CAZFDM010000298.1:0-12981 GCA_964517975.1 uncultured Syntrophaceae bacterium
GGACGATGAACGTACATCGTCCCTAAGCCTCTACATCAAATTCTTGGATCCTTTCCATAGTTTCCAGACTGGGGATGGTTTCTCCCTTAAGAGTTCATCATAGATTCCCCTCTGTGTCAGTTCCCTCATGATTTCATTTGTACCTGTATAAATTTTAGCAACTCGAACATCCCTTAGAAATCTTTCAATTGGATAATAATCTGTATAGCCAATCCCTCCAAGGATTTGAAGGGACTGATCGATAATATTCCAGGCTGCCTCCGTAGAGAAGAATTTTGCCATGGCCACTTCTTTGTTTGGTCTTCTTTCCTCTTCATCGATCACCTTTGCTGCTCTAAGACAGAGAAGCCTGCCTGCATCTAAGTTAACAGCCATATCGGCAATCCTAAAGTTTATGCCTTGAAATTCCCTGATTTTCTGTTCAAACTGTTCTCTTGCATCTGAGTAACGGACCGCAATCTTTAAACATTCTCTTGCAGATCCAAGGGCTGTTGCAGCCTCCATCAGACGTTCTGTCTGAAGAAGATACATAAGGATTTCAAAACCCTGTCCTTCCCTTCCTACAAGATTTTCTTGTGGGACTTGGACATCCTTAAAAAGAAGATGAGAAGCACCCATTCCCTTCCATCCTAAAAGATTAAACTGTTCCACTACTTGAACCCCAAATCTTCTCTCCACAATAAATGCAGAAATTCCTTTATGAGATTCAACATTAGGATTGGTCCGTGCAAAGGTGAGAAACCAGTCTGCACCGATTCCTCCCTTCTGGAAACGCTTTTCCCCTGTAATGATATAATGATTTTTCTCTTTTCTTGCTATGGTCTGCAGGCGGGCAATGTCAGAGCCCTTCAGGGGTTCGGTAATTCCTTCCGCACAAATTAAATCTGCCCTCATGGTAGGGATGATGTAACGGTTCCAGAGATCCTGGGAACCATATTTATAAATTGCTCGACAGAGATAAGTAGACATTCCCATGGCGCAACCCAAGGGAAATGCAAGCGCACCTAATTCTTCCTCCGCAAGGATGGCACAGACTGTATTCAGTCCCCTTCCTCCCACCTCCTTAGGAAGGGGAATGCCTAAGTAATTGTTCCGACCAAGGGCCTTGACAAAATCTTTCGGGAATTCTTTCTCGTCTTCCCTATCCATCCTGAGAATGAAAGAGAGATCCAGGCCCTTCAGGAAACTCTTAAACTCGTTTCGAAAGGAAATCTCTTCTTTTGAAAGCATCACATCGATACTCATTGAACCACCCCCATTAAGAACCATTTGGCGAGATTTTTATATTATAAGATAATTTTGTCAAGTTTTTTCATGGAGCCCTCTGAAAAAGTAATAATAAACCACTCTCCAGCATGGAGGGTAGAGGAAAGACCTTCCTGCCCGTATCGGGCGGGCGGATACCGATGAATGACTGGATGAATGACTGTAGGTAAGGGCTTGTCCCTTACCGATATTCGGAAGGCTTTTCCACCTCACCTTACCAGCTATGACTGTTGTGCATATGCTTAAGGGTGCCTTACATAGGGTAAAGAGCCCTACTGTTTTTTATCCAAAAAGTATCCTTTCAGCATTTCTATAAAGGATGGCCTCAATGGTTTGGTCACTGAGAGGTAAAGATTTGATCATCTCGATATTCCTTCCAATGCTTGATGGAATAGTAGGCCAATCAGAACCGAAGATCACCTTCTCACGATTCTTTTCAAGCTCAGGGAAGTAGTTGAGAAGATTTTGAGGAGGAAGGCCTGTGATATCCATATAGAGATTTTTATGGAGACGAGAGAGGAAGAAACATTTATCATACCAGAATCCCCTTCCGCTATGGGCCATAATGATCTTTAAATTAGGGAAGTCCACTGCCACATCATCCAGATAGATCGGATCGCAATACTTCAACCTTGTCCCCTTAAAGATAGAGGTTCCAATATGGTAGATCACCGGAATTTTAAGTTCTTGGACTTTTGAATAGAGCGGGTACAGCCTTGCTTCATTGGGATAGAAGAATTGATAAGAGGGATGAAGTTTTAATCCCTTGACTCCCTCCCTAACATATTCTTCAAGTTTATCCACCAAGTCATCATGGAGGTTAGGGTTTAAGGAGGCAAAGGGGAGAAGCATCTCCTGTCCTCGACAATATTCGATGACCTCTTCAGTGGGGACAAAACCACTTGTGGCTGGAGCACATTCTGCCAGAACAACCGCATAACTTACACCCTGAGACTTTAAATAGGCAGAGAAGAGTTCTGGGTGACTACTGAAGTCGTCTATTTTTGAATAAAACTCCGGATTGACCGACTCTAAATAATTGAGCCAGGTGGGATTGAGCAACTCCTTTCGGACATAATGGGTATGAAAATCGATGACCTCCAAATCCTTACCGCCTGCTCGGTAAAATTTTAACAACGAAATCTTAAGAGATACTCCCTGTGAAGTCAAGCAAGAGATTTCTGAAAAAGTGTTTAATCATCTATAAGAACCGGTAAGGAAGGGTGAAAAAACCATCGGGTAGATCCTGATAATAAATATTTGTAGGGTAAGGGCTTGTTCCTTACTTAAGTTAATCTTACTCCACAAAAAACCAACCCCAAAAGGGTTACCCTACAAATTTTCTTAAAACGACTCTCAGCAAATAAATGCCTGCATTGGAAGGGTTTGAAGCTCTAACCACCAGTTGTTTGCAAACTTTTTAAATTATGAAAAAGGCTTGACACTTTGGGGAGATGATAATAGAATTTAACCCAAACTTCAACCCATAACCCTATTAATCGGTGAGGCGATATCGTGGATGTTGTGGTTTACGGAATAGTCAATGGTATGACCTTTGTTTTAATGGCTGTTGGCTTCTCTTTTGTATACGGCATCAGCAGATTGCCCAACTTCGCTCATGGAGCTTTATATGTAGTCACAGGGTTTATCACATGGAGCTTTATTAACAATGCCGGCCTACCCCATTGGCTAAGCGTCATCTTATCTCTCCTCATCGTCTCTCTTGCTGGTGTGGCCATCTATCAATTTCTTATGATACGGGTCAGGGGGATGCCCATCTCAGAAATTATTGTATCCTTTGCGATCGCACTGGCTATTCTTGAGGGATTACGCCTTCAAGGGATTGGTGGTTTCAAAGGTTTCATTGGTCCTGGTTATGTCCTGCCACGGTTTATCGATGGGGTTTTCGAGACACCTTGGGTGACGATTGACCTCCAACGCCTTTTCATTATCGGCGTTGGATTAATCCTTTTAGGTTTCATGTGGCTGTTCACTCATTATCATAAAATAGGACTCTCTCTTCGAGCCATGGCGCAGAACGAAAGGGCTGCCTTGATGCTTGGGATTAACTCTGACCGCATGGCCAATATTGCATTAGGTATTGGGTCAGCCCTGGCTGGACTGGCGGCCATCGTTATTATGCCCTTGGGGAATGTCAATTGTGAATCAGGATATAGTGTTCTAACCCACGCCATTGCTGTTTGTGTTATAGGAGGATTAGGAAGCTGGGTAGGGACCATCCTGGCAGCTCTCATCTTAGGCCTTGCTACCACTATCATGTCTGCCATGGGTGGAACGATGTGGAATAATGTCCTCATCTTTGGACTGATCATTTTGATTCTGATCTTCAGACCTTCGGGTCTTTTTGGGCAACAGAAGGAACTGGAGGAAAGGGTCTAAAATTGGCCTCACTTTTTTGGGAACCAAAGGAAAAACTTTTGGGAAAAACAGAACGGCGCAAAGAGAGATTGGATCGGGGAATCAAGGCCCGAACTGAAGGACTTTATGCCATCCAGTCATGGCGTGAAATGTTATACCTAATTACTCCCCGAGCCAGTTTGATCATAGGTTTACTCATTTTACCGTTGGTACTTCCGGGTCTTTACTGGCAGCGGGTCTTAGCCTTAGCAGGGGTGTATGCGTTGTTAGCCATCTCATTTGATTTCTTGGCCGAGAGAGTGGGTTTGGTTTGTATTGGGGGGGCTTTCATGATCGGAGTGGGTGGCTACATTTCTGGGGCACTCAATTATTATTTGAAATGGCCCATTTTCCTGACGATACCCATTGGTACATTGGGTGGGGCCCTCCTTTGCACCTTGCTCTGGCTTCCCTGCCTGCCCCTTCGAGGCATTTACTTTGCTGTAGTCACATTCATGTTCCCATTTCTAACCACAAGCATCATCCTGGCGGGAAATCTTTTTGAGGGGACAGAGGGATTAAGTCCTATTGCAGGTTTCCCCAATATTTGGATTGGAATCTATCTAATTATTTTCGTACTTCTTCTTTCCATATTTGGTCTGAGGAGACTTTGTGGGGAAGATATCGGAGTGGTTTTTGCAGGTGTAAAGGACAATGATCAAGCTGTCTTTGCTTCCGCAATCAACGTGACAAGGGTCAAGGTATATGCCCTCTATATTGCCAGTATGGTAGGGTGTTTTGCAGGAGCCTTTGTAGCCCATTTTTCAGGCTTTGTGGGAGTATCGCTCTTTGTCGTTGACTTTTCCATTATGCCAATCTCTGCTTGCATCATGGGTGGGCCTGGGACGTTGGCAGGCCCTGCCCTTGGAGCCCTCATTCTTGCTCCACTCTCTGAACTCCTTCGGGGGTTTGGTCAACTTCGAGTTGTCCTCTACTGTTTTGTACTCGTAGCATTCATTCTATTCAAACCAGAAGGATTACTCAACTGGGCTTCACGAAAGTACCACCAGATTGAGCATTGGGTTAAGGTGTAAGAATAAATGGAAGAGCCAAAGAAGACCATTATTAAAATTAAGAATCTAAGTAAGTCTTTTGGTGGAGTGAGAGCGCTTCATAATGTAAGCTTTGACCTACCCGAAGGAGAGGTGCTTGGGGTCATTGGACCCAATGGTTCGGGCAAGACAACACTGGTCAATACCATCACAGGATTTGTGAAACCTGAGTCCGGTGAGGTATTTTTTAAAGATATTCGAATCACAGGACTCCCCCCTTACAAAATTGCAGATTTGGGTGTGGCAAGGACCTTCCAGGTTGTTCGACCCTTTCTCAGCCTAAAGTCTTTTAAGAATCTGATCGTCCCCCTCTGGTCGCCGAGGGCTCGCCGATTTGCTGGAAGCCGCGGAGGAGATAGAGATGCGGTGGCGATCGATCTCCTTGAGGAAGTTGGTTTTGAAAGGGACGCCTATGTACCATACAAATCAGCCTCCGCACTTCCTCTGGGTTATCTGAAACGGCTTGAACTGGCTCGTTGCTTGGCTCTCCGACCTGAGGTTATTATTTGTGATGAAGTCTTTTCAGGACTTAGCATGAGCGAGATCGCCAGCATGGTTCCTTTGATCGAGAGATTGCGAATGAGAGGAGTTACGTTAATAATGATTGAACACAGGCTGAGGGAGCTTTTCACGGTTGCAGATAAAGTAATCGTATTATGTTTTGGTGAAAAGTTAGCTGAGGGAGAGCCTGAGCAGGTGATGCAGGACGAGAAGGTGAGGCGGGCTTATCTCGGAGAGGAAATAAAACTGTGAACAACATCCTTGAGATTAAAGACCTGATGCTATTTTATGAAAATGCACTGGCCATCAATAATGTAACCCTGACGGTTCCTGAAGGGTTCATCGTGGGGATTTTCGGTTCGAACAGCGCGGGTAAATCCTCTCTCATGTATTGTATTTCTGGAATCACTCTGGACGTAAGAAAGAAGGAGGAGATGAAAGGTGGCGAGAGAATTACTCTTACAGGAGAAATAAAATTTAAAGGGGAGGACATCCTCACGGTTGAACCGAGTAAAAGGGCTAAAAAGGGAATTATCCTCTGTCCTGAAAGGCGTCTTATTTTTCAAGAAAGTAGCGCCCTTGAAAACCTGAAGATGGGTGGCTATCTGGCCACTAAAGCCCAGGCCAAAAAGACCCTGGAGTATGTTTTTAATCTCTTCCCGGAGATTGAGAAACTAAGAGGGAGAGCAGGAGGATTTCTGAGCGGAGGGGAGCAGCAGATGCTTGCCATTGGAAGGGCATTGATGGCTCAACCCAAACTCCTCCTTCTGGATGAACCTCTGCTCGGATTGGCTCCAGCAATTGAGGTCAGGCTTGCCAAAGCGATTAAGGCGATCAAAGAGGAGACTGGAATTACGATCGTGGTTGCTGAGCAATATGCCAGACCCGTGCTACCCATTGTCGATTATGCTTATGTCCTCGAGAACGGAGGATTGGTGGCAGAAGGGACTGGGCTTGAGCTATTAGAGAATCCGGATGTGAAGGAAGCCTATTTTGGACTTTAAGCCATAGAAAAAAGAATTAAGAGTTTATATTAAGGTATTACGTCTCTAATTTTTCTTGGCTTTCCTACGTTCTTCGTCACGAATTTCTCGTCGTAAAAGCTTTCCAACTTTCGATTTAGGAAGCATATCCCTAAATTCAATATACCTTGGAACCTTATAGGGGGCAAGCCTTTCCCGGCACCAATTGAGCAGATCTAAGGAGCTTACGCCTCTGGCATCTTCTTTTAAAACGACGATAGCCTTGATTCGTTCCCCGGTCTTTGCATCGGGAACCCCCACGACACAGGCAGCAATTACAGCAGGATGATCCTGCAGGACTGCTTCAATCTCAGAGGCCGAGACACGGTACCCTTTATATTTAATAATGTCTGCACCTCGATCGACAAAGTAGAGCTGTCCATCTGCCCCTTGACGGGCAAAGTCGCCCATTCGATAAAAAACCCTACCGTTTACATTGACAAAAGATCGGGCCGTCTCCTCTGGTTTATTCCAGTAATGTTTAAAAGTGTACTCACAGCGGACCAAAACCTCCCCGACCTCATTCGTGGGGACAGGTTCTAATGTCTCAGGGTCAACAATGAGAACCTCTCGTGAAGGTAGGGGAATCCCTATCGATTCGGGATGGGGTTCTTGACCAAATGGAGAGGTAGTGGTGAAACCCACCTCAGTTGCTCCATAACACTGAAAGATCGGCTTTCCGAATTTCTTTCTCCAACGTTCATTCACCTCAGGGGGAAGTTTATCTGCCCCACATAGGCATAGTCTAAGTGAGGAGCAGTCATACATATCGACCCGATCATGTTCAAGAATCATACGATAAAGCGTAGGAACTCCCAAAAACAGTGTAATCCTATATCTCTGGATGGTATCCAGGATGGCATCCACGTCAGGGATGGGCATCAGCAGTATAGGATTTCCTTTTGTCAACCCCCAGGCCATGGTCATACCTTGTGCCATTTCATGAAAGAGTGGATTGATCATAATGAATCGATCCTCGCCACCCTCTCCCACAAACCCTTCGCTAATTTGCCGAATTTCACTTACGAAACTAACTACAGCAGTATGGTTGGTGGGCACCCCCTTGGGGAAACCTGTGGTTCCACCGGTATAAAGGAGTCGGCTTAAATCTGCTCTGGGGTTGATTTCCACTTTCGGAGAATCGGGGGAGGATTTTTTAATGAGATCTTTGAAGAAATAGACATTTTTATCTTTTTCGACGACACCATGTGGAATCTTATCAAAGATATATCCAACCCCTCGTTTCCACCATGGAAGCAAATCTGCATAATTTGTAACGATAATTCCTCTAAGACACGTTCTTGGAAGGACCTCCTTGACATAACCAAAGTTGGTATCCTGACATAAGATATAAATGGCCTGGGAATCATTGATTAGATATTCAATCTCGAATGGGGTATAGATGGGAGAAACCGGAACGGGCGCAGCACCGATCTTCATCGTTCCAAAGAAACCTGCAATAAATTGAGGGGAATTAGGGATATAGAGCATCACTCGGTCACCATGGCTTACCCCCAAGGTATATAAGGCCTTGGCAAACCGGTCGATAAGTTCCTTCAATTCGCCGTAACTCCATGTCTTCCCAAGGTAGATCATGGCAGGTCTTTCTGAATATTTCTCGCACATGCGATCAATGGCTGCAAAGACCGGTTCGTCATAAACCGTTTTCTCATATGGACCCACCTGACCAAAGATTAATTCCTTAGATAACACACCTTCTCCTTTTAGATGGGATTGCATAGAAAAATAATAGAATTCGTCTCGTTGTAAGGGTAATGAGGCCCGTATCCATTAGGGACAATGGGGGTTAAACGACGAAACCCCTTTCTATCCTTTCTGTTCATTGTTCTTTGCCCATCGTCCATTGTATATCATAACGTATGTCATAGATCACGTAACCTTAATCGAAATCCTAAAACATTTTTCGGGGAAGACGCTTCCTCAAGATAAATTACTCAGAGAATACAAGTTTATCGTTTAAGAACACCAACATAGGTGCCGATATCTCCTGAGGGTAAAAGGGATCATTTCGTGATCAGGTCTTTTAGACAATTGGCCACGTTACCTGTCTTTAAATCTCTCTCCTTTTTTAGGTCTATTTTGCTGGTTTTACCCACGGTGGAAGTTTATACTCACCACTGGCAATTTTGGGTGGCCAGATGCAAACCCTCTTTCCATCCTGCCATTGTAGTAACTGAGGCATCAAGGCTTCTTTAGGATCTGTCCCATAGATTGCTTGGTGGTTTGTTTTATCAAACCTCAACCTTCCACCAGCTGTGATCATATCCGTTTGCTCAATGGCGGTAACTAAAGCATCGACCTCTAAGGAGCCTGTTCGTTCGATCGCATCTTTGAGCATGTAGAGGACTGTATAGCTTGGAACATTGCCAGTCCCTCGAGGTTCATCCCCCCATCTTTTCTTAAAGGCATTAAAGTAAGGTTCTGTAAGAGGGGTTATCTTTTGGCCAGGAAGCGTTCCCCCTTCTCCAGCAAATTCAACCAAGTAGGCAATTTTACCTCCGGTCTGCTTCCACATCACTGGATCCTCTGTTGGGCCAACGAAACCAATGGCTGCTGCGGGTATCTTCATATCCTGCCATTGATTGATCATGGATAAAGCCTCAGGTGTGTGATCCCAGATAAACAAGACCTGTGCGCCAGATTTCTTGACATCCCGTAGCATCATCGAAAAGTCTGTTGTAGCGAGAGGGTGAACCTCCTTCCCGACGATCTCCCAACCCCCCGCAACTGCCCCTTTTTCCACTGCAGCCCCAGCGGCCTTACAATGTGCCGCTTCGGCAACAGTTATATACATCTTGCTGAACCCATATTTCTCTTTGATGCTGTTTAGTAAGGTAACAATATTGGGTATCCAGTAGGCGACGTTTCCACTTAAGCGAAAAGAATATTTATAATGTGCAATATCCTTTCCAGTCTTTGCATGCCAACCAGGGGTCCAGCAACCGATGTTTACAATGCTTATAACCTTGTGCTTGGGATATAGATCTAAGGCAGCGAGACAACACTCTGACATGCAAGGGCCACCCGCAAGGATTTTAACCTTCTTGTCCAGGATCAATTTTTCTATGGCCAAAAGGACTTCGCTCGTTGGGACCCCTGGTTCTTCATCCCGAGTGTCTACGATTTCAAGTTTGATGGGTCTTTTTACCGCACCTACTTTAATCCCTCCTTTGGCATTAATCTCTTCCATTGCCAGAATCATTGATCGCTCTCCGTTCTGACCATACGTAGAGGCTCTCGGGATAGGGGCTCCAATGACAATGGGCTCCACTGGCTGTGGGATAACCTCTGCTGAATGGGCCAAATAGACAAACATCAAAAAACTTAATAAAAATAAAAATCTTCTCTTCGTCATGGCTTTACCCTCCTTCCTTTTAGTTGAATAAATTTGGCATGATGAGATGCTATGAGTAATGCGGATATTATAGAATAACTTTGGGACATGTCAATATTTTTTCACTCTACAAATTTGATTCAAACCTAATCTAAGCGATTCAGCCTCCTTGGAGAACAAGAATACCTCAAAGACATTTGGAATTCAATTTTTTCTTAAAGGAAAGGAATACATCATCCTTTTAGGCATAGGAAACCTATGGGAAATAAGCCTAATAAAAAATTTTTATCAGGACTTAACTAAAGAGTTTTCTCTAAAATTATTCCCCTAAATCATTACTTCAGATCTCTGAAAAAGTCCTTTTAAATATAGGAGGGTAGGGCTCAAAACTCTTCGGATGCGGGCCTTGACCATTTTAATTGGCTAATAATCGTTTTAAGAAAATTTGTAGGGTAACCTTTTATGGGTTGGTTTTTTGTAGGCTAAGCCCTTGGGGCTTATCGAATCACCGAATATCGATAAGGGACAAGCCCTTACCCTACTGGAGAAGGGTTTTAGGATTTACTTTTTCAAAGATCTCACGGTTAATTCTTGACAAAGATATAGTAGTTCATTGAAAATATTGTCATTATCTTTCCGAATCATTTACCTTTCATTAATAGCATTATATTGTGATCACAAAAATACTTCAAAAATTATTAAGGAGGGATTATGGACATGTCGCTTGGGATGAAAAATTTTCCAAATATATTTTCTAAAGGAAAGATTGGGAAGTTTGAAACTATAAATCGGGTAAAATGGGCCGCATGTTGTGTATCAAATTTCAACAATAGAGATGGAACCTATAGCGAAAGGGAGTATGCTCGGGACAAGGTAATTGCAAGTATGGGCTGTGGAATTATAACAAATCAAGGTGCATATCCTGATAAGGCTGGACTTGGAAAAGGATATTGGTCTCAGATTTCTATCAACGACGATAAATATATTCCTGGCCTGAAAAAGGTGGCCAATATGTTTCATGATTCTGGTGCCATTGCAATTCAGCAGATTCTTCACGCTGGTAGATATGGAGGGATTGATCAGGGGTATTGCCTACAACCCTCAGCGATCGAGCAATCGTTAGGACATTTTCGACCTCCACGCGAAATGACTGTAGAACAGATTTATGAAACGATCCGCGAGCATACCGATGCTGCCATACGCGCAAAAAAGGCAGGTTTCGATGGCATTGAGCTTACAAGCTTTCTCGGCTATCTCATCTCTAATTTTCTCTCCCCCTATACAAATAGGCGAAGTGATGAATGGGGAGGGACTGCAGAAAAGAGGGGGAGGTTCATGGTGGAGATCATAAAGTCCATCAAAAAGGCCTGTGGAGATGATTTTCTTGTCTCGGTTCGATTAAATGGTACAGAGTTGATGGATGAATTTGGTGGTAACACAGACGAAGAATGTATTCTCTTTATGAAGATGGCAGAGGAGGCAGGGGTTGATTTAATTAGCATGGTGATTGGTTGGCATGAGTCGAGGAGTGGAGCATTGGGAAGAGATGTACCCTATGACGCTTGGCTTCCAATTGCTGCAAAGGCTAAGAAAAACTTAAAAAAAACTCCTCTTTCTTTTGGCCCACGTTTGGCTGACCCTAAAGTAGCAGAACGGGCAATAGGAGAGGGGTGGATAGATTTCTGGGAGATATGCCGTCCTGGTTTGGCTGACCCAGAAATTATTAAGAAGGTGTCTCAAAATCAGATCCAAGAAATAAAACCTTGTATTGGCTGCCTTATGTGCCTCGCCAAACTTTTTGCAAATCAGCCTTACATATGTACGGTCAATCCAGTTCTTGGCCATGAGATAGAACCAGAATACCACATCACACCTGCTATAAGAAGAAAGAGGGTCATTGTTGTTGGCGGAGGGATAGCAGGCCTTGAATGTGCTATTTCGGCCTCACAAAGAGGTCATGAAGTAACGATCTATGAGAAAAAGGGGAGATTGGGGGGACAGGTACTATCTGCTGCTCGAGAGGTAAAAGGAGGTGAGAATCTTCTTAGGTTAATAGACTATTATGAAAATCAATTAAAGAAATATAAGATTAACGTGGTGTTGAGTGTTGAATTCACTAAGAGAATATGTCGAGGAGAAAAACCCGATGTAGTCGTTGTAGCAACGGGTGCTACGATAATGAGACCAACCATAAAAGGAATTGATAGCCCCTTAGTTTCTTTGACCCTTGATATTTTAGAGGCTAATCTGCGGGCAAATGGAAAAAGTGTTGTTATTATTGAAGGGGGTAAGACGGGTCTCGTGGCAGCCGAGCATTTTGCAGCCCAAGGCAATCGAGTATCGATCATATCAGAGGATAGGCGTATTGATAGGGATGTAAGCACTACTTATAAATGGAGGCATGCTGCTTGGGTAAAAGAATTTGGCATTAAGGTCTTCACAGAAGCAAAGGTTATGGAAATCAAGGATAACAAAATTAAAATTGTTAAAGCCAATGGTGATGTAATAGGACTGGATATAGACATGGTGATCGTTGGAGGTCCAAGAATACCCGTGCAGAGACTGTTTGTAGAATTGGAGGATCTTACTGACGAACTGTATCTTATTGGTGACGCGGTGATACCTAGATCAATGCATACGGCAATACGCGAGGGGTATCAATTAGGGGTGAGAATTTGATGGAGAATTTTATTTTTGTCGTTTGTATTAGGTTAATCCTATAAAGATATTTGGATCAGAATTTGACTTGGCGTCATTGGGCATGATATAAAATAATTTGATATAGATAAATAAAGGGTTGATAAAGATGTTGGACGTTAAAAACCTGATGGTATTTTATGAGAATGCCCTCGCGATCAATAACATCAATATGACTGCAGGGAAGGGAAAGATCACGGGGGTCTTTGGGGCCAACAGTGCAGGAAAATCTACATTGATGTATACCATTTCAGGGATCATCTTGGATGTGAAGAGAAAGGAAGAGATGAAGGGGGGAGAGAGGATTACCCTTTTTGGAACGATCCTATTTGAAGAGACCGATATCACTCATATGAAGCCAAGCGAAAGGGCTAAGCGAGGAATCATTTTATGCCCAGAGAGACGGAGAATTTTTCCTGAAAGTAGCACACTGGAGAATTTAAAGATAGGAGCCTATCTGGCTACACCGGTCCAAGCGAAGAAGACCCTTGATTATGTGTTTACCATCTTCCCACCATTAAAAAATCTTAAGCGAAGGGAGGGAGGATTTCTCAGTGGGGGTGAGCAACAGATGCTTGCTATAGGAAGGGCGCTGATGGCACAGCCGAAATTGTTACTTCTGGATGAGCCCCTGCTTGGGTTGAGCCCCCTCATGGAGGTGGTACTTGCT
>CAZFDM010000299.1:0-11722 GCA_964517975.1 uncultured Syntrophaceae bacterium
GAGAGTCATTTTTTCATAGGTTGAGAGAAGATTTTATTGGTTTGGAACGGGCAATTAGGTTGAGGTTAAATTAATATATTGATATTATTTGATTTTTTTTACGGCTCAAAGTAAATAAGATTAAAAAATTTGGCATGAAAATTGTTCATAAGTTCATATATGATGGGAAAGGTGAAGCATGTTTTCATTATAGATAAAGATGAATTTTTTCGACTCAGTTTAAACAGGATGTTAAAGAAATATGGGTTTGAAGTAGAGGAGGTTAAGGATTTTACTCAATTAGATAAAAGCAAAAAAGAGATTGAGACAGGCTTGGTGTTGGCCGATGTGGAGATGGAGGTTCTTGAGAAAAATATTTCCCTCATAAAGAGATGGAATGATCGCTTCATCCTGATGACACCTTTGGTCACGGATGAGATGACTTTTCGCTTGAAAAAAATAGGGATTCATCGTATTATCAAGAAGCCTGTGGAACCAAAGTTGTTGAAAAGGGCCATTCGGGAAATTTCTTTCCCTGATGATGTGGAAACTCTTTCAATAGGAAGACCAGTGGAGGGTTCCCGTATTAAAACAGAAAGGAGGTGAAGGGAGATGAAGAAATGGATTTACCTTTTGCTCGCAATGGTTTTAGTGGTCAATGTGGTTGCGATGGGAATTGGCTGTAAGGCCAAGGCTCCCGAAAAACCAGCAGTAAAAGAGGAGGCGAAACCGGCTGAGGCACCTGCTCCACCAGCACCAGCAGCAACCCCAGCGGCACCTGCTCCAGAGAAACCTGCCGAAGCCCCCAAGAAGTAAAGAGAGGGAGAAAATCGGCAAAGGGACTTGTGGAATTTATTTTTAAAATGGAGAGGTCGGTGGCCCCTCCTTCATTCTTTGAGAGGGGCCGCCCAAAACAATTTAAGAGAGTCCTTAATTGAGGAGGTAAGATTATCCGACGTCAACGTAAGAAGAAAAAAAGGTGCATCTCTACTCTCAAGAAAGAGGGTTACTATCTTTATCTTAAGAGAGGAGGTATCGATTGATATCTCCTTTTTTGTTTCTCGAGATGTCTTTAGAAAAGACCCTCTCACTTGGTCATCGAGATGCAGGAAGGAGTGAAGATGGAGCCTGCCTCAGATCCTAATTTATCTCTTCCAATGAGGGGGATAGAGAGAGCGTTTCAACTCCCTTTGTTTCCCGTCCCTATCGAGCCTAAGAGGGAAGGGGAAATAAGGGAGGACATACCTCCTCCTTGGAGAAATGTCACCGAGAGGGAATGGAATGATTGGAGATGGCAACTACGCCATCGCATTACAACCTTAGAACAGATGAAGGAGGTAATCGAATTAACCCCTGAAGAGATTGAGGGCATTAAGCATTCCAAAGGAAGGTTGGCCTTAGCGGTCACTCCTTATTTCGCCAGTCTGATGGACCCCCTAAACCCTAATTGTCCCATTCGAAGACAGGTAGTCCCCAGGATAGAGGAATTGCATCTTTCCAAAAACGATATGGTTGACCCCTGCGGAGAAGATAAGGATTCTCCTGTTCCAGGACTTGTCCACCGCTACCCTGATCGAGTCCTTTTAATTATTACCGATCAATGTGCGGTCTATTGCCGGTACTGCACTCGAAGGCGGTTGGTGGGTGGCCATGAACGATCCATCACCCAAGGAAATTTTGAAGAGGTTCTTAAATATCTAAAGGCCCATCGAAAGGTTCGAGATGTCCTGCTTTCGGGAGGCGATCCGCTCCTTTTGGAGAACGAGAGATTAGAGGAGATTCTGAGCCGATTGAGGGCACTTCCGCATATTGAGCTTCTCCGGATTGGGACAAGGGTTCCAGTGACCCTTCCTCAGAGGATCACTGGAGGCCTTGTGAGGATGTTAAAAAAGTATCACCCTTTGATGATCTCCATCCATTTCTCCCATCCTAAAGAGATCACGGATGCGGTGAGGAAGGCATGCAATGATTTGGCCGATGGGGGTTTCCCGCTGGGTAGCCAGACCGTTCTACTTAAAGGGATCAACGATAAGCCCACCATTATGAAAAGGCTTGTCCAGGAGCTTCTAAAGATTCGAGTTCGCCCCTATTATATCTATCAATGCGATCTGGCAATGGGCACGGAACATTTCAGAACCTCCATTGCCACTGGAATTCAGATCATCGAGAAATTGCGGGGACATACCACTGGCTATGCGGTTCCCACCTATGTGGTTGACGCCCCTGGTGGGGGTGGGAAGATACCGGTCGAGCCCGTTTATGTGGTTTCGAGGGGGAAGGGGAAGGTCGTTTTGAGAAATTATGAAGGCAAGATGTTCGAGTACCCGGAGCCAAATATCATCGAGTTCAAAAAGGTAAAGGCCGCAGGAGAAGAGAAGGTGGCCTCAAGGAAGGTGACGGCATAGACCTTAACCTTCTTCATAAACACTCATTCAATCTGTTGTAAGGGGGTCCTTCAGAGGTGAACTGGATTCGTTGCAAACCCTATAGATAAATTTTTTACGATCATATTAGGTGGGAGTATAGGAAGAGGGTAGAGGAGGTAAAGGTCATGTGGAAGGTAGCTATTTTATATAATCTCTTTGAACGCATCTCAAAAGGAGAGGAGAAAGACCTCCTGGCCGAGGAGGCGATTCGGGAAGAGATCGAGGCAGTTCAAGAGGCCGTCCATTCGATGGGACATCGATGTTTTGTCATCGGCATTCACGATGATGTCGACCCAGTGATCCATTGGTTAAAAGAGATTCGTCCAGATGTGGTCTTTAACCTATGTGAAAGCGTTTATGGGAACAGTTGCTGGGAGATGAATATCCCTGCCCTTTTAGACCTTCTTCGAATCCCTTATACGGGATCCCCTCCCCTTACCTTAGGGTTATGCCAAGACAAAGGGAAAGTTAAGGACATCCTCCAGTCTCAGGGGATTCTTACCCCCCGATACAAAATATTTGATCGGGGGGTCAATTCCATTAAAGGGAATGTCTTTCCCATTATCGTTAAACCCCTCCATGAAGATGGGAGTTTAGGAATTTCCAAAGAGAGCGTCGTCTTTGATGACGACGCCTTGAGTAGACAGATTCAATATGTCATTGAAAAATATCACCAACCTGCATTGGTAGAGGAATATATTGACGGGAGGGAACTGAACATCGGGTTGATGGAGACCAATGGAAAGGTGGAGATTCTTCCTATTTCTGAAATTGATTATAGTGAATTCCCAGAAGGGGTTCCCAAGATATGCGGTTATGAAGCCAAATGGATTCCTGAAAGCCTTGAGTATCAAAAATCGAAGCCCATCTGCCCTGCTCCATTAGAATGGGTAATGAAGAAAAGGGTGGAGCATATTGCCCTGAAGGCCTATAAACTCTTTGAATGTCGTGACTATGCCAGGGTGGATATAAGAATTGATAGAGATGGGAAGATATATGTCCTGGAGGTCAATCCCAACCCTGATATCTCTCCTCAATCCGGAATGGCAAGGGCAATAAAGGCTCATGGGATGACCTATGAGGAGTTTGTAAGGGTTCTGCTCGAAAGGGCCATCCAAAGAAGAAATGGGATGTAAGACATTCTCCCCGCTACCTCAAACACTTTTAGAGAATGATGGCCCCTCCCAAGATCATATTGAAAGAAGGTAAAGAAAAACCATTGTTACGGGGGCACCCTTGGGTCTTTTCAGGGGCAGTGGCAAAGGTGGAGGGAGAATTTTCTCCTGGTGAAGTAGGAGAGGTTTATTCCAGTGCTGGAGAATTCTTAGGGATGGGGCACCTCAATCCCCATTCTCAAATCATCTTTCGTCTTTTAAGTAAGAAGAAGGAATCACTGGGAGTTGATTTTTTCAAGGAGAAAATATCTCAAGCAACTTTTTTAAGGGAGAAAGGGTTGAGGGGAAAGACAGATGCTTTTCGGCTGGTCAATGGGGAAGGAGATTTCTTGCCCGGGTTGGTGATCGATCGATATGGAGAGGTTCTGGTCCTCCAATGTTTAACCGCTGGGATGGATCGATTAAAGGGGTTACTCGTTGAGTTACTGGGAAGGGAATTCCGGGCCAAATCCATTTATGAGAGAAGTGACCTATCCACGAGGCAAGAAGAAGGACTGTCTGAAACAAGCGGTCCTCTCTATGGCGAGGAGATTGGGGGTCGTTTGGAGATAAACGAGTATGGTTGCCGGTTCAAGGTGGATGTAAAGCGAGGGCAAAAAACAGGGTTCTATCTCGATCAAAGGGAGAATCGGTTTCTCCTCCAGCAAATATCAGAAGGAAAGAGGGTGTTAGACTGTTTCTCCTATAGCGGAGCCTTCTCCATCCATGCTGGATTAGGAGGAGCCAAAGAGATCACCCTGATTGATTCCTCTGCTGAAGTCTTGGAATTGGCCGAAGAGCACTTTGAGTTAAACCATTTGAAGAAGGTTAAAAAGGAATTGATTCGAGGGGATGCTTTTGAGGTGTTAAGGAACCTCACAGAGAAATACGACCTTATCATCCTTGACCCTCCCCCCTTTGCTAAGAAGAAGGGGCATCTGCCTGGGGCTTCAAGAGGCTATAAGGATCTCAATCTACAGGCATTCCGTCTCTTAAAAAAGGAAGGCTTTCTCTTCACCTTTTCCTGTTCCCACCATATGAACTGGGACCTCTTTCAGAAGGTTATCTTCTCCGCAGCTTTAGACTCGGGAAAGAAAGTTCAAGTTCTGGGCCGGTTGGGGCATCCAATCGATCATCCCTTCAATCTCTCCCACCCCGAAGGAGAGTATCTGAGAGGATTGGTTTGTAGGGTGCTGTGACTTGATACTTCTCTGTGGTCGAAAATTCCGCTTCCCTAACTCCTTGACCCTTCTATAAGATTCAGTTAATATTTGTTTTAATTTTATTCTTATCCCTTTTTACAATTCAATCCTTATTGGGACGTTGATGAACGAATCGAAAATAGCAATCGATTTATTAGGGGACTGGAAGAGGACAGACTACTGTGGAGAACTTGGCCGAAAGGATGTAGGACGCGAAGTGACACTGATGGGCTGGGTGCAACGGAGAAGGGACCTTGGAGGGCTCATCTTTGTTGAGCTGAGAGACCGTCAGGGGATTGTCCAGGTAGTTTTCAATCCTGAGGTCAGTCCCGAGGCCCATGAGAAGGTTCAGGCCATTCGAAACGAATATGTATTGGGGGTAAAAGGGAAGGTCGTCCAGAGACCAGAGGGGACATTTAATCCAAAGTTAACGACAGGGGAGATTGAAGTCCTTGCCCACGGATTGAAGATCCTCAATCATTCACGTACTCCTCCATTCCCCATTGAAGATGAGGAGGAGGTGGCCGAAACTACCCGACTCAAATACCGATATCTGGATCTGAGAAGACCGAAACTTCAACGAAATCTCAACTTGAGACACCGAATGGCTAAAGAGGTGCGCAACTATTTTGATCAGCATGGTTTTTTAGAGATAGAGACCCCTATGCTCACCAAGAGTACTCCAGAGGGGGCAAGGGATTTTCTCGTTCCAAGTCGATTGGATCCAGGTCATTTTTATGCCCTGCCTCAGTCCCCTCAACTCTTTAAACAGATTTTGATGATCTCTGGATTCGATCGATATTTTCAAATTGTTCGGTGCTTTCGAGATGAGGATTTACGCTCCGACCGACAGCCCGAGTTTACCCAGATTGATGTGGAGATGTCGTTTGTTAAGGTTGAAGATATCCAGAGGATGATGGAAGGGCTGATGGTTCACCTCTTTAAAAAGGTGTTAGATATCGAATTGGAAACTCCCTTTCCTATCCTCACCTACGATGAAGCAATGGAGAGGTATGGGGTGGATAAGCCGGACATAAGGTTTGGAATGGAATTGAGGGATGTCTCAATGGAATGGAGAAGTTCTTCCTTTGGACTCTTTAGAGAGACATTGGAAAAAGGGGGGATCATCAAGGCTATCAATGTCAAGGGAGGAAGCCTCTTTTCACGAAAGGAGATTGAGGAACTGACGCATTTTGTCTATGATTATGGGGCCAAAGGTTTAATCTCGGCAAAGGTAGGGGGCAATTCCTGGCAGTCCTCTATCCAGAAGTTTGTTACCGAAGAAGAGAGAAAAGCGATTGAGAAAAAAATGGGTGCAGGGGAAGGTGACCTTCTCATCTTTATTGCAGGTCCAGGGAAGGTGGTCAATCAGGCCTTGGCAAACCTCAGACTCCATCTCGGTAAAAAGATGGGACTCATTAAGGAAGATCAGTACCGATTTGTCTGGATTCTTGATTTCCCTCTCTTGGAGTATGACGAGACAGAGAAACGATATGTTGCGGTTCATCATCCCTTTACTGCCCCAAGAGATGAGGATATTCCTAAATTGAGGGATCACCCAGAGCAAGTGATGGCAAAGGCTTATGATTTGGTGCTGAACGGTTTAGAGATCGGTGGGGGAAGCATCCGAAATCATTTAAAAGAGGTTCAATCCCTCCTCTTTGAAAAATTGGGAATGGGGCAAGAGGAGGCCCAAGAGAGGTTTGGATTTCTCTTAGAAGCCCTTGAATATGGCACACCTCCTCACGGTGGGATTGCCTTTGGGTTCGATCGGCTGGTCATGATCATCAGCCATTCAGAATCAATCCGAGAGGTCATCGCTTTTCCCAAGACCCAGAAAGGTTCTTGTCTTATGACGGATGCTCCGTCCCGGGTTGATCCAAAACAATTGGACGAATTATTTCTTAAATTAAAAATATGACGAATTCCTCCCTGGTGAGGGAGGGTGGAAGAAAGAGGGGAGAAGAAATGACGATCACACGGAAGAAAAAAGGTATTCAGGGAAAGTCGGTCACTGGACAATATCCGCTCTTGGATGTTCAAGAACCAAACCTTTACCGACATATCTTTCCCTATGAAGAAATCTGTCGGGTAGAATTCGATAACCGATTTGTCTTCATCGATCCGCCTGAAGAGATCTTTATTACGGATACCACTTTCAGAGATGGGCAGCAGGCGAGGCCTCCCTATACCGTGGAACAGATTGTGGATCTCTTCGATATGCTCCATAAATTAGGAGGGGCCAATGGAGTGATTCGACAGTGTGAGTTCTTTCTTTACAGTGAGAAGGATAAAAAGGCTGTGGAGAAGTGTTTGGAGCGAAGCTATCGCTACCCAGAAATTACGGGTTGGATCAGGGCTCAGAAAGAGGATTTTAAACTGGTCAAGGAGATGGGATTGAAGGAAACAGGAATTCTTACCTCTGTCTCAGATTATCATATCTTTTTAAAACTGAAGAAGAACAGAAGGGTTGTTTTAAGAGAATACCTTTCGATTGTCTCCTCAGCATTGGATTTAGGAATCATCCCCCGATGCCATTTTGAGGACATCACCCGAGCCGATATCTATGGATTCTGTGTTCCTTTTGCCCAGGATCTCATGCGACTCTCTGAGGAGGCAAAACTCCCTGTAAAAATTAGACTTTGCGATACATTGGGTTTTGGGGTTACGTATCCAGGCGCTGCCCTTCCCCGATGTGTTCCTAAGATCATTCGGGCTATGATCGATGACGCAGGAGTTCCCTCAGAATACCTCGAATGGCACGGTCATAATGATTTCTATAAAGGTTTGACGAATGCGACAACGGCCTGGCTTTATGGGTGCGCCGCAGCCAATGGTACCCTATTGGGCTTTGGGGAGCGAACAGGGAATGCACCCATTGAAGGCCTGATCATCGAATATATTAGTCTCATGGGCCACAACAATGGGATTGATACCACCGTCATCACAGATATCCGAAACTATTTTGAGCGGGTCATGGGCATTCCCATTCCTCCCAATATGCCTTTTGTGGGAGCCAACTTCAATGCCACCAGTGCAGGCATTCATGCAGATGGGATATTAAAGAATGAGGAGATCTACAATATCTTTAATACCACTAAAATTCTCAATCGTCCCATCTCTATTTCTGTCAATGATAAATCAGGACTGGCGGGGATTGCCCAGTGGATTAATTCCCATTTTGCCTTAACTGGTAAAGACCGAGTCGAAAAGACCCATCCAGGCGTGGCAAAGATCAATCGATGGGTGATGAAACAGTATGAAGAGGGAAGAACAACGGCCATCTCAGATCAGGAGATGGAAAAGGTGACCCGAAAGTATCTCCCTGAAATCTTTGTTTCTGAATTTGATATGCTGAAGGCGAAGGCACATGAGATGGCAGCCCATCTCATCGAACGGGTGATTGAAGAAACTGGGATGAAATCGATGGATCCAGCCCAGATCGAACCCCTCTTACAGAATCTGGTGGATCAATATCCTTATATTCAGTTCGCCTATGTAGTGAACATCCACGGCACAAAAATTACACGGAATATCTGTCAGGCAGTGGATCAAGCCAAGTATGAAAATGTCGGGGTAGGGGAGACCTATTCAAACCGTCCCTGGTTCATTGAACCTCTGAAAGATGGAAAGATTCATGTCACTGACCTCTACTCCTCAAAGATCACAGGCGCCTTATGCATCACGGTCTCGGGTCCAATCCGAAGTGAAACTGGAGAGATTCGAGGAATCTTAGGGTTGGATATTCGATTTGAGGATCTGGCCAAGAGTGAAGAGGGATAAGGGGGTGAAGACGAGGGATGATCTTAGGGGAAACCTTAAAAAAGGCCGTCAAGTTTTTTCCCCAAAAAGAGGCCATCCGGTGCGGAGGGAAGAGATGGACCTATCAAGCATTTTATGATCGAATCAATCGTCTCTCCCACTGTTTGAAAGGCCTCGGGATAGGGAAGGATGATAAGGTTGCCCTCCTTTTACCAAATTGCCACTGTTTTTTAGAAGCCTACTATGGAATCGCCCAGATTGGGGCCATCTCAGTTCCTATTAATTATCGCCTCTCTCCTCAGGAGATCGCTTTCATTTTTCAGGACTCGGAATCCAAGGTAGTGATTGCTGACCCAGTCTTCCGGAAACAGATCGATTCTATTCGGGGAGAGATGATAGGGATTCAGAAAGTCCTCTGGATAGGGGAAGAGATGATTTGTGGAGAGGGAATTGACCTAAATTACGAGAAGGCATTAGGGGAGTCAGAGTCTAAAGAAGTTTCTCCTCCTCCTTTAACAGGGGAAGATATTGCCCAGATTTATTATACCAGCGGAACGACAGGCCGTCCCAAAGGGGTAATGCTTTCCCATAAGAATGTCTATACGCATGCCCTTGGAACCATCGCAGAGATTCAACTGACAGACAGAGATGTGTGGATTCATGTCGCCCCACTTTTCCATCTTGCGGATGCCTGGGCTACTTGGGCGATCACTTGGGTAGGTGGAACCCATGTGTTGGTCCGAGAGTTTGATCCAAAAGTTGTTTTAGAAACCATTGAGCGTGAGAAAGTCACCCTGACCAACCTCATCCCCACCATGCTGAACCTGATGGTCAATCATCCAGAGGTAGGAAGATTTGATTACAGTAGTTTAAGGGTACTTTTGAGTGGGGGAGCGCCCATTGCTCCTGAAGTGGTCCGCAAGATCGTAGAGACATTTAAGTGTGATTATATCCAGACTTATGGAATGACCGAAACAAGTCCCTACCTCACACTTTCCATTCTCAAGGACCATTTAAAGAGATTGTCCTATGAAGATCAACTCCGGTTCAAATCAAAGACAGGAAGAGAATTTATTTGTGTCGAACTCAAGGTGGTCAATGATCAAGGCGAGGAGATTAAAAGGGATGAGAGGGAGGTTGGAGAGATTATCGTCAAAGGGGATATTGTGACGAAGGGATATTGGAAACTACCCGAGGAGACAGAAAAGTCGATTAAAGAGGGTTGGCTCTACACAGGCGATATGGCGGTGATGGATGAAGAGGGTTATGTCACCATCGTTGACCGGAAAAAGGATATGATTCTTACAGGAGGAGAGAATGTCTATTCGACAGAAGTAGAAAATATCCTTTATATGCATCCTTCCATCCTCGAATGTGCAGTCATTGGGGTTCCTGACCCCAAATGGGGTGAAGCCGTGAAAGGGATTGTGGTGCTGAAACCAGGGCAGAAGGCAACTGCTGAGGAGATTATTCAATTCTGTAAAGAGAGGATGGCCCACTATAAGGCCCCCAAATCGATCGATTTTATTGATGCCCTTCCGAGAACAGGTTCTGGAAAGATTCATAAAAAGGGATTAAGAGATAAGTATTGGGAGGGCTATGAGAAGAAAGTCCACTAATCCTACTCCTTCCTCCATCACAATTAAGATAAGAATTCCATCTCCTAAACTGACTTCATTTTGAGAGATCTAAGAAAGTCCTTTTTTATAGGGAAGGGTAAGGTCCAAAACCCTTCGAATGCAGACATTGATCATTTTAATTTACTAATAATTGAATTATTGAATATTTTTTCGTAGGGTAAGCCCTTGTGGCTTACCAAATATCGGTAAGGGACAAGCCCTTACCCTACGGATTAATATCGGTAAGGGACAAGCCCTTACCCTACAAAATTATTTTTTTCTTGACATGGTATTGAGTAAATGTTAGCGTGAACGCATAAAATTTTGAGAAAACTTTATATTATAAACTATATTGATTTTATTAGACATTTTTAAATTTATTGATTTTTTGATAATTTTGTGTTAACGTTAACGCATAGGGATGAAAATGAAGATTACAATAAAAGATATTGCCCGAATCGCTAAGGTTTCTCATACTACGGTCTCCAGGGCACTGAATAATAAGCCACGAATCCACCCCCAAACAAAAGAGAAAATCCTTTCTATTGCAAGAGAGTTGAACTACCAACCCAATTTTTTTGCTCGAAGTTTGGTGACAAAACGAACCAAGATATTGGGGTTGGTCATTACTACCATTGCTAATCCATTTTATTCAGAACTTGCACAAGGAATCGAAACCACCGCGAGAAGCCTGGGTTATAATATCATCCTCTGCAGTACCGACTATGAACTTACAACCGAAAAACAGTACATCGATATGTTGCGAAGCAAAGGAGTGGATGGGATTATTTTTACTTCCGCCCATATCGGGGACCCTAACATTATTGAATTGGCAGAAGAGGGGTTTCCCATGATCTTGGTCAATCGTAGAACTTATCACCCAACAGTAAGGGAGAAGGTAGATTATGTGGGTGTGGATAATATTTTGGGGGGATTTTTGGCGGTTGAACATTTGATCAGACTCGGACACAAACGGATTGGAATTATTGGTGGATCATCAGAATCCTCTGTAGGGTTTGAACGCCTGGAGGGTGGGAAAAAGGCGCTGAAAACTTATGGTTTGGAGGCGAGGGAAGACTATTTTTTAGAGGGCGATTTTTTAAAGGAGTCCGGCTATCAAGGAGGCAAAAGATTTCTAAGAATGGACAAACCCCCAACAGCCATTTTTGCTACCAATGATTATATGGCATTGGGAACTTATCAGGCCATTGTTGAAGAGGGAGTAAGGATTCCTGAAGAGATCGCATTGGTTGGATTTAATGATATTGAATTTACATCGATGAGAGGGATTGACCTTACAACGGTTGGCCAAAAGAAGTATGAGATGGGCGCTTTGGCCGTAAAGAAATTGGTGGAAAGGATTAAAGGAGAGGGAACAGAATCTTCCAAAGAAGTTATTTTAGAGCCTGAATTGATCATCCGGAGGACATGTGGGTTCCATTTGAAAGGGTATCAGGTCGAACCTAAAGGTGACCGACCAATCTCTATTGTCCACCGTCCAAAGTATGAGGAGGGGATTTTATGAGAAGAAATAAAATTTCTATTATTGGTGCAGGATTTGTTGGCGCAACCGCAGCCCA
>CAZFDM010000300.1:0-10959 GCA_964517975.1 uncultured Syntrophaceae bacterium
AGATAGATCCATTAAAAGGACCACAAACCCATTCGAGGTGGAATCGAACGTTAAAAACTTTACCTTCATCTCAATAAACATCGCATCTCTCCTTCCTCTGGTGATCTTCAAGGCTTCTCTGCCCTTAACGAAATCGCAAGGAAGCCGCCACCCCTTCATGTTCTCTTAGCGCCTCATTTTCTTCAACCCATTTGACCTCTCCATCCTGACGAAGGCTTGCCTTGATCATCTCCTCTCCGAGATCAACCCTTTTCAATTCGCCCTTACAAAGAGGGCAGGGTAGAGATGGATTTCCCGGAGGAGGGGCCAAGAGGGATCCACACCTCTTGCATTTTCCTCCTTTATAAGAGAAGGAGGTCAAGAGATAAAGCGTATGAACCTGACCTTGGTTTAGAGCCTCAAGGGTCTGGGTTAACCCCAATGTGGCCATACCGCCTTGTGGAGATCTTTCTTTTAACTTCTGGATTTCGTCATGAATCTTTAGCCGTTCCTTTTGCAGGAGGTGTTCAAAAATCTTTCTCAGCACTTTCGACCTATCCTCTGAGAAATCCAAAGAGAAGGTGTCTGCAATATTCATTTTTACCCTCTCAGGGAGAAAAGATTTAAAATTAGCAAGGATTCGTTCCTGACCAATCAGAACGATATGTTTCCATTGATTGGAGTCAAAAAGCTCGGTCAGTTGTTCGGCCACCTCTTTATGGTGTTTGTCCATGTGGTCCTTGATGTGACGTTGGTATCTTCCCTGCGCCCAACCTCCCTGATCATGCCGGCCAGGGACATAACTCTCGATAGAGAATTCTCCAAGAAGACCTTCAAGAGACAACTCTAATAATTTTGCTGAGTCTGTTTCCACCATGACCGCAAGGGTATTCTGATATTGGGAGGAGAGTCGAACTAAGGGCCTTAGCACAGGGGTGTCAGAAAGGAAAAATTGATTTTCGAAAGGGATGATCGAAGGGTAGGTAGAAAACATATTGGCCCCACTACAAGAGAAAATAGCCATCCCATTAACTCCTTCCCAATAGGCCCTGCGGACTAACCTCTCCCCATACTTTTCGATTCGTTGTTGGTCTTCGATAAAATGTCTCCGCCACTCCTCTTGGTCTTTCAGTTGATCCCATCCCTTTCTTAACTCGTTTTTAATAAATAGGCGAATTCTCTCCCGTTGTTGCTCATCCTCCCATTTTGTATTTAGATAGAGGGATATAAAAGGCATAGAGCCCTCTTCCATTCGAGCAAGTTTCTTAATTTCGCTTCGAATATCCATTGAATTGGTTTACTCTTGAGCCCCTTGGAGGAGGCTCGCTTAAGAAGATTGGGAGCTCGTCACTGAATTTTTAAATTTATCTTAAATGATGAGCGATCGAAAATCAAACCATTCCCTGAAGAAGGGTTGGAATCTTTCTAAGAATGTCTGTTGCGACCAGGGATTTTTCACCAATCTCTCGGGCAACCTCATCTCCTGCCCAGCCATGAAGGTAAACAGAAATCTGAAGAGAGGTAAGGATGTCCAATCCCTGGCAGACCAATCCACCGATCATCCCTGTCAGGACATCCCCTGTTCCTCCGGAGGCCATTCCCGGGTTGCCGGTTGGGTTGATAAAAATTTCGCCCTTTGGAGTGGCAATCAAAGAGCGATGCCCTTTCAGGACGAGGTAGAGATGATTGGATTGTGCAAAATTTCGACTGACCCCGATTCGGTCTCCTTGAATCTCTTTTGGAGTAGATCGGATCAATCTTGCCATCTCACCCGGATGGGGAGTGAGGACAAGATTTCGATTGTTGAGGGGAAAGATTTTAGGTTGGGTGGAGAGGGCTGTAATTCCATCCGCATCGATGATCATAGGGAGTTCAAGGCTCTTGACCAGTTTAACCACGAGGGCTTGGGTCTCTTTAAATGTTCCGATTCCAGGACCGATTACCACCGCACTCTTATTTTCACAGAGACGGAGGATGGAACTATAGGCTCGAAGGCTGAGGGTTTGTTTTGGTGTCTCAGGAAGAGGTTCTGTCATCACCTCTGTTAGTTTCATCTCCATGATGGGGTTAAGGCTCTTCGGGATGGCCAGGGTCACCAACCCCGCCCCCATTCTTAGTGCAGCCTCACAAGCCATGGCTGCTGCACCTGTCTTTCCAACCGAACCGGCGAGGACCAAAAGGTGTCCATAATCCCCCTTATGGGTCTCTGGCCGGCGTCGGGTTGAGACCCAGCGTCTGATCTCATCGCCCTCTAACAGATAAGTCTGAATCCTCTCCTCATCGACCAGTCTCTTGGGGATTCCGATATCGATCACTTTGACTTCCCCAGCATAATCCAAACCTGGAGAGATGAGGAGTCCTATCTTCGGCAGGCCAAAGGTAATCGTGAGAGTGGCTTTAATGGCTGTCCCGAAGGGTTTGCCAGTGTTTGCATCTAAGCCTGATGGGATATCAATGGCCACCATAGGCTTTTGTAAGGTGTTGAGATGATCGATCACCTCCCTATAATATCCTCTTACCTCTGCATCAAGGCCTGTCCCGAAGATTCCATCCACCAAGAGATCAAACTTTTCAAGTTCCTTTTTAATCTTCTGATAATCTTTTGAAGAGGGAAGAGGGAGGATATCTCCTTTCATTCGATAGAAGATCTGGTAGTTTGTCTCGGCATCTCCACGAAGAGCCCTTGGATCTGTCAGGAGAAAGACCTTGACCATAGTCCCCTGATTCATGAGGTGCCGGGCGATTACAAAACCATCTCCTCCATTATTTCCCTTCCCCGAGATGACCGCCACCTTCTTGTGCTGGATGTCTGGAAAGGTTTTGGAAATCACCTCTGCAGCCCCTCTTCCGGCATTTTCCATCAATACGATCCCTGGAATTTTGTAATTTTCAATGGACTTTCGATCCAACTCCTGCATCTGTTCAGCGGTCGCTACCTTCATCATTTTTCCCCTTCCAATATCACATGGGCCACGGCATAAGGTCGATCGTGGGAGAGGGTGAGGAGTGTTCGTAAAACTCGATGGGTTTCAAGAGTTTCCTTTGCCTTGCGATAGAATGAGAAGAGGGGTTTTCCCATTGAGTCATTTCCCACTTCAATATCCTTCCATTGAATGCCATTCCTCAATCCCCACCCGATCGCCTTGAGGAAGGCCTCCTTTGCTGCAAACCGAATGGCAAAACATTCAGAGGGCCGACCTCGTTGACGACACCATTCGATCTCATTCTCTGTAAAGACACGATTCAAGAAGATGTCTCCCCATCGCTCCATCATCCGTTCAATCCTTTCAATATTGACGATATCGATTCCTGTTCCAACGATCATGATTAAATCCTGATGCGGATCGTGCTATGCTGGTATTCGTTCACTTCGGATCAGTGCGATCATCTCCCTGACCGCTTGGTTTAAGCCTACCAGGACCGCCCTGGCAATGATGCTATGGCCGATATTGAGTTCCTCAATCTCTTTAATCTCTGCAATCCGCCGCACATTGACATAGTTCAACCCATGCCCTGCTGCGATCCTCAAATTAGAGTGTGTGGCCTCTCCCACTGCATCGAGGATTTTCTTTAACTCCTCATCCGCCTCAAATAGGGTCTTCGCATCACAATAATGACCTGTGTGAATCTCAATCGAATTGGCTCCCACTCCTTCTGAGGCTTTTATCTGATCCTTTTTAGGATCGACGAATAGACTTACAGAAATCCCACCTTTTTGGAGTTTTTGAACAACCTTTTTTATTGGCTTGAAGAGTTTGACGACATCGAGACCTCCTTCTGTCGTCAACTCCTCTCGTTTCTCAGGGACGAGAGTGACGATGTCGGGTTTTACCTCCAACGCAATCCGGACCATCTCCTCAGTGGCTGCCATCTCAAGGTTCAACTGGGTCTGGACAATTTCTTTCAGGAGACGGAGATCTCGGTCCTGGATATGGCGTCTATCTTCTCTGAGATGGCAAACAATCCCATCTGCTCCTGCGAGCTCAACGATCCCTGCAGCGGTGATGGGGTCAGGATAGGCCACCCTTCTTGCCTGTCTCAAGGTCGCTACGTGATCGATGTTAACACCCAATTTTGTCATGGATCTCCTCCAAGAGAAGATGAAAAGTCAAGAGGGGTCATTCGTCAAAACGATTTGGACATTTCCCTTTCGTCTATGTCGATATATCTCCTTACCAACTCCACGATATCTTGGGCAAGAGGATGAAGTTTAACCTCATCCTCTCCTTCCACCATGATCCGAAGGAGAGGTTCGGTCCCTGAATAGCGAATCAAGATCCTTCCATTATCGCCCAGGGATTTTTCGATCCTTTTAATCTCTTTCTCCATCTGTGGAAATTGAGAGAGATCTCTCTTCTCCCTGACCTTCAGATTATAGATGACTTGTGGAAAGGGCTCCATGACCTTGGCCAGTTCATCTAAGGGAAGTTCTTTTCGTTTCATGATGGCAAGGACCTGAAGCGCGGTGAGGGTGCCATCACAGGTAGGATTATAATCGAGAAAGATGGTGTGACCCGACTGTTCTCCTCCCAAGTTATAACCTCCTCGAACCATCTCCTCGACTACATAACGGTCTCCCACCTGGGTTCGAACCACCTTTCCACCTGCCTTTTTAAGGGTTTGGTCCAGGGCCATATTACTCATCACGGTAGTGACCAGGGTCCCCTTTTTTAACCGGTTTTCGGATAGCATATGGAGGCCGCATATGGCTAAGATTTGGTCCCCATCCACCTTTTTCCCAAGGCGATCCACAAATACAATTCTGTCTCCATCTCCGTCTAAGGCCATCCCAATATCAGCCTCTTTTTCGAGGACCAATTGCCTGACCACTTCTGGATGGAGTGAACCGCAATTTTGATTGATGTTTTCTCCATTGGGTTCCACCCCGATAGGGATCACCTCTGCACCTAATTCTTCAAACACAGCAGGAGTCACACGATAGGCAGCCCCATTTGCACAATCCAGGGCAATCCGAAGCCCATCGAGCGTGAGATCATCAGGAAATGTATTTTTTAGGAAAACGATGTACCTTCCAATGGCATCTTCAATTCGATGGGCCTTCCCAATCTCATTGGCGGTGGGGCGAAGGGAATGGAGGTGGTTGGTAAGAATGAGTTCTTCTATCCGTTGTTCCATCTCATCGGGGAGTTTGAATCCATTTTGGGAGAAAATTTTGATCCCATTGTCATAATAAGGATTGTGAGAAGCAGAGATAACCACTCCTGCGTTGGCCCTCATGCTGGTAGTGATAAAAGAGATTCCAGGCGTGGGCAGAGGACCAACCAACCATACATCCGCGCCCATTGAACAGATTCCAGAGGCAATGGCGGTCTCCAGCATATATCCTGAAAGCCTTGTATCCTTCCCCACTACAATTCGATGTTTTCCCTTCACCTCTTTAAAGATATGGGCAATGGCCCTGCCCAATTGCATGGCCATCTCACCTGTCATAGGTTCGACATTGGCAATTCCCCGAATCCCATCTGTACCGAATAGTCTACGTGTCATGGCTTTCTTAGTTCGTTACCATATTTTTCTTAGAAAAATCAAGTCTCCACCATTTAATTCCCAGCAAGCCGAATTGCATCTGCTATGGCCACAGCTCTTTTTGCCTGGAGAACATCGTGAGTTCTAATGATGTGAGCCCCATTTAAAACTCCAATGGCAATGCTGGAGAGGGTTCCCTCTATTCGGTCTTTTGGCTCTACATTTAAGAGTTTTCCAATAAAACTTTTTCTGGATGTACCTAAGAGGATAGGTTTTCCAAGTATGCGAAATTCTTTAAGGTTTTTGATAATTATGAGGTTGTCAGAAACGGTCTTTCCAAAACCTATGCCTGGGTCAATAATGATCTTTTTAGGATCGACCCCTGCGTTCTCAGCCCTTTGGATCGAGTCTTTGAGATAAAGAATAATTTCTGAGAATATTGAATTATAATGGATATCTTTTTGCATGGTCTCCGGGGTTCCCCGAATATGCATGAGGATTATGGGTATATCCTCCCTTGCAGCAACATTGGCCATAGAGGGGTCAAAATTTAACCCACTAATATCATTGATGATTTCTGCTCCGGCATCGATTGCCCTTTGGGCTACTTCTGATTTATAAGTATCGATTGAGATGGGAATACTTATTCTCTTAGAAAGGGCTTCAATAACAGGAAGGACTCTTTGAAGTTCTTCATTGATATCAATGGGTTTTGCACCTGGCCTGGCGGATTCCCCACCTATATCAATTATATCCGCACCTTCTTCAACCATTCTTAAACCATGTTCCAGAGCCCTTTCTTTATCCAGATAGAGCCCTCCGTCTGAAAAGGAATCAGGGGTAACATTAAGCACCCCCATGATAAGGGTCTTTTTCCCTAATAAGAATGATTGTTTTCTGCAGTGAAGAGGATAGTAATTTTTTCTAACATTTTTAAGAGTCTCCTTCAGTGAATCTCCAATGGATTGGAGTTCAGGATATTGGGCCAATCTAAGGATAAGTCTCTCAAACTGTTTTTCCGTACCCATGAGGATGGCATCGGTCAATCGAGTGCTACAATCGATTCCCTTCTGATTGAGAGAGACATCCCCTCCGAATGAGAGCATTTCCTGTTTTAGAAGATGGGCCATGCGGGGTTCAATCCCTTCTATCTTAAAGGTATAATGTAGGGCCTTCCCTTTCATCAATTTAAGGCCTGTTGGATCCACACCGACCTTCCCCATTTCGTGGATCGCATCCTTGGCGCTGGTGAGGTTAAGGAATCGAATGAGAGTCTTCATCTTTTGGAGAATGAAGAACGGAAGGGAGGTTAAACCATCTCCCCCTTTATGATGCGATCAATTTGTTGACTGTCAAGAACCTCTTTTTCGAGAAGGGTCTTGGCAAGCCGATGCAGTATGGTCAGGTTCTTCTGAAGGATATCTTTTGCCTTTTCGTAACTCTTAGTGACCAAGGCCCTCACTTCATCATCAATCAGGCGAGCGGTCTCTTCGCTGTAGTCTCTGTGTTGAGAAAACTCTCTACCCAAGAAGATCTGTTCTTCCTTTTTTCCAAAGGTCAAGGGACCCAGTTTTTCACTCATTCCCCATTCACATACCATCTTTCGGGCAATCTCTGTCGCCCGTTCGATATCATTGCCTGCACCTGTGGTTTGAAGATTTAAGACCAATTCCTCAGCCGCCCTTCCTCCCATCATGATGGTGATATTGTTAAGAAGATAATCTTTAGGATAGGTATGTTTCTCATCAATGGGGAGCTGCTGGGTGAGGCCCAAAGCACGTCCTCTCGGAATGATCGTTACCTTATGGATGGGGTCAGAGCCAGGGGTCATCCTCGCCACAAGGGTGTGACCTGCCTCATGGTAGGCGGTGATCCTTCGCTCTTCGTAAGGAATGATCATCGACTTTCGTTCTACACCCATCAGGACTTTATCCTTGGCCTGTTCAAGATCACTCATCTCAACCTTTTCTTTCCCTAAGCGAGCAGCGAGCAATGCAGCCTCGTTGACAAGATTCTCTAAATCTGCACCTGAAAAGCCAGGAGTCCCTTTGGCCAGGATTTCTAAGTCCACGTCCTCCCCAAGAGGTGTCCTTTTGGTGTGGACTTTTAGGATTTCGAGCCTGCCTTTCACATCGGGGACAGGGACGACCACCTGTCGATCAAAACGACCTGGTCTAAGAAGGGCGGGATCCAAAACATCTGGCCGGTTTGTTGCAGCGATTAAGATAACCCCTTCATTGGATTCGAAACCATCCATCTCAACCAGCAACTGGTTTAAAGTCTGTTCACGTTCGTCATGACCACCGCCTAACCCTGCCCCTCTGTGTCTTCCCACCGCATCGATTTCATCAATAAAGATGATACAGGGGGCATTGCGTTTTCCTTGTAAAAAGAGGTCTCGTACCCTTGAAGCCCCCACCCCTACAAACATTTCAACGAAGTCGGAACCGCTGATGCTAAAAAATGGGACGTCTGCCTCACCTGCAATCGCACGGGCTAAAAGGGTCTTCCCTGTACCAGGTGCCCCTACAAGAAGGACTCCCTTAGGAATCCTACCTCCCAATTTTGTAAATTTCTTAGGGTCTCTGAGAAAGGCAATAATCTCTTGGAGTTCCTCCTTGGCCTCATCCACCCCGGCCACATCCTCAAAAGTGACCTGATGATGTTCCTTGGTCAAAATCTTTGCCTTGCTCTTCCCAAAGGAGAGGGCCTTGCCGCCACCAATCTGAACCTGTCTCATGAAGAAGAGAAAGAAACCAATCAGAAGAATCATGGGAAACCAGGAGAAGAGAATATTCTGCCAGAGAGGGGTTTCTTCTTCCTTCTTTGCACGGATCGTTATCTTTTTCTCCCTGAGGATTTTAATCATCTCTGGATCTTCGGGGGCATAGGTCTTATAGGTCTTGCCATCTGCACTCTTCCAGGTTAGATGTCTACCCTTTGTTTCTACGTCAAGGACTTCGCCATTTTCGACCGCAGAGATGAAATCAGAGTAATTCCTTTCTGAGGCAGTCTGTCTGGGTTTACTAAAGAGGTTAAAGAGGAGAACCATCACGATAAGGATGATTCCCCAGAAAAGGAGGTTTTTAGCAAGAGGATTCAAAGAGATCTTTCCCCTTTTAGTGATTTCAGTTAAAAGTTAACACAATTACATCAAGAAGACAATACTTTATCCCTCTCTAAAATAGAGGTAAATTACTGTGTTATTATTTTTATCTTATTAAATATATTAAGATTTTTCAGTTCCAAAACCTACCAAAGAATAGGCTATCCTAATCCATGAGGTATGTTTGGGAGTTCCTCTTGTAGAGCAGCATTCGGAAGCATGGTGGTTGATGAAGTTCGCATAGAGAGTTCTTTAATTGGGGGATTACAAACTCCGAACCTTATTACTTGAAAAAAATGTATAAACCCTGTAAAGTGTAATCATTAATTTTAAATTGAATCATTTAGTGTCACCATCGGGGATGGTGGAAATCCCTCGCCTTGAGGCGAAGCGAAAATAGGCGAAATGTGAACGAAATGAACATGAGCCAAATACGAGAACGAACCCGATCATTGCGTCATACCCGCGAAAGCGGGTATCCAGGAGGTTCTTTTCCTAGATCCTATTCTGGATTCCTGCTTCCGCAGGAATGACGAATAGGGACATAGGGCTCAAGTCGACTTAAAGTCGACATGCTCTTGGAACCCCTTGCCTTCAAGGCGAGGGAGGATTCAGTTTTAATCCAATGTCGATAGACCTTTTAAAGAGGATTCCACTTTTTGCAGGATTAAAGGAAGAAGACCTAAAGAGGATCAAGGCCATTGGCCTCCCAAAGCGGGTTGAAAAGAAGGAAGTCCTTTTTTCGGATGGAGAGGAGGCAAAGGGTTTTTATGCGATCCTTTCAGGTAAGGTGAAACTCTATAAGATCTCCCCGGAGGGGAAGGAACAGATCCTTCATGTAGTTTCTGCACCCGATGCATTTGCTGAGGCAGCGCTCTATCTTGAAGGGACATATCCTGCCTTCGCAGAGGCGTTAAGCGAATGTCACCTTCTCTTCTTCCCCAAAAGGGATTTCATCCAATTGATTGAAAAGAATCCCCAACTTGGCATTAATATGATTGTTTCACTCTCCCATTTCCTAAGGAAATTTGTTTTATTGATCGAAGAGCTTTCTTTAAAAGAGGTCTCCTCAAGGATTGCAAAATACGTGATGGATTTATCCATAAGGTCATCCCAAGAAGGGAAGGACCCTAAAGAGGTTGAATTGGATTTGACCAAAACACAATTGGCCTCAAAATTGGGGACGATCAGTGAGACTCTTTCAAGGACATTAGCCAAAATGAAATCCAAAGGGATCATTGAAGTGAAGAAAAATAGAATCGTGATCCTTGATCGAGAGGCCTTAGCAGAACTTGCTTCAGGAATGAAGTTATGAGATTAGGGGGAGATCTTCTAATGGAGATTCATCAGGTATGTGTAATTGGTATGGGAACTATGGGAAGCCAGATCGGGGTGGTCTGTGCAAAAGGGGGGTATAAAACCAGTATGGTAGATCTCTCTGAAGAGTTGATCCAAAAAGGGTTAAATAGTATAAAATCCTTTTTAAAGAATCAGGTAAAAAAGGGAAGGATGATGGAGAAGGAGAGGGAACAGATTCTCTCCCTTATCCACGTGACGGCCGATCTGACACAGGCCCTTCAGGATGTGGATTTAGTGATCGAAGCGGTATTTGAGGATATAGACGTAAAAAAGAAGTTGTTTAAAAAGATGGATGGACTCTGTCCCAAAGAAGTTATTTTTGGAAGTAACACCTCGACGTTAAGCATTACCGAGATGGGGGCAGTCACCTCCAGAGCAGATCGGTTTATTGGAATCCATTTCCTGATTCCAGCCGCATTGACTCCATTGGTTGAGTTAGTCCGGGGGTTGGAGACTTCTGATGAGACTCATCATAAAGTTCTGGATTTTCTGAGGCGTTGTGGAAAGGAAACGATTACCGTTAAAGATTCTCCAGGTTTTTTGATTAATCGGCTCTACCTTCCAATGGTCAACGAAGCCTTCTTGGTCTTAGAGTCCTCTATTGCCAGTGCCGAAGAGATTGATCGGGCATGTGTGAGGGGACTTAATTTCCCCATCGGCCCCCTTTCTGCAGCCGATGCCTTTGGGCTGGATATCCTTCTCAGTTGTATGAAAACATTCCATAAAGAACTGGGTGAAAAATATCGACCCGCACCCCTTCTGGTTAAGTTAGTCAATGAAGGACGTCTTGGCCGTAAGACAGGAAGGGGAGTCTATGAATATAAAAGGAATGAAAAATTGTGAAGAAATTTATCCCATTTATCTAATCCTAGCCAAAACTATTTGAAATTTAACAGACTTGTCATCCTGAACTCGTTTCAGGATCTCACCTTTTGGACAAAACAAGATGCTGATATCATGAAAACGCTGTTCCTCCAAATAGTGTAGAATATATCTTAAAACTCGAAAGGAGGAACGGAAAATGGGAC
>CAZFDM010000301.1:0-53736 GCA_964517975.1 uncultured Syntrophaceae bacterium
CGATCCTGGAGAAGACCAATGTCAATGGAGGAGCCATTGCCATTGGTCATCCTGTAGGGGCAAGTGGTGGAAGGATCCTGATGACACTGATCTATGAGTTGAGAAGAAGGGGAGGAGGGTTGGGTATTGCATCCATCTGCGGAGGTTTAGCCCAGGGGGAGGGGGCGATCGTTAAGGTGGAGGGGGTGTAGATAGAAAAGAAGATGCTTAGGGAGAAGGGGAGAGGGTAACCCCTTTTTGGGTAAGTAGTTTTTTAGGACTGATGATCAGACGATCAAGCCCTATCTTTTTAAAATCCAGCCCTTGAGCGAGCCCTATGAGTTGGCTGAGATAGAGGATGGGGATCTCATAAGAGGTTCCATATTTTTTATTTATGTCTCTTTGTCGGGTATCGAGGTTGGATTGACAGAGGGGACAAACCACTACAATACAATCAGCCCCTTTATCCAAGGCAGATTCCAGTATCGAACGGGTTAATCTTAAGGCAATCTCTGTCCTGGTTAATGAGAGACTTGCCCCGCAACATTCAGTCTTATGTGACCAGGGAATGGTCTCTCCTTCAAAAGCCTCCAGGATCTCATCCATCAGAACAGGATTTTCAATATCATCAATATCCACTCCAGGAAGCCTGGTGAGGCATCCATAATAACTTGCTATCCTCAAGCCCTTTAAAGAGATCTTCATACTAGACTTCAATCGTTCAAAGCCAACATCTTTTTTAAGAAAGTCGAGGAGGTGTTTTGAAGTCACCTTCTTCTGATACTCTCCTCCAACAAGATTTTGGAGACGTTCTAAAAGGTGAGAATCTTTAACTACCTCTTCATGGACATGTTTTAGATGGCTATAACAGGCGGGGCAGGGTGAGAGGATCTGATCCAGACCGCTTTCTTCTGCCTTTAGAAGATTTCGATAGGGAAGGGCCATTGCCAACTCTTCGTTGAGATAGTGTGCAGCACTGGCTCCACAACAACTCCAGTCCGGTATCTCTTTCAATGAGATTTCCAACTCTTTGAAGATCGCTTGAATTGAGAGGTCAAATTCCTTGGCACTGCTCTCGAGCGAACACCCAGGGTAATATCCTATTTGCATCGATCACTCCAACGATCTAAGAAAACGTTTGCTTTCTTTAAAGATTCTCTTGATCTGATCCAATCCCTTGATCTTATGCCCCAAGAAACTCAACTTTCCCCTTGATAGCATCAAAGGACCAAGATGGGCATCTTTAAAGGGTTGGAAGGTGGTCAGGTTATAACGCATCACCAGTTCCAGTTCATGGACACGTCCTCTCTTTTGGATGGAATCCAGAAAGAGATTATCAAACTTCACTACCCTTTCCTCTCCAGAGGGCGCTTGAGATTCTAAAGATAATTTTCTCAGAGAGTCCATGATCTTGGCAATCTCAATTTCTTCCGGACAGCGGACAGAACAGGTCTGACAAGAAGCGCAGATCCATATAGTTTTGCATTTTAGAAGAGGTTCTGGGTCGTTGATCTGAATGAAGCGAAGCACTTGATTGGGCTGGATGTCCATCTCTGGAGAGACAGGACATCCTGCAGTGCATTTTCCGCATTGAATACATTTTGAAGCATCTTCTCCACTAATGGATATAATTTGATTTCTAAATTGATGGATATCTTTACTAATCAGATAACTCAATCAGTCTCTCCTTTCTCATCACTTCAAATATAGAAGCTACTTGGGCATAGATTTGGTCATCTGTAAATCCCTCTACATTGGCCGCCTTTGTTCGGCAAGTGGCTGCACAATTTCCACATCCATGGCAAAGAGTTGGAATGACTTGAGCCACAACTTTTCCATTGACTTCGGTCTTTTCAATAGCATCAAAAGGACAAACCTCAAGACAATTAAGACAACCACTACAGACATCCGGGTTTATCGAGGCAATTTTTGGATCAAGAATGAGTTCATCTTTCGAAAGGATCTCACATGCCCTAATAGAAGCAGCTCCAGTTGTTGCCACTGAATCAGGAATATCTTTTGGGAATTGACATGAGCCTGTAAGGAAAATCCCTTTAGTTACACTTTCCACAGGTTGAAGCTTAGGATGGGCCTCTGTATAAAAACCATACTGGTCATGAGGGATATTCAATATCTTTGCAAGTTCCTTTGCATCGGGCTGAGGAACAACGGCAGTAGCTAAAACAACAAGATCTGCTTCAATTTCAACCTGTTTTCCCACAAGGGTATCCACCCCTCGCACGATTAGCTTATCCCCTTTCTCATAAATTTTTGACACTCTTCCGCGAATATAAATAGCCCCATACTCTCTTTGTGCCCTCTTGATAAATTCCTCATAATTTTTTCCGCCAGCACGAATATCTATATAAAAAATGTAGGACTGAGTGTCTGGAAAATGGTCTTTCAGAAGAATGGCTTGTTTCGCAGTATACATGCAGCAGATTCTCGAACAATAGGGATGCCCTTTCTGTTCGTCCCTTGAGCCCACGCATTGGATAAAAACAATATTTTTGGGCTCTCGATGATCTGAAGGACGAATCACATGTCCTCCCGTAGGTCCTGAGGTATCGAGCATTCTTTCAAGATGCAACCCTGTGATCACGTCCTTAAACCTTCCTCCTCCATATTCCCCATATATACTTGGATCAAATTGGGTAAACCCAGTGGCCACAATAATAGCTCCAAACTTCTTTTTAATAAATTCTTCCTCCTCTTCATAATTGATGGCTTGAGCAGGGCATAGTTTCTGACAAACTTTACATTTCCCAGTAGTAAAAAAACGACAATTTTCCTTATCGATTACAGGCACATTTGGGACTGCTTGGCCAAAGGGTTTATAAATTGCTTTTCGCATCCCTAAACCAAGATCCCACTCACTTGGAACCTTAGTGGGACATTTTTCTATACAAATGCCACATCCCGTGCATTTGGTAAGATCGACATAACGAGGTTTTTTGCGAATCGTCACATCAAAGTTTCCAACAAAACCTTTAACATCAATAACTTCTGAATAAGTCATCAATTCTATATTTTCATCTCTGGATGACTCCGTCATCCTTGGAGTTAGTATTCAGGCAGAACAATCAAGTGTGGGAAATGTCTTCTCAAGCTGTGCCATTCGACCGCCGATCGAAGGAAGCCTCTCGACAAGTGTAACCTTATATCCTGCGAGGCTTATATCAATAGCTGCCTGGATTCCAGAGATCCCTCCTCCAATCACAAGGGCTCTTTTTTCCACAGGTGATTTAAAAGGTTCGAGGGGAGACAAATTAACTGCCTTTGCCACGGCCATCTCGGTCAAATGAATCGCTTTTTGCGTAGCCTCCTCCTTATCCACGGTCACCCACGAGACCTGCTCCCTGATATTGGCCATCTCAAAGAGATATCGGTTTAAACCTGCCCCTTCAATGCACTTCTGGAAGGTAGTCTCATGCATTCGAGGCGAACAAGAGGATACAACTACACGGTCAAGATTATGAGTTTTAATAGCCTCTCTGATCGATCCCTGGCCGAGGTCAGAACAGCTATATTGGAGATCTGTAGCAAAGACCACTCCGTGTAATTTTTTTACTGCCTCCACCACTGCCTTCACGTCAACCACGGACGCGATGTTTGTTCCTCAGTGGCAAACAAAAACCCCAATTCTTGGCATTAAGTATTCACCTCTCCTATTTTTTCTACTCGAACTGCCCCTACTTTTAACTCTGGAATCTTAGCAATTGGATCTAAGGCTGTATGGGTTAAAACGTTTGCTGCACTCTCTACAAAATGGAAAGGAATAAAGAGAACCCCTTGACTCACATTAAAGGTCAATCTGGCCTTAATCTCTATTTCTCCTCTCCGAGAGACCACCTTTACTTTCTCTCCTTCCTCAATCTTAAGTTGAAGGGCATCAAAGGGATTAATTTCGATATAGGCTTCCTCTGCTTCTTTTTGAAGAGATGGGGAGACTCCAGTCATTGTCCGTGTATGGTAGTGGAAACCAATTCTCCCTGTGGTAAGCCAAAAAGGAAACTCCTCACTGACCTTCTCGGCCGGCTCCCTATACGGAATCGCGAAGAACGTCCCTTTCCCTTTTGAAAATTGATCTTGATGAAGAAATGTCGTTCCAGGGTCTTCTAAGGAACGACAGGGCCATTGGATTCCCTCCTCCTCAATTCTTTCATAAGTTATTCCCTGATAGATAGGGGTTAATCGAGTCATCTCTCGAAAGATTTCTTCTTCAGAAGCGTAATCAAAAAGATTGCTTCCCATCCTTTTCGCAATAGCAGCGATAATCTGATGATCTGGCTTTGCATCTCCTATGGGTACTATGGCTTTTCTGACCCTTTGAACCCTACGGTCCGTAGCCGTAAAAGTTCCCTCTTTCTCCGCAAAACTCACTCCAGGCAGAACAATATGGGCGAGCCTTGCTGTCTCGGTCAAAAAAATATCTTGAACCACTAAGAGTTCCAATTTCTTCAAAGCCTCCTCGACGTGATGGAGATCTGGATCACTTACCATTGGATTCTCACCCATGATATAAAGGGCTTTTAATTTCCCTTCCTCTATTCCCTGAAACATCTCTATGATAGTAAGTCCAGGTTTTCTCGAAAGGGAAGCCCTCCAGGCCTCTTCAAACTTCTTTGCTATATTTTCATCCGAAACAGATTGATATCCCGTGTAAACATTAGGTAGTCCGCCCATATCACAGGCACCCTGGACATTATTTTGACCTCTTAAGGGATTTACCCCTGTTGAAAGCCTTCCAATATTTCCTGTCATCATCGCCAGGTTTGCCAGAGAGAGAACATTTTCGGTCCCTGTAATATGTTGAGTAATCCCCATAGCGTAGACAATAGATCCTCTCTTTGCTTTGGCATATGCTTCAGCGATTGCTCTCAAATCCGATTTTGAAATCCCTGTAATCTCTTCTACTTTCTCTGGAGGATAATTTTCGAGCTCTTTTTTAAACTCTTCAAATCCTTCTGTCCTCTCTTTAATAAATTCCTTATTTTCCCATCCCTCTTTTAGAATGATATGCATCAGACCATTGATCCAAGCAACATCCGTTCCTAACCTCTGTCTGACAAAGATATCCGAAAAGCGAGCGATTTGAGTTCTTCTGGGATCGATGACGATGAGTTTAGCTCCCTTCTCCTTCGCTTTTAAAATACGTCTTGCAATGAGGGGATGAGCCTCTGTGGTATTGGAACCCGTAACAAGGATACAGTCAGAATCCTCTAATTCAGGTGTGGAATTGGTCATTGCTCCACTCCCAAATGATTTGGCTAGACCAGCCACAGTGGAAGAATGTCAGAGACGGGCACAATGATCCACATTATTCGTTCCAATAACGGCCCTCACCCATTTTTGAAAAATATAGTTTTCTTCATTGGTACATCGAGCCGAAGTTAACCCTCCTATGCTATCTGGCCCATACTCTTCTTTAATCTTTAGAATCCTCTTTGCCACTTCTTCAATGGCCTCTTCCCATGAGACTTCCTGAAATAAACCATTCTTCTTCATTAAGGGTTTTTTTAAACGGCCCTGATCATAAATAAATTGATGTGCATTCCATCCTTTAATACACAGACCACCCTCATTTATGATGTGGTCTTTTTGTGGAAGGACCCCTACAATTTGACCATCCAATACCTCTAATAAAAGACCACAACCACATCCACAGTATGTGCAAGTAGTTAAAACGGTTTTATAAGTTAACATAATCTCATCCCTAAATTTTACTTTCCTGATTCAGATAGTTTATAACTCCCATCCCCTAAAAATTCTAATGGACCTCTCTCTTCTTCTTTTTCTCCTGGAATATAGCCAAAAAGGTCTCTTACTGTTTTCTTCACCTTTCGATAAAGTCTTCTCAGGGGGATTTCCATTGGACAGACTTCCTCACAAAGTCCACAATCGATACATCTGTCAGCCATATGAAAGGCTTTATGGAGATGAAAAATAGGAATTTCAGGAGGCATGCCCCCGGGTTTGATGAGGGAGCTATCTTCGAGAGTGCATGTAGGACAGAAACACGCTGGGCATATATTTCGACATCCATAACATTTAATGCATTTGCCAAATTGGGACATCCAATAATGGAAGCGTTCCTCTTCAGAAAGGGTCTCTATCTCTTTGAGATCTGAGAAATCCTCTACAGGGTGGGCAATCCTTTCAGATTCTTCCAAATGGGTTGGAAAAGGCTTTTCACACCGACATCTATTGGCTAACTCTTGGCTACAGGGAATCCCAATAGGAATGACCTTCTCCCTTTGAAGTTGAAAATTTTTGAAAAGTTCAATAAGTGACCGTTCTTCACATCCACGAACCACAATCCCGAAAATTTGATCCGGATATCTTTTCGCAATCTTAATTAATATCTTTGTAAGTGGGTAACGAGTCTCTTCATTTGAAACCCATTCACCTATTTCTTCTGAGTTAGTGAAAAGAAAAGGAATGGGATGACCATGAAGCTTTCTCAGTCCCAATATCCCTGAAACCAATTTATCTTCAAGCATTTTTATCATTTTTGCTTTTGTTTTTTCCATTTACAAAACCCTTGAATCCATCTTTTTTTTGAATGGGAGAATCCATTGAGTGGGTGCTTTCAATCTTAACGGAGAGGGACCGAGTTGACAAATTTCTTGAGAGAACTCACTTACTACTTGTGCAAGTTTACTCCCTTCAGAAGTTGCAATCCACTCCAATCTTAAACGTTTTGGTGAAAGCCCAATGAATTGAATAAGTTCTTTCATCACTGCTACTCTTTTGGCTGTTATGAAATTTCCTTTTCCATAATGGCATTCCCCAATATGGCATCCCGCAACCAACACCCCATCCGCTCCCTCTTGAAAGGCTTTGAGGATAAAATGAGGAGAAACGCGTCCACTACACATTACTCTAATAGGTAAGACATTGGGGGCATATTTTAACCTCATCGACCCGGCGAGGTCAGCTCCTGCATAGGCTCACCAGTGGCAATAAAAAGCAATAATAATCGGATTAAATTTAGATTCCTCGTTCATCTTTTTTCTCTAAAACTTTGTGAATTTTTTAATTTGGATGTCTCATTCCTAAATCAAATATCATCTTTTGTCAAGGGGAAAATAAGCCGTATTTTCTTATTGACAATAATCAATAGACTCCCATAATTAATTTTAACTTCTATTCTTATCTTATGGCAAGGGAGTTCGATGCGGGTTGGGTTTCATATTTCTATTGCTGAAGAATTTTCTAAAGTAGTTGAACAGGCAGAGATTCGAGGCTGTGAGACTATTCAATTATTTTCAAGAAATCCACGGGGATGGAAGTCCCATCCAATGGATGAAAAGGAGGTTGCCTCCTTTCGCTCAAGAGTAAAAGAAAAGGGCTTTGATCCTGTCTTTCTTCATCTTCCATACCTTCCAAACATTGCTTCAAGGAATTCAAAATTTTATAAACCCTCTATTGAGTCAATCATGACTGATCTCAAAAGGGCTGAAAACTTAGGGGCCCAATATTTAATAATCCATATAGGGCATCGCATGGAATCCTCTGAAGAGGAGGCCATTGATGCTGTGGTTCATGGTATCGAAAAGGCTTTCCAAAGGGTCAGAAATTCTGTAGTCCTCCTTTTAGAAAATACGGCAGGACAGGGAAGCAAAATCGGTTATCACTTTTCACAAATTAAAGCCATTGTTGATCGGCTGGAAGAGAAAGATATTCGGTAAGCCACGAGGGCTTACCCTACGAATTTTCTTAGAACGATTGTTAACAAATTAAAATTATAAGGATTTTGAACCCTTCCGCCCGAAGGGGGTCAGCCTCTGGCTGAACCTCCCCAATCTTTCATGACTTTTTCAGAGGTCTTGTATTTGTAAGTTGACAAAATTAACAAAAATGTTAATAATGTATTCTTATGAAATACTCTGAACTTAGGAAATTAAGGGAAGTCGATTATTTTACAACTGATGATGTAGCTGAATTGCTTAATATAAAGATATCATCCGCAACAGTTCTTTGTTGGAGGTATACTAAGAAGGGGTTATTCATAAGACTAAAGAAAAATTTTTATGTTTTAAAAGAAAGATGGCAGAAAAATTCTAATCCTGATTTTTACAGAATTTCCAACATTCTTCAAGTTCCCTCTTATATATCTATGATGACTGCCCTTTCCTTTTATGAGGTAACTACCCAGGTTCAAAGGAATTTTTTTGAAGCTACAGGTATTAGGAAAACGGTTGAATATGATATAGAAGGTATATCTTTTAAATTCTATAAGATAAAAAGGACACTTTATTTTGACTTTTTAAAAAAGGATGATTTTTTTATTGCCACAAAAGAAAAGGCCTTTCTGGATGCTATATATCTTTATTCTTTTGGTAAATATACTTTAGATTTTGACTCCATTGATTTAAAAAAAATTGACTTTGAAAGGCTTACAACCTTACTTCAAAAATTTCCAGAAAAAACTGAAAAGATAGTTAAAAGAATATGCAAGATTTATTAAAACAAGAGCGATTTGAGATAGAAGTTCTCGATCGATTGAGAAGTGGAAGGTTTCTTGAGAGTCTAATCTTTACAGGAGGCACAATGCTTAGGCTTTGCTATGGCCTAAACAGATTTTCTGTAGACCTCGATTTCTGGTTAAATAAAGAGATTAGGCTAGGGTCTTATTTTAAAAGATTAAAAGAATTCCTTTCAAAAAACTATAACGTAATAGATGCTGAAAATAAATTTTACACTTTAATTTTCGAAATAAGATCAAAAGATTATCCGAGAAGTCTAAAGATAGAGATTAGAAAAAAACAAGGAAAATTTAAGACAGATATGACCATAGCATACAGTAAATATGCGAATGTCCAGGTTCTTGTAAGAAGTTTATCACTTGATGAAGTGATGAAGACAAAAATTGAGGCCTTTCTGAGCAGAAAAGAGATAAGAGATGCTTTTGATATTGAGTTTCTTTTGAAAAGAGGAGTTGAGATCAAAGCATTACCTGAGGAGATGAAAAAAATAATTAACACAATCGAATCATTAAGTAAAAGAGATTTCTCTGTAAAGCTCGGCTCAATTCTTGAGGCAGAAGAAAGAAAATATTTCATAAAGGAAAATTTCAAGATTCTTAAGATGAGGTTAAGGGAATTACTGGGAGAAGAAGTATAATTATATAAAAATACCAATCAGTAGGGCAGGCATTATTAAAAGAGGGTGAAATGAGATTTGGTTTTCATATTTCTATTTCTGATGGGTTCTCTAAGGTAATTGAGCAGGCGGAGGTGCGAGGGTGTGAAACAATTCAATTATTTTCAAGAAATCCAAGGGGATGGTCATATCATCCAATAGATGAAGAGGATGTAAAAGTCTTTCGTCAAGGATTAAAAGAAAAGGCTCTCTTCCCTGTATTTCTCCATTTACCATATCTCCCAAATATTGGGTCTTTTAAATCAAAATTTTATAAGCGCTCTATCGAGGCAATCATAAATGATCTTGAAAGGACAGAAATTTTGGGTGCCCAATATCTTATTATTCATATAGGTCATAGGTTGGAATCGTCTGAAGAAGAAGGAATCGAAGCTGTTATAAATGGAATTAATCAGGCCCTTGAGCAGGTAAAAAATGATATTATCATTCTAATGGAAAATACTGCTGGACAAGGAACAGAGATTGGATATAGTTTTCAACAAATAAAAAAGATTATCGAAAAAATTGAAAATCAGAAAAGAATTGGAGTGTGTCTGGATACGGCCCATGCCTTTGAGGCAGGATATGATCTTTCAAACCGAGAGGGGATTGATAGCACATTGGAAAGCTTTGATCGACTCATTGGCCTCGATCGACTCCATCTCCTCCATCTGAATGACTCCAAGACTCCACTGGGTTCAAGAAAAGACCGACACTGGCATATTGGTGAAGGCTATATTGGGCTGGAAGGATTCCGAAGGATTGTTAATCATCCCCTCTTGAACCACCTGCCTGGAATCCTGGAGACCCCGAGAATGGATACGGTGGAAGATTTAAAAAACATGGAGGTGATAAGAAGTCTTGTTGAAGAGAAATGATGAGATCAAAAAGGCAGGGCCTTCGCCCTGCCCTTTGCCTAATCTCTGATTCAAAACATTATTTATTCATCAAATATTCATGAATCGAATTGGCAGCCTTTCTTCCCGCACCCATGGCAAGGATGACGGTTGCCGAACCAGTGACAATATCACCGCCTGCCCAGACTCCTTCTTTGCTCGTCTTTCCCGTTTCTGGATCAGCCACAATATATCCCCGCTTATTGAGGTCAAGACCTGGCGTAGTGGTCGTCAGAAGGGGATTGGCACCTGTACCAATGGCGACGACCGCTAAATCACAATCCAATTGAAATTCAGAACCTTTAATGGGAACAGGTCTTCGTCTTCCTGACTCATCTGGCTCCCCTAACTCCATTTTAATACACTCAAATCCTGTGACCCATCCATTGTCATCCCCAAAGAAACGAGTTGGCGCAGTCAGGAGATAGAATTGAACTCCCTCCTCCTCAGCATGATGGATCTCTTCAATCCTCGCAGGCATTTCCTCTCTTGATCTTCGGTAGACAATTCTTACTATGTCTGCTCCTAAACGGAGGGCAGTTCGAGCCGCATCCATGGCCACATTTCCTGCGCCAAAGACGGCCACGTTCTTTCCCCGAGCAATGGGGGTATCGTATTCTGGAAAGAGATAGGCCTTCATTAAATTGGATCGGGTGAGATATTCGTTGGCTGAATAGATTCCACAGAAGTTTTCTCCTGGAATTCCCAAAAACTGAGGAAGTCCTGCCCCCAACCCCAAGAAGACCGCATCATACTCCTGGAGAAGTTCATCGACAGTTTCAATTCTACCAATCACACAATTACATTCTACCTTGACTCCTAACTTTTCGAGGTAGTTGACCTCTGCCTGCACAATGGCCTTTGGAAGACGGAATTCTGGAATTCCATAGATCAACACACCTCCGGGTTTATGGAGGGCCTCAAAGATCGTTACCTCGTGGCCTTTAAGGATGAGGTCCCCTGCAACAGTCAACCCTGCAGGTCCTGAACCTACCACTGCTATCCTCTTACCCGTTGAGGGGGCTTTTGGGGGAATTGTGACTTCTCCTTTCTCCCTCTCCCAATCCGCAGCAAATCGTTCCAGTCTGCCAATGGCCACTGGCTGATCCTTCTTCCCAACCACGCAAAACTTTTCACATTGGTCCTCTTGAGGACAGACGCGACCACAGATCGCTGGAAGACTATTTCGCTCCTTCAATTTTCGGGCTGCGCCAACAAAATCTCCTTCATAGATAAGTTTAATAAAGGCAGGGATATCTATCTCTACCGGACATCCCTCAATACATTTTGGTTTTTTACATTGAAGGCAACGGCTTGCCTCCAGTTGAGCCACTTCGGGTGGATACCCGTAAGGGACTTCATTAAAATTTTTTGCCCTTGCCTTTGGATCCTGTTCGGGCATCTTCTGCCTTGGAATCTTCTTCTTTTCCTTTTCTGCCATTTTCCCCCCCTTATCTTAAGGACGCCATAAACCTGTCCATCGATACCTTCTCATCAGTAAGATAAGCCCTTTGCCGTTTTACCAACTCATCATAGTCGACCTCATGGCCATCGAATTCAGGGCCATCCACACAACAGAATCGGGTTCTCCCTCCAACGGTCACTCGGCAAGCGCCACACATCCCTGTGGCATCGACCATGATCGGGTTGAGACTCACCATCGTTTTTACCCCATACTCTTTGGTCATCTTGCATAAAAACTTCATCATGGGGACAGGGCCAATTCCAACGACCAATTTCACATCTTTTCTCTCATCCAGAATCTTCTTTAAGACATCGGTGACAAAGCCGTGAACCCCATAACTTCCGTCATCCGTTGTCACCCTCAGGTCATGGCTGGCTGCCTTCATCTCTTCTTCGAGGATGAGAAGGTCTTTGGTCCGAGCACCGATGATGGCAATGACATGATTGCCAGCCTCCTTGTAGGCTTTGGTGATCGGATACATCACGGCTACTCCTGTTCCACCGCCCACACAGATGACCGTTCCAAGATTCTCGATATGGGTTGGACGGCCCAATGGTCCGATGATATCTGTAATAGAATCACCGACATTGAAGGTTCTTAAGAGAGCCGTTGTCTTTCCAACGACTTGAAAGATGATGTCGATCGTTCCAGCCACAGGATCTGTTCCTGCCATTGTCAATGGGATTCGTTCTCCTGTTTCGTTGGCTCGAAGGACAATGAACTGTCCAGGCTTTGCCTTTCGAGCAATTTTTGGAGCTTCGACCCTGAAATGGCAAACCGTTTTTTCTGCCATCTCTCTTTTATAAATGATTTTATACACTTTCCCCCCTCCTTTTCTGATAAATTTTTCACAAAGTTCGTCCTATTTATAAAAAAATGAAATTGAAAAGTCAAATTTTTTAATAATGCTTCAATAGCCCTTTTCAGTAAAGTGGAATGGAATATTTTATCGAGGAGTGAAACCTCCTTTAACAGACGATAAACAAAGGCTAAAAAATTATTATTAGGTGAGGGCAAAGAATTTAAGGTAAGGACTTCCATAAATCTGTCTATCTATTCTCCGCAGGCAGGGGAGAAAGTAAATTCTTTTAGACTAAAAAGTTAGCCCTCCGTTTTAATCATGAAAGAGGGATTTATAAAACTTGCCTTCGGGCCATGACTTTAGCCTCAGAGACTTTATTTTTTTAGAAGAATATGATATATAAATGTTAATTATTTCACTAAGTTTATTACATTAAAAAAGAATTAAATTTCAATTAAAATTATACAATAAAAACAATAGATTAATATAATTTAGAAAAGTACCACTGATAATTTTATTAAAAAATTTTTCTTGACAAAAAGAATCCAATCTTGTAGTTTGTAGCGGAAAGAAGAAACTTTTCACAAATTAGGCTTCTGGGAGGCTCATCAATGATTGAATATCTTGCCATCCTCATCTATATATTAATCGCTGTTGCCTTTGCTATTTTCGCAATTTTAGCTTCCCATCTTTTAGGTCAAAGAAAGCCATCTCCTCTTAAAGAAGAACCCTACGAATGTGGGATGACGACGGTTGGGTCGAGTTTTCGGAGGATACCCATAAAATATTACATCATTGCCATGCTCTTTTTGCTTTTTGATATTGAGGTGGTCTTTCTTTACCCCTGGGCTGTGGTCTTTAAAGAACTAAAAGTCTTTGCCTTTATTTCCATGGCAGTATTCATTGGTATCTTACTTATCGCCTACCTTTATATCTGGAAAAAAGGAGCCTTAGAATGGGAATAGAAACCTATCTTGAAAAAACCCCCCTCCTTCCTTATGTAGATAAACTTGTCAACTGGGGCCGGAAATACTCTATCTGGCCTGTCACCTTTGGCTTGGCTTGATGCGCCTTGGAGATGATGGTTGCCAGTATGGCGACCTGGGACATTGCTCGATTTGGTTCTGAGGTTTTCAGGCCCTCTCCAAGACAGGCAGACTTGATGATTGTTGCCGGGACATTGACCAAGAAGATGGCCCCTATGGTCAAGCGCATCTACGAACAGATGCCAGAACCTAAATGGGTCATTGCTTATGGAGCCTGTGCCTGTTCGGGTGGAATCTTCAAAACCTATAGCGTGGTGCAGGGAGTAGATCAGATCCTTCCTGTTGATTTTTATGTCCCAGGTTGCCCACCCAAACCTGAGGGACTGCTCGCTGCCTTAGTGAAACTCCAGAAGAAGATTGAAAAGGAATCGCTGGCCCATCGGAAGGATGTTCGGATTCCGTCCACCTTAGGAAGAGAAGAGGAGAGTCATGGTTGAGAGCAACCTCGCTGTAAAGAAATTGAGAGAAAAGTTTTCGGATTCAATTTTAGAGATAAAGAATTTTCGGGATGAGACCACTGTGGTCATTGCAAAGAAAGATATTTTTGAAGTCTGTAAATTCCTCTCATCCGATCCAGATCTCCAATTCAATCTTCTTACCGATCTCTGCGGGGTAGACTTTCTTCCGGAAAAGCCTCGTTTCGAGATTGTTTACCATCTCTGTTCCCTTAAAAACAATCAGAGGTTAAGGATTAAAACAAGAGTTGAAGAGAACGAGACAGTGCCAAGTGTGGAGTCCGTTTGGAAGGTAGCCAACTGGTATGAGCGCGAAGTCTATGACCTGTTTGGGATTGTCTTTGAAAATCATCCAGATTTAAGAAGGATCCTCCTCTGGGATGGTTATCAAGGCCATCCTCTCAGAAAAGATTATCCAACCGAAGGACCAGACTTTGATAAGCCCTTCGTTCCCGAGGTTTGAAATGGCAGAGAAAAGGTTGATGACCATCAATATGGGACCCCAACACCCCGCCACGCACGGGGTTTTGAGGGTCGTTTTGGAATTGGATGGAGAGGTCATCGTCAAGGCCACTCCCCATATCGGGCATTTGCACCGGGGCATCGAAAAATTGGCTGAGAGTAGAACCTATCATCAATCCATTCCCTTCACTGATCGATTGGATTATACCAATGCCATGGGGAACAATCTGGCCTATGTTTTGGCCGTTGAGAAACTCTTAGGCATTGAGATTCCCAAACGGGCTCAATACCTAAGGGTGATGATGGCAGAACTACAGAGGATTGCTGCTCACCTGATCTGGTTGGGAACACATGTATTAGATATTGGAGCGACCACCCCTATCTTCTATACCTTTAGGGAAAGGGAAGATATCCTGAGAATTTTTGAAGAGGTTGCAGGTGGAAGGCTCACCCCCACTTATCTAAGAATTGGTGGAGTAGCAAAGGACCTTCCAGAGGGAATTGATGAGGCCATTCGATCCTTTACCAAGATGTTTCCCGATCGGGTCAAGGAGTATGAGACCCTCCTGACACAGAATGTCATCTGGATGAAAAGGACTAAAGAAGTGGGGGTGATCTCCAAAGAGGATGCCATCAGTTGGGGGGTAACGGGTCCAACCCTTCGAGGGTCGGGAGTGAAATATGATGTGAGAAGGGCCTTCCCTTATTCGAGTTATGAAGAGTTTGATTTTGAGATCCCCATTGGGTCGGTAGGGGACGTCTACGATCGATACATCGTTCGCCTGAGGGAGATGGAGTGGTCAAACTCCATTGTGAGGCAAGCCATGGAACGTCTGCCCAAAGGGCCTATTCTGGCAGATGATCCGAGGGTTGTCCTTCCACCCAAAGAGAGGGTGCTTCAGGATATCGATGCCCTGATCCGACATTTCAAGATTGTTTCCGAGGGCTTCCGACCTCCTAAGGGTGAGGTCTATGCAAGCGTAGAGGCATCCAAAGGAGAGTTGGGGTTCTATATCGTCAGTGATGGGTCAAACAAGCCCTATCGGTTCAGGATTAGAACTCCCTCCTTTGCCAATTTGAGTGCCCTTCCTAAGATGATCGAAGGGAGTTTGATTGCAGATGTGATCTCCACGATTGGAAGCATTGATATCGTTCTGGGAGAAATTGATCGTTAGCATAGATAAACTCGAAATTCGAAACAAACACAAATGATCAAAATATAAATGTCCGAAACAAAAAAGTTTTGATATTCGAATTTAGAGATGGTTTCGGATTTTCCTGAAATGAGAGGTTCTTATGACGGACATTTTTTTTAGCAGTTGGGGTGGGGTGGTTACGGATAATCGAGGAAAACTCGAGTCAGAAAGAGCGCCCATGACCAACCTTTCTCTGCCAGTGGAATTTGACCAGGATAAAAAGATTAGAGCCTTTATTGGCTGGGATGGAATTGCCATTAGAGATCCTGAAGTCAGTATCATCGATCTGATTCGAGCCTATGTGGAGGCAGTCCAGAAGGAGTCCTGTGGGAAGTGTACCCCCTGCCGTGTTGGAACCCGTATCATGTTGACCATCCTAAATCGGATCTCAGAAGGTCAGGGAGAGATGGAGGATCTGGATAAACTAAAATATCTGGGAGAGATGATTCTCCGAAGCTCAAAGTGTAATCTTGGTCAGACAGGGCCAAGACCAGTTCTGGATGCCCTCGAATATTTTAAGACCCAGTTCATCGATGCCATCCAATCAAAAAGAAGAGTTCCCCATGGAGACTATAAAATCAAAGTAACCGCACCTTGCGTAAGTGCTTGCCCCTCTCATCTTCCCATTTATGATTACATCGAATTAATTAAAGAAGGAAGGTTTCTTGAATCCCTCGAGGCCATCCGCAATGCCACTTGCCTTCCTGGGATTCTCGGAAGGGTCTGTATCCGGCCCTGCGAATCTAACTGCAGAAGAGGAAATGTGGATGAATGTCTCTCCATTAAATGGCTGAAGCGTTTTGTCGCAGACTATGAGATAGAAAAGAGAAGAGTCCCATCGGTCCATCAAAGGGGAACCCGTTCTGAAAAGGTGGCCATCATTGGGGCTGGGCCTGCAGGCCTGAGCTGTGCTTACTATCTTGCCCTTAAAGGTTATCCAGTAACCATCTTTGAAAGATTGGGGGAACCAGGAGGCATGGCAGCCATGGGGATACCGGATTATAGGCTTCCAAGAAATATCGTGAGGTACGAAACGGAACTTATCGAACGTTTGGGGGTTGAGATTCGGTATAATACCCAAGTAGGAAAAGACATCACCCTTTCTCAGATCTTCGAACAGGGGTATAAGGCGATCTTCATCGGAGTGGGTGCTCAGACCAATACACCCATGGGCGTTGAAGGAGAGGATAAAGGATATAAAGGGTTTATCCCAGGAGTTTATTATCTCTTAGAGATCAATATGGGGAGGGATCCCTACCCAGAGGGGAAGAGGGTTGTGGTGGTAGGAGGAGGAAATGTGGCCATTGATTGTGTGCGATCCTCCTTCCGCCTTGGGAAACCTGATGTGAATCTCGTTTACCGTCGGACAAGAAAAGAGATGCCTGCAGACCCTGTGGAAGTCCACGATGCAGAGGAAGAAGGGGTGAAATTCCATTATCTCTGCAATCCTGTTCGAATCGTGGAGAAAGAAGGAAAGGTCGTTGGGGTTGAATGTATCCGAATGGAACTTGGGGAGCCGGATGAGAGTGGAAGGCGAAGGCCTGTTCCTATTAAGGGGTCAGAATTCTTCATCGAGACCGATATCTTGATTCCAGCGATCGGTCAGGCCATTGACCTCTCCTTCCTCGATGAGAAGGATGGAATAAAGACGACCAAGCGCTCTACTATTGCGGTTCAAGAGGGGACCTTTCTCACGAGCCGTCCAGGGGTTTTCTCTGCAGGAGACTGTGTGACAGGGCCTGATGTCCTGGTTCGGGCTGCAGGCAACGGGAAGAGGGCAGCGGAGAAGATTGACCTCTTCCTTCGAGGGATGGAGGTAAAGGAATCTGAGGAGGAGCGGTTAGAATCGTTGATGGAAAAGATCAAGGTCTACAATAAAGAGGAGAAGGTTGGGATCTCTGGTGGAACAAAGAGAGAGATGTTGAAAATGCTTCCGCCAGAGACAAGAAAGTGGACTTTTGAAGAGGTGGAGAAAGGATTTTCCATCCCCCAGGCCCAAAAAGAGGCAGAACGTTGTCTTCGATGTGTCCGGATTGGACTCTTTGCAGTGTGATAGGTTGAGGAGTCTTAAAGGAGTATCCTGAATCGCGAGTCACGACTCACGGAACACGAGGTTTGATTAGAATGATTAAACTGACGATTGATGGGAAAGAGTTAACTGGGAAGCCAGAACAGACGATTCTGGAGGTAGCCAGAGAGAATGGGATTTACATCCCTACCCTCTGTTATCACGAAAAGTTGAGCCTCATCAAATCCTGTCGAATCTGCCTTGTTGAGGTAGAGGGAGCAGAGATGCCGATGGCCTCCTGTGCCACCCCTATCTACGATGGGATGGTGGTGCACACCAAAACGGAAAGAGTGGAGGGGATGCGAAGAGAGGCCTTGCGGTTATTGCTGGTCAATCACCCCCTTGATTGCCCAGTGTGTGATGCAGGAGGAGAATGTCTCCTTCAAAATCGGACTTATGAATTCGGGATTGATCGCCAGGAGTTTTTCACTGAAAAGATTGAACGTCCCTCCTTTGAATATGGAACTCCCCTTATTCGACAATGGCCAGACCGGTGTGTGATGTGCCTTCGTTGCGTTCATGCCTGTATTGATATCCCTGGATCGGATGTTTTGGATGTCGTGGACAATGGCTACTCCTCTCAGATTAAAGCAGTTCGAAAGGAGAACTGCATTTCCTGTGGAGAATGCCTTCATGTCTGTCCAGTGGGTGCGCTTACGGAGAACCTCAGTCGGATTAAGGGGAGAGTATGGCAGTTAGGAAGGGTGCAGACGACCTGTACGTTCTGTGGGTGTGGGTGCCAATTAGAACTCAATACCCTCGGCCAGAGAAAAGTGGTCAAGGTCACCACTCATAGCGAACCAGGTATCAACCGAGGAAGCCTCTGTGTAAAAGGGAGGTTTGGTTATGACTTCATTCATCATCCGGATCGCCTTAAGAAGCCTTTGATGAGGAGTGGAGAGGGTTTTGTTGAAGTCTCATGGGAAGAGGCCCTCAACGTTGTGGCTGATAAACTCCAAGAGATAAAACAGAAAGAGGGCCCTGAAAGCATTGGAGGAATCTCCTCCTCAAGGGCCACCAATGAGGAGAACTACCTATTTCAGAAATGGATGAGGGCCTGTATCGGGACTAATCATATTGACAACGGAGTAAGGCTTTCGAGCATTTCCTCTTTTTACGGAATGATGACCTCCATAGGCTCTGTAGGAATGACCCATTCCATGGAAGCGGTCACCAAGGCTGACCTCATTCTCATCATTGGAGCGGATGTGGATGATGACCATCTCATCTTTGGCAATAAGATGAGAGAGGCGATGCGAAAGAACGGAGCCAAGATCATTCTGATCGATCCTCGAAGAACCTCTTGGGAGAAGTGGGCGGATCTCTGGTTAAGACCTAACCCTAAGACAGACCTATTTCTGATCAATGGTCTGATTCGCCATTTGATTGAGGCGAAGTCCTATAAAAATGAGTATGTTCTTTCTAAGACGGAAGGTTTCGAGTCCCTTAAATCTTCGTTAGATCGGTTCACCGATGAGTTGGTTCAGAAGATTTCAGGGGTTTCTTCTGCAGAGTTAAAGTCCTTATTTGACCTTTATCGATCGGCTCATCGGAGGGCGATTGTTTTTGGCTCAGGTGTGGCTCAACATGCTAATGGGAAAGAAACTGTTCAGGCTCTTTGCAACCTTGCCCTTTTAACAGGAGAAGTGGAGAAGGAGGGAGGGGGACTCTATCCACTCCTTTCCCAGAATAATGCCCAGGGAGCCTGCGATATGGGTGGACTTTCTGAATTCCTTCCTGGGTATAAAAGGGTGGAGGATGGAGAGGCAAGGAAAAGATTCCAAGAGGTCTGGAAGGCAGAGATCCCTACAACCCCTGGTTCTACTTATTTAGAGCTTTTTGATCTGATTTTAGAAGGAAGAATCAAAGCCCTCTATGTCTTTGGTGAAGACCCCCTGCTCACCCTTCCCAATGTCGAAAAGGTTAAAGAATCCCTGAAACAATTGGAGCTCTTAGTGGTCCAGGATATGTTCATGACTGAAATCGGGAACTATGCCCATGTGATTCTCCCAGGGGCGAGCTTTGCAGAGAAGGATGGAACCTTCACCAATATGGAAAGAAGGGTTCAAAGGGTGAGGAAGGCTATTTTCCCCATAGGGGAGGCCCGAGTGGACTGGAAAATTCTCTGTGATCTCTCCATACGGATGGGATACCTTATGGATTATCAGAACTCCGCTGAGATTATGGAGGAGATAGCCGCTCTCATTCCTATTTACTCTAACATGACATACCCCAATCTTGAAAAGGGTGGGGTCCAATGGCTTCCTCTCAATGAGATGAAAAAGAGATTTATCCCTGTTGAGTATAAAGAACCCTTAGAGAAACCGGATGCCCAGTATCCCTTTTGGATCATTCCAAGGGGATTTCATTATCACTATGGGATCGGAACGACGACCAAGAGGGCGGAAGGGTTGGCCAAAGTGTTTCGTGATACTTGCATTGAGGTTCACCCAGAGGATGCAAAAGAATCAGGACTTTCGGAAGGTGACAAAGTGAGAGTGATTTCTCCAAGGGGTGAAGTTGAGACGGTCTGTCGAATTTCTCAAGATCTTCCCAAAGGGGTTGCCTATTTGGCTACCACATTCTTTCCTGTGTTGATTAACAATCTCTTAGTTCCTAAAGGCGATTCCATCGGTCAGCCTGAATATAAACTTTTCGTGGGGAGGATTGAAAAAAGGTAGATTCTCTTTAGAGAGATGAGGTTTTATTGGGGTAGAGGAGAAATAGAATGGAGTTGTTATATCTTCTCATCGAAATCGTGATTAAATGTGTTGTGGTTTTTGCCTGCCTGATGATCTGTGTGGCCTATCTTACCTGGCTTGAACGGAAGGTTTTGGGCCATATCCAGATTCGTTTTGGGCCAAATCGCTGTGGTCCCTTTGGATTGCTTCAGCCCTTTTCAGACGCCATCAAGGCCTTCTTTAAGGAAGACCTTATTCCTGCAAGGGCGGATAAGACGGTCTTCGTCCTTGCTCCGATGATCGCCATCATCTCAGCCATTAGCCTCTTTGCGGTGATTCCCTTTGGAAATCAGTTTACCATTCCAGGAACGAATTGGGTGGTTAAACTCCGATTGGCCGATGTAGATATCGGTCTTCTCTATGTCTTTGCCTTTGCCACTCTTGGAGAGTATGGAATCATCTTGGGAGGCTGGGCCTCAGGAAATAAGTATGGACTGACGGGGTCTCTTCGAGCCGCCGCCCAGATGATTAGTTATGAGGTCTCCCTTGGTCTTTCCATCATTGGGGTGATCATTCTTTCTCAGAGTTTAAGACTCACAGAGATTGTCAATCTCCAAGGTGGGGGTTTCTGGAATTGGAATGTCTGGTATCAACCTCTGGCCTTTATCCTTTATATTATATGCGGTCTGGCAGAGATTAATCGGACGCCATTTGATATGCCCGAGGCTGAATCGGAATTGGCCTGCGGGTTCAACATCGAATATAGCAGTATGAAGTTTGCTCTCTTCTTTATGGCTGAATATGCTCATATGATCACCATGGGTGCTGTGGCAGTAACGCTCTTTTGGGGAGGATGGCAGCCTCCTCTCCCTCAACTGGGTTTCATCCCAGGGGTGATCTGGTTTTGCATCAAATTGTTCGTTTTCGTCTTCTTCTTTATCTGGCAGAGAGGAACCTTTCCAAGACTCCGATACGATCAGATCATGAAGCTTGGCTGGAAGGTTTTGCTTCCCTTAACTCTTATTAATTTATTGATTACAGGATTCGTTGTCTCACTAAAGGGGTAAAAGATGATCATTCCATTATTAAAAGGATTGGGGTTGACGCTTTCGAGGTTCTTCTCCAAACCCATCACCATTCAATATCCGGAAGAGAAATTACTCCCTGGAAAAAGGTGGAGGGGAATTCAGTATTTTGAAATGGATGAGAAGGGAAAAACAAAGTGCGTGGCCTGTGGCCTCTGCATGGCGGTCTGCCCTTCTCAGTGTATTTATATAGAGACCGCCGAGGATGAACAGGGGAATCGATATCCCCTCACCTATGAACTGGATGCATCCCGTTGTATCTTTTGTGGCTTTTGTGAAGAGGCCTGTCCGGTGAAGGCCATATTCTTAGGAAAGAACTATGAATGGGTGGAGGGGGATCGAGGGGCCTATCGGATGACGACAGAGAGGCTTTTAGAGGAGAAAAAATTAAATCCCTAATCCCTTAAGTATTTCGTTAGAAAGGAGAAGGGCTAAGGTAAAGAGGCCCGTAGGGTTATTGGGTTACCTTTTAGGTCTTAACGCATTGAACCTTTTTTGACTTCTAACGTTAGCCGAAACGGGCTGCGTAACCGGTGAATGGAAGACAATATTGAGGTAAATGAAAGATGGCTGAAAATATAGGAAACCTATTTCAATGGTTAGTCTTTTTGGGGGCGGGATTTCTCTCTATTCTTGCCTCGATTCTTGTCATCACCAGGAAGAATCCGATCCACAGTGCCCTCTTTATGGTCCTGACTTTCCTTTGTGTGGCAGTGCTCTATCTATTGCTCCACAGTCAGTTTATTGCCATCATTCAGGTCGTCGTCTATGCAGGGGCAATCGTCATGTTGATCGTCTTTGTCATCATGCTCCTTGACCTGGAGGAAGAACTTCGGAGAGGGCTAAAAATCGTCTATTCAAAAGTGGTTGGGAGTTTTTTGGCCCTCCTTTTTCTGCTTGGAATTCTTTATTCGGTGGTTGCCAAATCACCCACAGGGAAATTGGGTGTTTATACCTTGGATAAGATGAAAACCAGTACAAAGACGTTTGGTGAAGTCCTCTTTACCCAGTATCTCTTCCCATTTGAGGTGGTCTCTATACTCCTGGTAGCCGCCATCATTGGGGCTGTGGTGCTAAGTAAAAGGAGAAAATAAGGAGAAGATTTATGTGGACTGTTCCAACTATTCCTCCTGAGTTATATCTCGTATTAAGTGGAATCCTTTTTACAATTGGTGTGATTGGGGCCTTGACACGCCGAAATGCTATTGTGGTCTTCATGTCCATCGAATTGATGTTAAATGCGGTCAACCTCAGTTTTATCACCTTCTCCCGTTTTCTCCAATCGATGGATGGGGTGGTCTTTGCCTTTTTTGTGATGGCCGTAGCAGCGGCTGAGGCGGCGGTGGGGTTAGCCATCTTTGTCATGCTCTATCGCTCGAGGGAAACCATCAATGTGGACGAAGTCAACATCTTAAAGTGGTAAGTTCGGAGTTCAGAGTTCGGAGTTTAACATTAAATGCTCCAAACTCCGAACGAATTACTCCGAACGGATACAAGGGGAGTTTTTCATGTTCGACTATGTTTGGTTAGTTCCTGCTTTTCCAGCCATCGGATTTTTACTGAATGGTCTTTTGGGGAGACGATATAGCAAGAAGGTCGTCGGTTGGGTGGCCTGTTCAGCACTGGGTCTCTCCTTTCTCACTTCCATCCTTATCTTCTTTGCGCTCATCGGAAGGCCACCCACTGAACGATTTTATGAAAAGGTGATCTTCGACTGGGTGGTCTCAGGTTCTTTCCAGACCGTGATCGGATACCAGATCGATCCTCTTTCTATTCTCATGGCGCTGGTGGTCACGGGAGTGAGTTTCTTCATCCACATCTATTCCGTTGGATATATGCATGACGACCCAGGCTACCCACGTTATTTTACCTATCTCAATCTCTTTGTCTTCATGATGCTTAACCTTGTCCTTGCCAATAATTTCCTTCTGATGTTTGTAGGATGGGAAGGAGTAGGGCTCTGTTCCTACCTGTTGATTGGGTTCTGGTTTGAAAAGGACTCTGCGGCGAATGCAGGGAAGAAGGCCTTTGTGGTGAACCGTGTAGGGGACTTTGGGTTTATCCTTGGAATGTTCCTTCTCTTTACCAGCCTTGGTCAAAAGGGAATCTGGACCCTCGATTTCACAGAGGTCTTTCAGAATGCTCATCTTCTCGATCCTACCACCGTCACCCTCATCACCATCCTTCTCTTTATTGGAGCCTGCGGCAAATCCGCCCAGATTCCACTCTATGTTTGGCTTCCGGATGCTATGGAAGGACCTACTCCGGTCAGTTCTCTCATCCATGCTGCCACCATGGTGACCGCAGGGGTTTATATGATCGCCCGGTGCAATGTGCTTTACAGCATGGCACCTATCTCCATGGCCATTGTAGCGATTGTGGGTGTGGCCACCGCCATCTACACCGCCTCGATTGGATTTTGCCAGAACGATATTAAGAAGGTATTAGCCTATTCGACAATCAGCCAGTTGGGTTATATGTTCTTAGGAGTAGGGGTTGGAGCCTTCAGCGCTGGAATCTTTCACCTGATGACCCATGCCTTTTTCAAAGGGCTCCTCTTCCTTGGAGCAGGCAGTGTCATGCATGCCCTGAGTGGGGAACTGGATATGAGGAAGATGGGAGCGCTAAGGACAAAGATTCCCATCACCTTCTGGACCTTCTTCATTGCTACCCTGGCTATTGCAGGGATTCCCGGGCTTTCAGGATTTTTTAGCAAGGATGAGATCCTCTGGCAAGCATTCTCAAGTTCCCATGGTCATTTCTTACTCTGGCTGGTCGCGGCAGTGGCTGCTGGGATGACCGCCTTCTATATGTTCAGAGCCCTGTTTTTGACCTTCTTTGGGGAGTCAAGGGTTGATCCTCATGTAGCACACCATATCCATGAATCTCCTAAGATCATGACCATTCCTCTCATTATCCTCGCTATTCTCTCTGTCATCGGAGGATACGTGGGTGTTCCCCATGTCTTAGGAGGAGCCAATCATATCCATGAATTTCTGGCCCCTGTTTTAGGAGGAGGGGAACCTGCCAAGGCCCATTCAGCCATCACTCTTCTTTCCCAAGCCTGGGCCTCGGGAGGAGAGGGAGTAGGTCATTCTGCTGCGTTGGAACTTCTCATGATGGTGGTTTCAGTCATCATTGCCCTGATTGGAATTGGAATCGCCTACCTCTTCTATATCAAAAACCCAGAACTTCCAAAACAGTTGGCTGAGAGGTGGAAGAGGTTATATACCCTAATCTACAACAAGTACTATGTGGATGAGATTTATGAAGTTCTCTTTGTCAACTCCTTAAAGGGCTTAGGCACAGGCCTCTGGAGGGGTTTTGATGACTTTGTGATCGATGGAACGGTCAATGGCATTGCTTATCTTATTGGGTTAATTTCAAGGGTGATGAGAAGGATGCAGACTGGGTTTGTTCAGAACTATGCCTTTTCGATGATCCTTGGCGCTGTGATTATCGCAGGATATTACCTTGTGCGTGCCATTTTCTATTAGAGGGTTTAACACGAATTACGGAAACGATTTGATAAAAAAGGAGTCGGTTTCATGACAATCTTAGGTATTCCGATCTTATCCCTGGTGACCTTTTTCCCACTTTTGGGCGCCGTTGTTTTACTCTTTATCGATAAAGAGAACCTGAAGGCACTTCGGTGGGTTGCCTTGCTCTTTGCCCTGGTTGAATTTATCTTCTCCTTACCCCTCTTCTTCGCCTTCAATCCAAAGATCGCAGAGATGCAGTTTGTGGAGGATTGGTGGTGGGTCGAGTCCTATGGGATCAGTTACAAATTGGGAATTGATGGGATCAGCCTCCTGCTCGTCCTTCTCACGACCTTCCTGACTGTTCTCTGTATTCTCTGTTCTTGGAGTGCGATCACCTTTCGGGTGAAGGAATATATGATCTCCTTTCTCTTTCTTGAAACGGGGATGGTAGGTGCCCTGGTTGCCTTGGACCTTATCCTCTTCTATGTCTTCTGGGAGGTAATGCTCATCCCCATGTATCTTCTGATTGGTGTCTGGGGAGACCCCAAGAGAAGAATCTATGCGGCGATCAAATTCTTCCTCTTTACCATGGCAGGAAGTGTTTTGATGCTGGTGGCCATCTTAACCCTTTACTTCATCAATCAGAAGGCAACAGGAAAGGCCACCTTCGATGTCCTTGAACTCTATAAACTCGGACTTCCAATCGGAACTCAATATTGGCTCTTTTCTGCTTTTGCTCTGGCCTTTGCCATCAAGGTCCCGATGTTTCCTTTCCACACCTGGTTGCCCGACGCCCATACCGAGGCTCCCACTGCTGGAAGTGTGATCCTGGCCGGAGTTTTATTGAAGATGGGAACCTATGGATTCATTCGATTTGCCATCCCCCTCTTCCCAAATGCAGCCTATGAATTGATGCCCCTCATCTCGGTTCTGGCGCTTATTGGGATTATTTATGGGGCCTTGGTTTCGATGATGCAACCTGACCTAAAACGCCTGGTTGCCTTCTCAAGCGTGAGCCACCTCGGTTATGTGATGCTTGGAATGTTTGCTTTCAACATGCAGGGAGTCCAGGGGTCCATCTATCAGATGCTCAATCACGGGATCAGCACAGGATCCCTCTTCTTGATCGTCGGAATGATCTATGAGCGACGACATACCAGGATGATCGCTGATTTTGGAGGACTTTCAAAGGTGATGCCCATCTATGCAGCCTTCTTTATGATTGTCACCCTCTCCTCGATTGGACTTCCGAGCACAAACGGATTTGTAGGAGAATTTTTAATCCTGTTGGGAGCCTTTCAATCGAATACGGTTTATGGGGTACTGGCTGCCACAGGGGTGATCCTGGGGGCAGCCTATATGCTCTGGATGTTTCAGAGGGTGATGTTTGGAAAAATCACAAGGCCTGAAAATGAAGGACTGAAAGATCTAAATGGTCGGGAGATCGTGACCCTTATCCCCATGGTCATCCTGATCTTCTTGATGGGAATCTATCCAAAACTCTTCTTCAGCAAAATGGATGTGAGCGTTGAGAAATTTTTAAAGGATTTCAAGGGAAGGGTTGAAATGAAAGCAGACCTACCTTCCCCGGAGATATTAGCAGAAGTTAAGAGATAAGAGTTATGAGTTCGGAGTCCTAAGGTCGGAATATCAAAATTAATCTATCCGAACCTCGAACGAATTACTCCGAACTATCCGGAGGATATTGAATGAAACTACCAGAGATTGACCTTTACCTGATTGCTCCAGAGATTGTGGTGACCGCCTTTGGGTTTTTGGTGCTTCTGGTTGATGTGTTCACCCCCAGAGCAGAGAGAAAGAGTTACTTGGGAATTATCTGTCTCATTGGAATTATTCTTGCCTTCCTTTTTACCCTTCCCCAGATTGGCTCTGTTAAAACCGGTTTTGGAGGAATGTTTACCTCAGATGGCTTTGCCCTGTTTTTCAAAGTCCTCTTTTTAATTATTGCCTTTTTAACTATTCTGATCTCGATGGGCTATGTGCAGAGAGAGGGAATAGAGTTTGGGGAATATTATGCCTTAATCCTTTTTTCTACCCTTGGAATGATGCTGATGTCAGCAGGGACCCATCTGATCACCATCTTTCTGGGACTGGAGACCATGTCGATTTCAATCTACATCCTGGCTGGAATGATGAGGGAGGATAAAAGATCAATTGAGGCTGCCATGAAGTATTTTCTACTGGGTGCCTTTGCAACAGGTTTTCTTCTCTATGGAATTGCCCTTCTTTATGGAGCGACCGGATCCCTTCATCTTAAAGAGGTGGGCTCCTACATCGCTTCTAAAAATTTGCTAAAGAACCCGATGCTGATGATGAGTCTGGTCTTTCTGACCATCGGTTTTGGATTCAAGATCGCCTCCGTCCCTTTCCATATGTGGACCCCAGATGTCTATGAAGGGGCCCCTACCTCGATCACCGCCTTTATGGCCACAGGGGTGAAAGCAGCAGGCTTTTCAGCACTGGTCAGGGTCTTCTTTTCTGCGCTGCCAGGATTTCGGCCGGACTGGACTTCGATCATGTGGCTGATTGCGGTGGCGACCATGACCGTGGGCAACATCGTTGCCATCTCCCAGGAAAACATTAAAAGGATGCTGGCCTATTCAAGCATTGCCCATGCAGGGTATATCCTCGTAGCCTTCGTAGCAGGAAATAACTTAGGAACTTCGGGAATTCTCTTTTACCTTATGGCTTATGCCTTTATGAATATTGGGGCTTTTACCGTGGTCATTCTCCTCGGGAAAAAGGGGGAAGAGAATACTCTAATCACTGATTATGCAGGCATTGGATTCAAATATCCACTTCTTGCTGCCTCGATGACCATCTTTCTTCTGTCCATGGCTGGGATCCCACCACTGGGCGGGTTCATGGCCAAGTTTTATGTCTTCAGTGCCGCCGTGGAATCAAAATTCTACTGGCTGGTTATCATTGGTGTGCTTAACAGTGCAGTCTCGGTTTATTACTATCTCAGAGTGACCGTTCTGATGTATTTCAGGGAATCGGAGCGGGAGATCACAGGACTCCAGTTTTCACCGGCTTCAGTGTTTGCACTGATCGTGGCGGTCGTTGGGACTCTCTATATGGGAATCTTTCCTGCCAATGTTCTTTCCTTCGCACAGAAGTCCATTGCAGGATTAATGTAGCATTCGGATTTTTATAACCCCCGCCTTCGAAGCTAAGCATCCCATCAAGATAAGAGACAAATTTATTAAGATCGCACCTTAAAACCCCGTCCTGTGGACGGGGATGAAAGGTGTGTATGCTGAAAGCAGAAAAAATAAACCAGATGCTGATATCATGAAAACGCTGTTCCTCCAAATAGTGTAGAATATATCTTAAAACTCGAAAGGAGGAACGGAAAATGGGACTTATTCTTGCTAAAACAGTAATTGGTATGGACATTGGTAAAAAGTATTCCTGGTGCGAAGCGGTTTCCACAGAGACCGGAGAGGTCCTCAAAGAGAGAAGGCTTCCCAATAGGAAGGAAGACTTTATTTCTTTCGTTGAAGCTCTTCCGACCCCTATTCGCCTGGTCATGGAAGCCACCGGCAACTCTCCCTATCTTTACGAGTGCTGGGAAGACTTGGTCGAGGAGATCCAGCTCGCCCATCCCCTCAAGACCAAGGCGATTGCTTCGGCCAAGATCAAGACGGATCGAATCGATGATGGCATTCTGGCCCATTTGGGGATGGCCGATCTGGTCCCTCAAGCCTATTTTCCTCCCAGAGAGGTGAGGGATCTCAGAGAGATTCTGAGGCATCGGGCTTTCATGGTGGCCCTCCAAACGAGAGTCAAGAACAGGATCCATTCCTACCTTTGGAAATTGGGGATCGAGACAAAAGACACGGACCTCTTCGGGAAATCGGGTCTTTCGTGGCTCAAGGGGCTTCAAACCAGAGAACCTTACCGAGCTCTTCTTGACCAGGATCTTAAAATCTTGGAGGTTCTTCAACAAGAGATTAAGAATGCCACTAAGACGATTGATCGTCTTGCCAAAGAAGATCCGAGGGTGAAACTGATCCTTACCATTAGAGGGATTGGGAAATACTCTGCCATGCTCATTTTGGCCGAGATCGGAGAGATTAACCGATTCCCTGACCCTAAGAAATTGGTTTCTTACAGTGGTCTCTGCCCCTCGACCTTCCAGTCTGGAAGAGTCTCCTATCATGGAAAGATTACTAAACAAGGGTCGAAATGGTTGAGATGGATCCTGGTGGAGGCTGCCCAGAAGTACGGCAGAGCTCCTGGGAAGCTGGGCGATCTCTTCAGGAGAATTGAAAAGAAGAAGGGAAGAAAGACGGCAAAGGTGGCTGTGGCCAGACAGATATTGGTTAGCATCTATCATTGTCTGAACAAAGGTGTAACCTTTGAAGAAACCCCTAAGAGGGTGAAAAGAATTGAGTCCCAACACGCCCCACTTGTTTCTGGGTGCTGTGACACCCCCTGATGCTGATTGGCCGGTTGGGACTCGGATTGCTATCGTGTGCGAAGTTAGCACGCATAAGTGAATGAGTATTCTCCTATAGAAGTATAACAAAACCATGTTCACTCTTTCTTTTGGAATAGGTGTTTTATGCTATTTCGAACTTGACACGGCGTTTTCATAAGTGAAATAAGTTCAGCATGACATGACGGTTAGGTTCTGGTCTTTTTGTCATCCCGAACTTGTTTCGGGATCTCAGTTTTGGGTTTTAGAATTTAGGTTTTAAAGCCCCGCCCTGTGGGCAGGGTTAAGAGATACCTATAATACTATCCCTCGCTACCCTGTCATTGACCCCATCGGTAGAACGGAAGTAAAAAATGGCTGAAGAAAAGGAGAAAGAAATCATGGTTATTTTACAGATGCCTCAGGACAAAAACAGGCCGAGTTGGGAGACGCGGAGGCTTACAACAATCGCGGGATTGCCTATTACTTTAAGAGAGAATTTGAAAAATCATTGAAAGACATTGAGAAAGCACAAAGTTTATCCTGTCAGATTAATCCCCAATTTCTTGATGAACTTCGCAAGGTTTCTGGGAGAAAGAGTTAAAAAATTGAAAGCCTGATGGAAAGGTATAGAAATCAGGGAAATTGGAGCCATCCCTTGTGGGAAAGAACTACGGGATCAAATCTGCTTATGGAGGCAAAGAATGGCTGACTAAAATTCTTCCTCTAAATTTTTTCGTATCATTTTTCTTCCTATTTCATTAAAAAAGGAGGCCATCTCTTTTCCATTGACCTCTCTTAACAATTTTAGCCCTTTTATATCCTCCAGTGGGTCGAGAAATCTTCCCTGAATAATATAATGGATTCCCTTCAAACCAAATTTCTTTTCAACTTTCATGACGAGGTCGTCCATAGAGAAATGAACAAACTCCTTCAAAATAAAGTAAACATCCACATAATCTTTTATATCCCTTCTGTCAGAAAGGGTGAGTAATTTGTTGGTTAGGATATCTATAAGACTATCCACATTTATTCCTTCGATGGCCTTAAATATCTCAAGCCTTTTGAATGGGTAAGGAGTAAATTCTACTCTCAATAACCCGCTGTCTTCAAAACGAATAAAGAAGATCCGACGATCAAACTTCCTTTCAAAACTAAAGGTGTCTATTCTTGGGATCGATTTTAATAGGGATGCAATGGTTTCTGTTCTCACTTCCTCACCCTCTGTGAAAAAATCAAGATCTTCTGATAAACGGTGTCCAAGATAAAAAGCGGAGAGGGCTGTGCCCCCTGTGAGATAGAAATGTTCAGAATCTTTCCATTTAGCAAACTCATGGAGAAAGTACTTTTGATGCTTTGTAAGAAAAGGATTATCCTTTATTTTTTTCATTCCTTTCCTCCCATGCCTTTTTGTACTCTTCAATAAGAATCTTTGTGGGGTGATCTACCCTGAGTCGCTCAATATTTTTCCAAAGCGCCATGACAGTCTCTCTATCCCTCCCAAACATAGGAAAGAAGTCAGCGATCCTCTGTAGCCGCCACAGAGGATCATCTGGTGGTTGCTCGTAATCCCATAAGAGTTCTCTCGGAATGTTGATAGGTTCCATTCTCCTCCCTTTTCCTCTTTTTTACTGGAGGGATGAAGTTAAAGTGATAGAGTATTGGCGGTCATTATATCAAATTCCCTCACTTGAGGTTAATAAAAATTTTTGTGGTGGAACTATTTTTTGCCTCATGTTAGGAGGTTGGAGGATGTGCCCCTTTGTTTTTGATCTGGGTTTTGTTCCTAAGAGATGAAAGAGATTGGTCAAAAATAGGGGCCCTCTCTACGTTCCTATTTTATTATTTTAACCTATTTTAAGAGTTTTGTGAGCAAACCTGGATGGGATGGGGAGGGCATATCGGTATTTATTTTTCTTGAAAAAAAATGAACCTCGTGGTAATTTTGTTTTGAGATGATTCAGTTATCTCATGTTTACAAGGTCTATCCCACACAGATTGAGGCTCTTTCTGATGTCAGTTTGGAGATATCGGATGGAGAATTCACCTATATCTATGGGGCAAGCAGTTCCGGGAGGACAACTCTGATCCGCATTCTTTATGGTGCGGAAAAACCGACCCGTGGGGAAGTGGTCGTTAATGGAATGAATATCACCGCAAAGGGTTTCAATAAGATTCACCTACTTCGAAGATCGATGGGAATTGTCTTTCAGGACTTTAAATTGCTAAAGGATCGGACTGTAAGCGAAAACATTTCATTTGCCTTAGAGGTAACCGCCTACCAAAAGCAGGAGATCAGAAAGAAGGTTTCAGAGGTGTTGGAGAAGGTGGGGCTCCAACAAAGGGAGAGAGATCCTATCCTTGCTCTTTCTGCAGGAGAACAACAACGGGTAGCCATTGCCCGAGCCTTGATCAATGATCCCCCTCTCCTTTTGGCTGATGAACCCACGGAGAATCTGGACGACCAGATGACCGATGATGTAATGAAAATTTTCTCTGATCTTAATCAAAAAGGAACAACCATCGTTTTTGCCACCCATAACAAGGAATTGATTCAACGCTATCCCCACAGGGTCATCTACCTCTCAGGCGGGAGGAGGGTTGATGTCAAGATAGATGAGGTAAGAGCAGGGGAATGAAATACTTTGTCTGGCATGTGGTAAGACGGGCCTTTCTAAACATCAAAGGAAATCTATATCCCAACCTCAGCACAGTGGGTATCATTGCGATCTCCATGCTCGTCTTCTCATCCTTCACACTGATCGCTATTAACCTCTCCTCATTTCTTAAACTCTGGGAAGAAAAGATTGAGATTATGGCTTACCTCAAAAGGGAAACTCCCATTCAGGAGGTGGAGACCCTATTAAATAAAATACGCCTACTCGAAGGGGTTGAGAGTGTGAGATACATTTCTCCCTTCGATGCCTTGGCTTTTATGGAATCGAAGTTGGGGGGACAAAAAGACCTCTTAAAAGGAATTCAGGCTTGGATCCTTCCTCCCTCTTTCGAAATTGAATTGAAGAAGGAATACCGAAATTCTACAGGGATCAAAGGAGTGGTCTCACAGTTAAAGAAATTCCCTCAATTTGAGGAGATCCAGTTTGGACAGGAATGGGTGGATACTTTTTCTGCCTTGGTCCATTTACTGAATCTGACTCAATGGATTTTAGGAGGGCTTCTGCTCCTCGCCATGATCTTCATTATCTCCAACACCCTTCAACTCACCATTTCTGCCCGTCGAGAGGAGATTGAGATCATGCGCATCGTTGGAGCCCGCCCTTCCTTCATCCATATTCCCATCTATATCGAAGGCCTTCTTCAGGGGCTCTTTGGAGCAGGGCTGGCCGTCCTATTCCTTTATCTATTGCAAGAGATCATGCTACTCCATCTCCCCTCCCCTATTCAAGTGTGGACGGCAAAAGTTCCCATCCATTTCCTGCCACCTGAGGTTATACTCCAAATCTTATTGGGAGGGATGTGTTTAGGCCTTTTTGGTAGTTTCATTGCCTCGATGAAGTTTTTGAGATTTGGTGAGTGAGAGTTCGATGCGCCAATGGAGTAAGATTCTTGGTTTATGTATGATATTAGGATGGTTCTCATTCATTGACCCTATCGGTCTTTGGGCCGGAAGACCCGATCAGATTGAGAAGGATCTTATAGAAAAGAAAAAGAGCCTTAAAGATGTTAAGAAAGAGATTGTCCTAACCAAGGAGAAGGAGAAGAAGCTCCTCGGAAAGGAAACCTCGATCCTTGAAAACCTTCAAACCTTAGACTCTCAGCTTTATCTAAAGGGGAAAGAGTTGAAGAAGTTGGAGATGGAATTGGCTCAAACTAAGGAAAGATTGAAACAAACCAAAGCCCAGATTGCAAACCTGAGCAAAGGATTGGAAAAGACAAGAGGAGACCTCTTTTTGAGGTTAAATGCCCTTTATAAGATGGAGAGGGTTCTTCCTGAGGTTCTCCTTCTTCCATTGGAGTCCTATCATGACCTGCTAAGGGTCGATAAATACTTAAAGATCATTATTCATTTTGACCACCGGCTAATTGAAACTTACCGATATCAAATGGCCTTGAAGGAAAGGTACCAAGAAGAGTTAGTTCAGGATCAGCTCCAATGGAAGAAAAATATTTTTGAAGTGGAGAGAAAGAAAGAGGAGATCAAGAAGGTCAAAAAAGAGAAGCAGGAGCTTTTGAAATCGATTCAAAATCAAAAATTGGTCTATCAGAAATTGGTACGAGAGCTGGAGGAGAGGGCTAAGGAGCTTCAATCACTCGTGGATAAACTGGAACGGGAGAGAAGCCTTCTCGCTTATGGAAAAACTAAGATTGAACCCCTTCGGGGAAAATTGATTCCTCCTGTTCAGGGAAAAGTAATCAGCCTTTTCAAAGAGAGAGGGCAAAATGGGATTGAGATTAAAGCCCCGATAGGGGCTGAGGTTAGGGCCGTTCTACCCGGGAAGGTCCTCTATGCGGATTGGTTTAAAGGATTTGGAAATCTCATCATCATTGACCACGGAGACCACACCTTCACCGTTTCAGGTTACTGTTCAGAATTGTTGAAGAAACCAGGAGATATCGTTTCTCAGGGTGAAACGATTGCTCTGGTAGGAAGTGCTGGGTCGTTAAAAGGGCCATGCCTCTATTTTGAGATCCGTCATCAAGGGAAGCCACAGGATCCCTTGCATTGGATCTCACAATTGGATAAAGTTGTATTATTACCCCAAAGTAAGAGCCCAGGGGAAAAGGAATAATCACCAAAGGAGGTTGAGATGGTTCCAAATAAAAGGATGTTTAAGCTCGGTTTAATCATCTTTCTGGTCTTCCTTCTTGGAGTGGTGATTGGGATGAGCCGTTCCCATAAGGTTTCAGCCCTCTCCAATAGTATGTATGAAGACCTAAAGGTATTTACAGATGTTCTCGGTCTCCTTCAGAAGGAATATGTAGAGGAAACGAATTCAAAAGACCTGATCTATGGGGCCATTAAAGGAATGTTGGAGACGCTTGACCCCCATTCTGCCTTTATGCCTCCCAATATGTATAAGGAGATGCAGGAAGAGACAAAAGGTCGATTTGAGGGACTGGGAATCGAGATCACGATAAAAGAGGGCATCTTGACGGTTGTCTCTCCCATTGAGGATACGCCAGCCTTTAAGGCAGGCATCCAGGCAGGAGACCAGATTATTAGAATTAATGATGAACCAACGAAGAATTTAACTCTTATGGAGAGTGTTAAGCGATTAAGAGGCCCCAAAGGCACCAAGGTGACCCTCACCATTATGAGGGAGGGGTTCACAAAACCCAGGGAGTTCACTCTGATTCGTGATGTGATCCCCATTCGAAGTGTCCGCTATGAACTTTTGGAAAAACATTATGGTTACATTCGAATCTCCCAATTCCAGGAGAAGACAGATGGTGAGTTTGAAAAGGCAATAAAAACCTTAGAGGAACAGAGTAAAGGGACGCTCAAAGGTCTCATTCTCGATATCCGGAATAATCCAGGAGGTCTTTTGGATCAGGCAGTCAAGATTGCCAATCGATTCATTGATTCAGGGGTCATTGTTTCGATGCAGGGAAGGAAGGAAGATCAGAAGATGAAATTCAACGCACACCCCGATGGAAAATTGAGCCGTTATCCGTTGGTCGTGTTGGTCAATAGCGGAAGTGCCAGCGGTGCCGAGATCGTTGCAGGAGCCATTCAGGATCATGCTCGTGGAATTATCATAGGGACTCAAACTTTCGGCAAAGGATCAGTACAAACGATTTTCCCTTTGAAAGACGGATCTGGACTACGTTTAACCACTGCAAGATATTACACACCCAATGGTCGATCTATTCAGGCTAAGGGAATTGTACCTGACATTATTGTCAAGCCCTCCCAGGCTGAAGAGGAAAAGGCAATCGTTCCAAGACACCCAACAGAAAAAGACTTAGAGAGGCACCTCAACGATACAGAAAAAGGGATCACAAAGGAGAAAGAGAAGCCGAAGAAGGAGGATATGAAGAGGGAGGAGGCGAAGGAGAAGAAACCTTTGGATAATCAATTAGAGCGGGCCCTTGAACTGCTCAAGAGTTGGGAGATATTTAAGAACATAGCCAAAGGGAAATAGACTTCATCCCATAGATGGCAAACCCATCGGCACATTCCTTTAAGCGATTGACATTAAGGGGGTGGGTGGGTTATCTCCTTTCCTTCCTTCTGGGTATCTTTCTGAGTGTTGGCGGATATAGGTATTGGCTTCATGAGAGGTCCCTTCCTCAAGAAGTCTTTTCAGAAAATATCTACCTCATCGATCAGATCATTTATAGCCAACTTTACGACATGAGCATCTCTAAGAAGGATGTTCTCCTTCATCAGACTTCTCTTAAAAAAGAGGGAAAATTTTCTTGGGAGCAATCCTTCTTAAAGATCAAACTTCCCAAACCCATCCCTTTTCCTTTGGTTGAAGGAAATTTTAGGAGGGGCCTTGGACACCTTGGAAGATCTGTTTCTCTTCATGTCTCCCATACAAAAGATTTACTCCAATTAGAAGTGAGCCTAAAGGGTCGAACGACCCATCAACTGACTTTTGTCCCTTCACAGACCACTGCTGTCAAAACAGGTTTACGGCCCAAGGTCGCTATTGTGATCGATGACCTCGGTTTAGACTACTCTATTTCAAAAGAACTTCTCCAATGGGACCTTCCTCTAACCCTTTCCATTCTACCTTTCACCCCTCATGCAAGAAGAATAGCCACCGAGGCCCATCAGAAGGGTAAGGAGGTGATCCTCCACCTTCCCATGGAACCTCAGGGCTATCCAGAGACCCAACCTGGTGAGGGAATGCTCCTTAAAGAGATGGATGAAGAGAGGCTTCTCCGCCAACTCTCCAGGGATATTGAGGAAGTCCCTTACATCAAGGGGGTAAGCAATCATATGGGTTCTCGATTGATGGAAGATCCTGAAAAGGTAAAGGTTATTCTTTCTGAATTAAAGCGGAGGGGCTTATACTTTCTCGATAGCCGAACGACACCTCAGACGGTTGGTTTAAAGGTGGCAAAATCAATTGGAATGAGGGCTGGGGAGAGAAACCTCTTCATCGATCATTCATTGAATGAAGAAGACATTAGGCAGAAGATCGAGAGTTTAATCCAATTTTCTTTGGCCAACGGCAAGGCCATTGGAATTGCACATCCTCACCCCACTACCCTCAAATCCCTCAAAGCGATGATCCCCAAACTAAAGGAAATGGGAATCGAACTTGTCCCCCTCTCGGTGTTGATGGAATAGGGAACAATGACCTCCAACTTCTTTCCAATACCCTTCCGATATCCATATCATGATTATTAACACCCCTTGACTTTTGTAAGTTAATTCATATGATAAGTAAAGGCAGATTAAATGAAGATTCATATCCTCCGATCAATATTCGTCCCCAACAGGGCAACCGAGGCATGGAGATTGAAAACCCAAAATTGAGAGAGAAGGTAGAAATCATCATCCGAAACCTGCTTGATAAGGAATTACCATGAGAGATCTAAGAAGAATGCGTGATCGATTCTTACAGGATGAAGGATCGATACGGTTGGGCCATTTAGCCTCAAACCTCTTACGCCTGAGTCAGTGGGTCTTGACTGACCCCCTCCTAAAAATATCAGGGCTTCTCGGCTCACAGGAATGAAAAAAACCAAGATGTTGGAGTCATAAAACCATGGAGCAATGTCCAGGGGTTAATGAGGATTCGTCAATTATCCATTTATAAAAACTATGGAATGATATGGATAAGGGTAGTTACTTGATTGGACAATTGAGTCTTCCCATCCCGAAGGTATAGGACATAGCCTTTCAAGAGGTAGGAGCCGAACTGATTGGGTCGAATTTCAACCTCGATGATCCCTGGGTGCCCATATTTAACATTTGTTATTTTAAAACAGTATGGCCCATCCCCTGACATGTAAAAACAGGCTCTTTTAATCTCAGGTCTCCCCTCCGCTTCAAAATGAATGCTCACCATAAATGGCAGCCCCCTTTTGGTATCTCCCTCTAATGGGACATCCATCTTTAATAATCTCACTTCGCCAGGGGCAAGGGGGCGGGTTGGCGCTGTAGCGCAGGAAGAGATAGATAAGATGACCCCCAGTATAAGAACATTTATAACTATGACCTTCCTCATGGTTAATCTCACTGGAAATATTTTTATTTTATAAGGCATTTCATTAAATGTCAAAAACCGAGACTGCTCCTTGATTTCCTACCTAAAATCAATCGTAGATCTTTAGGATTTCATCTCTCGGAAGGGGGTTCAATTCCTTCAAGAATTTTCCCTCCTTTACTAAAACCCTTCCTGGTCCTTTCTTTATCTTACCGATGACCTGGATTGGAATTGAAACCTTTTTAAAAGCCCTATCAATTTTCATAAGATCCGAGGGAGAGATGGTTAAAAGGAGTGCTCCTGAGGCGATAACTCCAAAGGGATTGAGTCCAAGGACACTACAGAGGACTCGTGATTCGTTGTAGATTAAAATCTTATTTAAATCAACCTCGATCTCTTTTTCAGAAGCCCAAGCCATTTCAATCAACCCATTGATCAAGCCCCCTTCTGTGGGGTCATGCATCGAATGGATTGGAGAAGAGTTACAGGCGATTCGGGCTGGCAAAAGCACATCAATCCCCGGGTTGAAAATGAAATCCTTTGCCCGTTTAATGATAGAAGGGGAGATACCTTTCTTTAAAAGCTCAGCCTCCTTCTCCCTTGCGATGATCGAAGTGCCCTCAATACAGACCCCCTTGACCAAAAGGACCAGGTCCCCACGCCTTGCCCCTCCTGTGGTCACCAACCTATCCCTTTTTACCTCTCCAACCATATAACCCGATAGGATAGGCTTATCTAATCCGGGTGTGATCTCTGTATGTCCACCGACGAAGGAGATATTGAACCGCTTGCAAGTCTCGTGGATCTGATAAAAGATCTTTTCGATCTTCTTTGGTTTTACTTCTTCTGGGAAGAGGAGGGTGGCCAAAAACCATTTCGGAATGGCACCTCTGGTTGCAATATCATTCATATTGACCACCACCCCGTAATATCCCATCTCTTCGGTTGTAAAGGTAATCGGATCTGATGTGAGAACCCAATAGTGCCCAACCTCCTTCCCTAAGGAGAGGACTGCTGCATCCTCTCCGATTTTGGGGCCGACCACCACCTGTGAATCGAGAATAGTATATTTATTTAGAAGCCTTTTTAAGAATTGGATTTCTAATTTCCCCGTTTTCAATTTCTGCTCCTGATGGGTTTGATTAAATCAAATTTTTTTCAGAGATGCAAGAAATGAATGTGTGGTTTAAATTGGAAGAATATGAGAAAAGCAAAGGAATATGGATAAGGAGCGATTAGGGTTTAAGAACCAATTCAATCTTGGGTGCATTTTTATCAATTTTTGTCCCAACCGAAGAGGAGCAATAGGCACAAAGATATTCATATTCATCTCCCTCCGGCAAAACCAAAAGCAATCTTTTTCTTACAGGGACCGCAGCCTTACACCTCGGGCAGTAGAGGGAGGTAGCCTCAAACTCCTCAAAACTCGAGTCTTGCATCAAATAAATTATAAAAAAAAATTAAATTTGAGACAATAGGATATTGATTTTTCATTGAATACAATAATGGAAGGTGTTATAAAAAATAGATAAACGTGAATAATGATATGGGTAAAAAATTTATTCCTCTCTTTTTTTTGATGATCATTACTGGGTTTCCCATTTGGGTCTCAGCACAGACCAAGGTGGAAGAACTTTTAAAAGGGATTAAAATTCAGGCCATGAAGGGGTTTCAAAAGGCACCTGAATTCCGTCTTGAAAATTTAGAGGGTAAGACCATTGAATTTAAAAGTTTTAAGGGAAAGGTAGTCTTTCTCAATTTTTGGGCAACCTGGTGCAGTCCCTGTAAGGAGGAGATGCCATCCATGGAGGTCCTTCATAAACAATTCAATGCTAAAGATTTCATCCTCCTTGCGGTCTCCGTTGAGAGTGTGGAGAAGAAGACTATAAAAGAATTTATTGAAAAAAGAAGTTATACCTTTCCTGTCTTAGTTGATCCAAAAGGGATGATGCTCGACCTTTATGGAGTAAGGGCCATTCCAACCACCTTTATCATTGATAAAAAAGGGGTTATTTTAGGAAAGGCGATAGGACCGAGACAATGGGATACGCCTGAGGTGATCTCACTGATCCATCTTCTTATTGAAAAAAAGGGGTAATAAAAATAAAAATTATCTCCACTTGGAAAAATTAAAAGAGGTGATATTGTTTTGACTTTTCGATTCCAAACCATTATAATCCTATCCGATTTTCAGGCGAAAAAAGACTAAGTTTCATGCAAGCCTATTTTAGGAGGTAAGGAGAGTTGATATGGGGATTAGAATCGATCCAAAAAAATGTGTTTTATGTATGGCCTGTGAGATGGCCTGTGGGTACCATCGGGATGATGGTTTTGCCTTACTTTCGTCCTGTATCATGGTGACTCGGGGAAGGGAGAAGAAGGATTATTATGCTGTGGTGGTGAAGGAGGAGGAGAACTTAGTGATTGCCAGACCCGAGGGGTTGGAGGTTAGGAAACTTAGATCCACTGGAGAGGATGATAAGGGCAGAGAAAAAGAGGATGCTTCAGCAAAACCTCTTCTGTTAAGAGAACCCTGCGACCTGTGTTCTGACAGAAAGGAAGGGCCCCTGTGCCTTCAATTCTGTCCCGTCAATGCAATCTATATGGAATAAAGGAGAGATGAGAGATGGAATATTTGGCATCCAATAAGATAGCGATCATTGATTTGGCCAACTCCAAGATTACCGAAGAAAAACTTGATGAAGATTTGGTCAGAGAGAGGATGGGTGGGGCAGGGATCACCCAGACCCTTTATGAGAAATTTAAGGATGAAGAGCCTATTGTATTAGGGTCAGGTTTATTAACAGGAACCCTTGTCCCTGCATCGGCCTTGGGCATGATCACAGCCAAAAGCCCCCTGACAGGAAAACTTTCCCATGCGCCTTTAACCCTTTACGCCGGGATGGAGTTGAAATACTCAGGCTTTGATTACATTGTGATTAAAGGGAATGCTCCTAAACCTGTTTATCTCTGGATCCATGATGGCATTGCGGATATAAACGATGCCAGTGAGGTTTGGGGCAAAGATGTCTGGACTTCCACTGACCTGATCAGAGAATCGCTTGGGGATCTTTTGATCCAAGTGTTGGGAATAGGAAAGGCGGGGGAGTCGGAATCTGATGTTGCACAGGTTTTAATAAACTATTGGCCAAGTGGAGATAGATGGGGATTTGGAAAGTTATTTGGTTTAAAGAAACTGAAACTGGTTGCTCTAAGAGGGATGACCTTGCTGGAGATATCAGACCCTTCAGGCTTCGTTGGGAAATGTAAAGAACTTCTGTTGGAGGTGAAGAAAGGACCTTCTGCTGGAAAGAGAGGGATCGGAGAGATCTCAGCCGCACTTGGCGAGGATATCCAGAAGTGGCTTGAACCAATTGTTCATAGCCACAGGTCCTGTTTCAATACCCCTTATCCTACCAATACCTTTGTTTTTCTCGATGAGGAGCCAAAGCGTTTAGAAGAGAGTGAAAAAAACGAACCTGGTTTTCTCATTACAGATCTTTACGCCCTTATTGGATTTAAAAAGTTAGGTCTCTCCGCATCGGATGCATGTGCAGTGCTAAGAGAATGTGCGAGATATGGGATAGATGCTATGGCTGTTTCAGAATTGAGCCAGAAGTCAGGCAAAAAGAAACCCGAGGAGATCAAGAAGTCATTTTCTACCCTAAAGGGATCGTTAGAAAGTATTGGAAAGGGAAGGTTCAGCCCTTGGGTACCCAATCTGGGTCTTTCCCCGGCCGAATGGGAGAGAAGACAGGCGGTTGCTTATATTTTTGGGATTCATCCCATCTTTATTCAACTGTCTCCTGAACTGAGCGAAGAGAGGTTGATTGAACTTGCCAATATTGGAACGGGTTTAGAATTCACTTCGGAAACATTGGAAAAGGTGATTTCGGATATTACCAAATAATTTCTCATAATGATCCCATCCCCTACTGCTAAAAATTATTGTTTCACCCAATCCACCTTCCAGCCTCGCATAGGCGTTTATTCCGGAAGGGGTGCCTCCCATTCTTGGCTCTGGTTTGCTGAGATCCTTGATAGAATGGGTCTTGATGATGTCGTCTTCTTAAATGAGAGAGATATCGTTGGAGGTGGCTTGGATATGGCCGATGTTCTATTGATGTCAGGAGGTGACACGTTTGCCATTGCAGAGGGATTGGGTGAAGAGGGATCGGATAGACTAAGAAATTTTATAAAAGGAGGGGGACTCTATATTGGAACCTGTGCGGGAGCATACCTTCCATTAAGATCATCCATGCCCTATCTCAATCGGTTCAATTTTATTGACGTGAAGATCTCGAATATATCTCGAAGGCTTTCAGAAGATGAACGGTCATTGTTCGAGAAGAGTTCCTGTAGTTCCTATGGTTGTGATTTTATCTACCATGTGGTAAGAGAGGAAGTTGTTTTGGAGATGGTTCATGGTTTTCCTGGTGATGAAGAGGAGATGATTGCTCCCCTTTATGGCGGGCCATCGATGCTACCCTCAGAAGATATTGAACCCATTGCCACCTACAATGGGTTTACGAAAAGGACAAGGTTTCTGGTTAAGGAAGAGTTGGCCGTAAAGACCTTGATTGGAAAGATTGCTGTTTGTAAAAAGATTATTGGCGATGGGGAGCTCTATATATTGGGTCCTCACTTTGAACATCCCCACTACCCTTCCTGCAATCTCTACCTCAGGAAGATTATCTTCAAACACTTAGAGAGGGGGAGTTTCGGGGTTAAAAAATTTTTTTATGAAGAAGGCCAATCAGTCAGTGGGGACTCTTTAAAAGGATACTTGAAAGATTTAAAGAGGGGACTGAGTAATGCCCGCATTCAGGCCTCGGGCATGAATGATGTTAACAGGGAGTGGTTGATTGGAAATAAACTCTACCAAACTGAAAAGATCAGTGTCTTTCTAAATGTTATATGGGATAAACTGAAAAGGCTTGAGACTCTCCCTGATCTCAAGATGGATGAAGAAAGGCTTTGGGAATGTATCGAACGATCAAAATCCCTTCCCTCAGTAATTCAAGCGATTCGACATAAGATGAAAGAGGGTGAGGACACTACATCGCTGGCTACAGGACTTTTTGAAAATTTGAAATTATTATCTGCATGTTTTTTAAACCTTTATTTTAAATCAAAGAGAGTCGAAAAAGAGAGACCAATGAGTCGATTGATACAGGCCGTTTTTTGAGGAGTGGTATGATGTCAAGGAAGAAGATTTGGATTTTATCCATTATGGTATCTCTATATATTCTGATCCAATTTGGAAATCCAGCTTTGGCCACGGTCGATTATGTAAAGAAATTCAAAAAAGACCCCCCAAAATTATGTGTTCATTGTCATACCGATCATACCTACCCTGGAAAGAGTTTTTATGAAGCAGAGAATCTTTATAAGTGGGTATTTATGTGGATCACAGGAGGGGTATCGATTATAATTTTCTCATATGGATTGATTACAAAGATATTGATCTGGAGAAAAGGAAGGGAAAATTCTCATAGAAGGAAAAAGAAGGCCAAGGTCTTTAAATCCTTTATTTACGATGCATTCTTACAGAGGGGAATCTTCCGATTGAATCCTCTCCGATGGGTAAATTATATGACGCTATCCATGGGCTTTTCTATCTTATTTATTCTAATGCTTTTTGTTTATGGATATGTCATTGCCACCCAGGTGAGGACCTTTGGGATTCCTTCACCTGGAGGAAGAATTTTGGATTTTCTGATGGATTTTTTAGGACTTAGTATATTGGTCGGTGTTGTTATTTCAGCGTTGAGGCGCTACCTGTTAAAGGTCCCCCAATTGAAGACAGAGGTGAGAGACAATATCGCCCTGCTCTTTATATTTTTGATTGTTGTCACAGGATTTTTATTGGAAGCCTTCAGGTTTGCCGTCCTTCCTTTTTCCTTAGAATATAGCGCTTCCTTTGTGGGATTTACTCTATCGCTTTTGTTCCGTAATCTCCCTTTCAATTGGACTACCTTCCATTTTTATCTATGGAATTTGCATTGCCTAATCGCTTTTGCTTTCATTGCTTATATTCCCTATAGTAAATTTGCTCATATAGTTACATGCCCAGTGACAGCGACTCTTTCAAGAAGGTAGGAAAGAGGATAAATATATGGATGAAAAAAAACCCATACCTCAAGAAGAAAGTACAACGGCTCACCTTGGTAGAAGAAAACTATTAAGATTTTTGACAGCCTTTCTCGGACTTTTTGGATTGGGGGCAATTCTTTCAGCGATCATTGCCTTTCTCACGCCTCCTCGAAGTGCGTTAAAGAAGGTCGGTGGTTGGCAGGTGGTTGGGACCCTGTCAGAGTTTAAAGAAAACAGTCTGGTGAAAACCTATTTTGGTTTACCTATTATCTTAATAAAGAATGGCAAAGGACTGTTTTCTTTTTCTACCATCTGTCCTCATCTGGGCTGTATTGTGATATGGGACGAAAAGAAGAAGCATTTTATTTGCCCTTGTCATGACGCAATCTTTGATGAGGGTGGGAGAATTTTAAAAGGACCGGCTAAACCTTATAATCTTTTATTGATGGAGAGTAAGGTTGAGGGAGAGAAGATTTCTGTAAAACTCCCTGAAGATAAACTTTCAGGGTATCCCTCTTGGTTTAGAATCACTATGATCAGCGGGGTATAGAGATGGCTGGTTGGATATCAAATCTTACCCAATGGGCCGAAGAGCGATGGAATCTTAGAAAATGGTTAAGCCCGATTTTGGACACCGAGGTCACCGAATACAAAAAGAAGGTAAGGTTTTGCTGGGGAGGGATGACATTTGCGCTCATTGTTATCGAGCTGATCACGGGTATCTTTCTCGCTTACTACTATCAACCAACTGTCAAAGGGGCCTTCCAGAGTATTGTCTTTATTACGGACCAGGTCTATCTGGGGTGGTTGATCAGGGGGATCCACCATTATGCCAGTTATCTAATCATTATCACTGTGGTGGTCCATATGGTAATAGTTTTCTTCAGGGGGGCCTATAAACCGCCTCGTGAAATGACCTGGGTCAGTGGAGTCTTTCTATTAATATTGTGCTTTGCCTTTTCTTTTACAGGGTATTTATTAACGTGGGATCAAAGGGGATACTGGGCAACCAGAATAGGAACGGGCATGGCGAGTGAGCTCCCCGTTATAGGAGAATATTTAATGGTCTTCCTTCAGGGAGGATATGGAGTGAAACAGCCAACGATCACTCGTTTTTTCATCTCCCATGTAATCGTCCTCCCTTTGTTCCTCATTGGCTTCCTCTTAGCCCATTTTATCATGATACGGCGCCAGGGGATCAAAACACCTTTTTAGGAGATTCTTAATGGGGGAGATAAAGAAAAGGAAACCTACTTTCTATCCTGACCAATTCTTTACAGAAATGATCGTCTTCTTGTTTCTCATCGGAGTGGTGGTAACCCTTTCTGTCTTATTGCCAATTGGCTACGAAGAAGAGGCAAATCCATTGATCACGCCTACAACCATCAGCCCAGAATGGTATTTTCTCTGGTTATTTCAAATCATGAAAATGGTTCCCCCCGCCATCGGGGTTTTAGTTCCATTTTTGATTTTGGCCATTTTAATTCTTCTTCCCTTTATAGATACAAAAGAAATCAATACGTTTCATGAGCACCGTTGGTTCATCGTTGGAGGGACGGGGGCGCTTATCCTCATATTCATTTTAAGCATCTGGGCAACCTTAGGAGAATGAATGAGATGAAAATATTCTGGAAAAGTCCTCTTCAACATATCTTCTGCATTATTTTTATATTGGTGTTTAGTTGGGCGATCCTAACAGGAATGACTCTGGCTGAAGAAACGATTGAGATTTCACCCGGAGAAAAGCTCTATCGTGAACACTGCCTTCGCTGCCACGGCAATTTAGGAAGGGGGGGGCAGGGAAATTTTGGTGCCAAGAATCCTGCCAGCAGAGTCATCCCTTCATTGAACACAGGGGCGATTAAACTTGCATTAACCACTAATAAATTTGGTGATGTGCTGAATAGAAAAACCATTAAGGATTTTATCCTAAAGGGATCGAAAGTGGAAGGGACGGAGTCCACTGTCTCCCAGCCCGCATTCAAGGAAAAATTGACAGAGGCACAGGTTGATCAGGTTTTAGATTATGTCTCGACGCTTCCGGATACTCGTCCCATACGTTACACGATTTCCCGACTTATATTTCTTATAGGTTTCTGGGTCTTCTTAGGGTTGGCTATATGGACCATTCACGTTAAGAAAAAAATTTCCAATTCAGTAGACCTGCCTAAGATTCCTTTATCCCATTTCGATAAACTTCGATTGATGGAACTTGACGCATGTACGGATTGTGGGGAATGTATTACGTGGTGCCCAGTTTATCAGCAGGACGAGAGGGAAACCATCACCCCTCGAAAAAAGATCGCCAATTTTCGGGAAATGGTAAAGGCCCAATATGGTCCCAACGCAATCTTTTTTGATTATAATCCTGTGGATCCTGAGGGGGTTAAAGATTTTGTCAGGAGCCTTTATGAGTGTAGTACGTGTGGGCAATGTCACTTTGTCTGCCCCTCTCGAATTGACACCGTAGAACTTTGGGAAAGGATTAGGCGATGTATCGTCGATTTGGGTTTTGGACCATTGGAGAATCAAACCCTTTTAGTCAAAAACACTAAGGCTTATGATAACCCGTGGGGGCAACCCCGATCCAGCCGAGCCCACTGGGCGAGAGCTGGGAAGAGAGACAAGACATTGATCGCGCCTCCTAAAGAGATCACAAAAGGTGCAGAATTGCTCTATTTTGTGGGTTGTACAGCATCCTACGATTCAAATCTCAGGGAGATTGCTATCAATACAACAAACATCCTAAACGCCCTTGAATTGAATTGGGGGTTTTTAGCCAATCAGGAGAAATGTTGTGGGAGCGTGCTTTTAAGAATGGGAGATAGAGAGTTTGAAAGAATTGCATCTGAGAATATTAAGATGTTCAACGAACTGGGAGTTAAAACACTGGTCACTTCATGCGCAGGCTGTTTCAAGACAATCAGGCAGGATTATCCAAAAATTGGAGACCTCAATTTTGAAGTGATACCCATTGCGACCCTTCTGGTAAGGTTGATCAAGGAAGGAAAGATTAAGTTCAATAAAAGATTGAACCTCAAGGTCACTTACCATGATCCATGCCATATGGGAAGAGCATGTGGTGAATATGATGATCCGAGAGAAGTGCTTAAGGCCCTTTCAGAAGTAGGAGTACAATTTGTAGAGATGGAAAGGATTAGAGAGAATTCAAGATGTTGTGGCGCTGGGGGAGGGTTGAAGGCAGGCTATCCAGATATCCAGCAAAAGATGACCAAAGAAAGGGTTAAGGATGCTGAGCGGACAGGGGCAACCGACCTTATTTCTACCTGCCCGTTCTGTTATCAGGGGCTTCAAAAAGAAATCATTGCTATGGATTCTATGATTCGGATGAGAGACCTTGTTGAATTGGTTGCCCTGGCTATGGGTCTACCCTCCACCCGCATCACCAAAGAAGAAGAGACGAAAGAGAATTAAGACCTATCTCTCGAAACTATCCGATTCAACGAAACATTGCTTACACGGCGACATTTCCTACATCACCCCTCACTCTTCCCATAGAGACTGTGTCGCAATATGAAAAAAACCGGCTTTTTGAAAAGGGGGAGAGGTACGACCTGCATTTTAAAGCTTTGAAACCCGACTGCCTCTCTCCCCATCTTGATTGCCATAATGAAATAGTTTCATTGGGTAGAGGGGGGAAGAACAAAGTGAAATTTCAAATAGGTTTGATTAGATTTTTAATGGATTCAAGACAACCGTAACGAAAAAAATGAAGGAATATAAAAAATATATCTATTGGCTTGAAGAAAAAGAATTTTCCGGTTTGGAAGATCGATTGAAGGAAGGGGGGGTAGAGGTGATAGAGGCGAGGAATGCCGCCTGCGACCCTCTATCCAAGGAGGTGGAGATTGGTTTTGTGCCTTTGGAGGCATGGGGGAAAAATCCATTCTGCAAGAGGCCCTCATCCTGGTATAAAGTCTCCCATTTCGCAAGTAAGATTTTGGTGGTCAGTTCTTTTGATCTTCAGGAATATCGTGTCACTCCTGAAACGACTGTTCGAGAATGCCGATTCCGCCCCCCCAAACTTCCTAATAGAGAAGAAAAACTGAGACTGATCCAGCAAGGGAGTTACCAGGACTTAAAGCCAGCAGAGTGGGAGAATATTGATACGGATGGGGCTGAACTCCACAAGGAGTGGTTAAGGGCAATAGGATTGAGAGGGGTTTCCTTTGAGGAGTTATTTATTACCCATCGGGCCAATCATGCCAATTTCATTGAGCCAGTCTATTTTATCATGGAAGAGAATGAACCTGTTCCTTATTCCATTGATAAGACTCCTTACATCTGTTCCGCCTGCCTCGAATTTTTTAATATCATCGGTGCGAATTTTAGAAAGAAATATGTTTTCCCCTGTCCAGGAGCTGTTCTTTACGCTGGGATGATCCCCAATCGGTATTATGAAGTTCTGTGCCCTTGACTGTTTGAAAGAATAGATTAATAATCCTTTTTGCAGAGGAGTGGAGCACATGAAAAAGATAGGCCTATTGGTTTTGGTGAGCTTATTATTTTTTGTTCCGTTCGCCTATGGACAGCCGATCCGGATAGCTTATCTTCAGGCTGATATCCATCAACTCCCTTGCTGGGTGGCCCTGGAGAAGGGATTCTTTGAAAAAGAGGGGATCCAGGTCAAAGTGGCTGGTATCTTCAAAGCAGGACCTGAACTGATGAGTGGCTTTTCTGCAGGAGATCTGGATATGGGATATGTAGGAATTGCCCCTTCTACCACAGCGGTTGCAAATAAAACTGCAAGGGTGGTTGCCCTGGCCCAGGTCAATACAGAGGGCTCGGCCATTGTTGTTAGAAAAGAGGATAGGATTCAAGCCATCTCCGACTTAATAGGTAAAACAGTGGCTGTCCCCGGACATTCAACCGTTCAGGATTTTCTCCTCCGTAAGGCACTGCATCAATTTAAAACCCCTCAGGAGCAGGTCAAGATCATGGTCTTAAAACCCCCTGAGATGATTGGGGCATTGAGAACCCATCAGATTGATGGATTTATCGCCTGGGAACCCTTTCCAGCCAAGGCAGTGACCATGGGTGTGGGAAGGGTCCTCACTTCTTCGGGCCAGATATGGAAAGGTCATCCTTGTTGTGCCCTTGTCTGTGATGAGCGGTTTTTTGAAGCAAAGAAAGATCAGGCCAAAGCCCTGGTTCGGGCTCATGTGAAGGCGATTGATTTCATTCTCCTCAATCGGGAGGAAGCCATTCAGATAGCCATTAAATACACTGGAATGGATGAAGCCTCTGTCCGGTTGGCCATGGAGAATGTCAATTATACTCCTGTCCTCAGTGTGGAGGGGGAAAAGGAGTATGTCGATTTTCTAAATAAATTGAAATATATCAAGGTTGACGATGTAGATGGATTCGTTAATCGATTTATGAGAACGGAGATTCTCAAAGAGATCATCAAGAAATGAAAAAAGAGCGATATTTATTGCTCATCCTATTGATTCTGATCTGGCAGGGACTCTGCTCTTTCAATTTGATTCCCCGATATAAACTTTCATCTCCAGTTGAAATTGTCCTTGGTTTGGTAGAACTCATTAAAATTGGGGTACCACCTGGGCATCTCCTTCATCATCATGTCCTCTATAGCCTTTATCGAGTTGCCCTGGGTTATGGGGTGGCAGCCCTATTGGCCATCCCGTTAGGGCTCTTAATGGGATGGTTTCCAAGATTACGAAGAATGATCAGCCCAATCATTGAAGTAGTGAGGCCCATCCCACCTCTGGCCTGGATTCCGATTGCTATAGTGTGGTTTGGCATTGGCATCAAATCGGCAGCCTTTATTATCTTTCTTGGAGCCTTCTTTCCCATTCTTTTAAATACGGTTGCAGGGGTTTTATCGATTAACCCCATTTTAATTGAGGCGGCTCGGACATTACAGGCGAAGGAGAAGGATATCTTTTATAAAGTTTTACTCCCAGGTTCTGTCCCAAATATCTTTGTTGGAATGCGTATTGGTCTTGGAGTGGGATGGATGACTCTGGTTGCTGCAGAATTCACAGGGGTAAGAGAGGGTTTTGGTCTTGGCTATATGATTATGACTGCAAGGGATATCCAGAGACCTGATGAGATTCTGGCTGGGATGTTGGTCATTGGATTGATCGGCCTTTTGATCAATGCAGGCCTTAAGGTTATAGAGTCAAGGGCTCTTCGCTGGAGATAAATGGGAGTGACGTTAGACGATGACCGATGAACGGTAGACAATGGACGACGAAGGATATCCTAATTTATTGACTATTGACAAGGGATGATCATTGACACTTGAACTGTTAGGGCTCAGTAAGACATTTTATGGGGCGAATGAGTCAGAAGCTGTCCATGCCTTAGACCATATTGAGTATCGGATTGAGAGTGGACGATTCGTTGGAATCATCGGGCCAAGTGGATGTGGTAAGACGACGCTTCTTAGAATCATTGCAGGCTTAGAGAAGGCATCAGAGGGGAAGGTCCTTCTCGATGGGAAGGAGATGCTTCAGGGATCAGAAACAGTAGGAATGGTGTTTCAAGAATATGCACTTTTCCCCTGGAGAACGACTCTTCAAAATATTGAGATGGGTCTTGAGATCAGAGGAGTGGATAAAGAAAAGAGACGGTTGACCGCTATGGAATATATCAAGCAGTTTGGCCTAAGTGGGTTTGAAAACCGTTACCCTCGAGAACTTTCAGGCGGAATGAAACAGAGGGTGGCCATTGCAAGGACGCTAATTATGAACCCTAAGGTCGTTTTAATGGACGAACCCTTTGGCTCACTGGATAGTCAGACCCGCAATGGCATGCAGGAATTTCTCCTCAAGATATGGCAGGAGAGGGGTGATACTATCATTTTTGTGACACACAATGTGGATGAAGCGGTTTTTCTAAGTGATGAGATTGTGGTTCTTTCAAGAAGGCCTGGAAGAATCATCAAAAGGATTGAGGTGAACATCCCAAGACCAAGAGATCGAACGAGTGAGGAGTGTAATAGAATCAGAAGAGATATTCTAAGAGTTTTAGAAGTGGAGATGAAGAAGGAGGAGAGAGAAAGATGAAGATTGTTGGTATATCCTGTAGCCCCCGAAAGGGGAAAACAACATTCTATGCTTTAAAGACTTGTCTTCAGGCTGCCGAGGAGGTTTTGGCTGGGCTTAAGACCACCTTGATTGAGCTTTCTGATATGAAAATCAATGGCTGTTTGGCCTGTGGGAAATGTATGAAGGTATTGGAATGCAGTCAGGAAGATGATTTTGCTAAGTTGATCCCCATCCTTTCTGATCCTGAATTAGCAGGCCTTATTGTGGCCACGCCTGTCTATTTTGGCTCTATGTCCTCTCAGTGTAAGGCCTTTCTTGATCGATGTGTTATGTTTAGGAGGAATGGATTTCTTCTTCGAGATAAAGTAGGAGGTGTCATTGCAGTTGGAGGGGCACGAAGTGGAGGACAGGAACTTGCTATTCAGGCAGTCCAGATGGCAATGCTCGTTCAGGATATGATTGTTGTCAGTGAAGGGAAGCCCACTGCCCATTTTGGTGCTACCCTTTGGAGCAGTCATCCAGATGGAATTGAGAAGGATTCATTTGGCCTTGAGACTGCCCGAAGCCTGGGTAAAAGGGTGGCTGAATTGGCCTCAAAGATTCATCGATAGATGGTCCAAGAATTCCTTACAGAGCTTCAAAGTTATGGTTTACGTTTCGAGGGAGAACTCCTGAAACGAAGAGGAGGAGCAGGCCCCGCCGAAGGAGGAACATTTTTAATCGAAGGAATTCCCATCTCTATTCCTATCAGTAGTCAATATGTTTCTAAGTCTCCTTATGTCTTAAGAGAGGAGGGAGGTCAATCGCTGATTTTTAAAGATAAGAAGGCGGTCTCCCCGGTCCATTTCATTGAAAGACCAAAATTTTATGATCAATCAACCAAAGATGGGGTTCCTTATCCCAAGATCGCTCTCCTACACGGAAAAGATTGCCTCGCCACCTCTGTCATTCAAACCTGCATCTATTGGAATACCCCCAAAAGATGTCATTTTTGCGGAATTGAACTCTCTTATAAAAATGGACAGACCTTAAAGACCAAAAGCCCCGAGCAACTGGCAGAGGTATCACGCAAGGCAATGGAGATTGATTCTGTCAAACATATTGTGCTGACCACGGGTGAGGTGAAACCACCGGGGAAAGAGGTCTTTTATCTGAGCCGTTGTGCCAAGGCCCTGAGAGAAGCTACAGGACTGCCCATTCACGCCCAGTTCTTTCCTACTATCGATTCTGAGGGGCTTTATCAACTCAAGGAATCAGGAGTGGATACTGTAGGGATTCACATTGAAAGTTTTGATTTTGAAGCCCTTTCTCATGTGGCTCCTGCTAAGGCTCACCTTGGACTTAATCAATATGAAAAAGCCTGGAAAATGGCGGTTGAGATCTTTGGACCCAATCAGGTGAGTAGTTTCCTCATCGTTGGCATAGGAGAAAAACCCAATTCAGTCATTCAGGGAAGCGAATATCTTTCTGACTTAGGGGTCTATCCTTTTGTAGTTCCTTTAAGACCCATTCCTGGTTCGCTCATGGAGGATAGCCTTCCTCCAGATCCAGGTCTGATGAAGAAAATATATGAAGAAGTGGCATCTATACTTCCGAAAAAGGGACTCTCTTCTTCGCAATCCCTTGCGGGTTGTGTTCGATGTGGGGCATGCTCTGTACTACACGCCTATGAGAAAGAACCGTACCATTTGATCTGCCATCCCGTAAGGACGAGGCGTGAGCAGGAGAAGGCCTTTGAAATCAGAAGGGAGGTCTTTGTAGAAGAGCAGAAGATTTTTTCAATCTCTGATCGTGATGAAAACGATTTAAAGAGTATCCATCTTGTAGCAGAATTGAATCGAGAGGTGATTGGAACCGTTCGGCTCTTTCCAGTGGACCGAAATGGTCACTGGGTTGGAGGAAGATTGGCAGTGAAGAAGAAGTTTAGACATACAGGGGCGGGTGAGTTACTGGTTAAAGAGGCGATCAAATGTGTTAAGCAAAAGGGATGCAAAAAATTCACTGCCCACATTCAGGTTGAGAATGTCCCCTTCTTTTCACGATTGGGTTGGAAGACCATGGAGCCTGTCAAAGAGTATTTTGGTAAACCTCATCAACTGATGGAAGCCAATCTGGACGGCTAACCGCAAGGCGCATAACGCAAGGCGTTAGGCGTAAAGGATTTGACCGTATACTCTATCTATTCGGAAAACCACGGTAAATCAGAGAGTCCTTTGTGAGTGTCAACTTATCTCAGATTGTAAACAGAGTTCGTAGTTACGAAGGGCTTTTGCGTAAAAGGCCTATTGAGGATGTCTTTAATAGACTGGTTTTACAGGGTCAGTTAGGTTCACAACTTCCCAGCTATGGTGATGATGCGGCTGTGATTCCATGGAAGGACGGTTATTTACTTCTCGCTGCCGATGGCATCATGACCCGATTACTGATCAATGAACCCTATGCGGCAGGGAAGGCCTCTGTGATGGTTACGGTCAATGACATCTATTCCATGGGTGGAAGGCCCCTGGCCATGGTCAATGTGCTAACAAGTGGAGATGAAGAACATCGAATCCAGGTGGTGGAAGGGATAAGAAAGGGTTGTGAGAAATTGAAAGTACCAATGGTGGGGGGCCATCTTCATCCCGAATCTCCAGGTGGAATCCCTTCATTATCCGTAGCAATCTTAGGCTATGCAAATAAACTCCTCCGGAGTCATCTTGCGCAGGTAGGGGATGATCTGATATTTGCAACGGATCTAAAAGGGCAGAAAGGTTGTCATTCTGTGGTGAGCTGGGATGCAAACTCTCATAAAAGTTCTGAAGAATTGATTTATCGGCTGGAAGCCTTACCTCTCATTGCAGAGAAAGAATTGGCTCGGGCCTGCAAGGATGTGAGTAACGCTGGAATCCTGGGAACGGTTTCCATTATGTTAGAGAACTCTAACAAAGGGGGTATTATTGAACTTGAATCCATCCCCAAACCCACTGAGATTGAATTATCTGACTGGCTGGTCTGCTTTCAGAGTTTTGGTTTTGTTCTCTCTGTTTCTCCAAACAGATCTAAGGATGTCATCCATCTTTTTAGTGAGAGAGAGATTGATGCTTCAATCATAGGAAAGGTGATTAATGAGCCCATTATTACCTTAAAAAACGGACCGGAATCCCGACTCCTTTTTGACTTTAGAAAGGATAAAATCACAGGGATTGTTTATCCTTCTAATCAATGGTCACGTTGAGCTCATAATGATTCTGTTTCTTAGTGCATTCTATTAATCTAAATCCACATAC
>CAZFDM010000302.1:0-24304 GCA_964517975.1 uncultured Syntrophaceae bacterium
AATTGGAGGTTTTATTTAATGGATTGTCTATTTTTAGACAATGAATTTTCAATTTTCAAAAATTAATTAAAAAATTTATTAATTTCAATAAATTATTTTAATGTCTCATCTTAAACACCCCCTTTTCAATTTGATCACTTATGCTTTTCTCAAATCGTCTTATTTAGGAGAAAATGAAGAATGGAAATAGCATCCTCATTGAGAGGACTCTATTGAATAATCGATTTGAATCGTTTATCCTTTATATCAAGTTTTAAAATTTTTTGGTTAATCTTTCATTTCTTTTTGGGGAGGGTTAAAACCATAAAAAGGGAGAGAAAGTGAAAAGAGGCGGCTTCCTTTGGACCCTTTCTTTGTTTTTTTTCTTGATTCTCTTTCTTATCCTCTCATCCTGTTCCAGTGAACCATCAAAAAAAACCCCTCCTGCTCCCATCCCTGTAGTAGTTGCCCGGGTTACTCAGAAGGCTTTTCCCGTGCAGATTCGTGCTATTGGTAATGTTCAGGCCTATTCATCCGTTACAGTGAAGTCGAGAGTTCCTGGGCAGATCACGCGAGTCTATTTTAAAGAGGGTGATGATGTGAAAAAAGGAACGCTCCTGTTTACTATCGACCCTCGACCCTATGAAGCAGCTCTAAAACAGGCGGAAGCCAATCTCCAAAAAGATAGGGCGTTAGTGAAGCAGGCAGAGGCTAACCTCGAACGAGATATTGCCCAAGAGAAGAATGCTCGGGTGGAGGCTGAGCGTTATAAAATGCTGTTTGAAAAAGGCGTGGTATCCCGACAGCAATATGATAAATTTAGGACGGATTGGGAGACTTTGGTTGCTACGGTAAATGCGGATAGAGCAGCCAAGGCGAATGCCGAAGCAGCGGTAGCAGCAGATCTGGCGGCGGTCGAAAATGCAAAGCTTCAACTAAGTTATTGCTCCATCTATTCTCCCCTGGATGGCCGAACCGGAAGCTTACTCGTTCAAGAAGGTAACCTTATCAAAGAAAACGATGCCAGTCTGGTAGTCATCAATCAGATCACTCCCATCTATGTGGCCTTCTCTGTCCCAGAACAGAACTTAGCAGAGATCCGAAGACATCTGGCGACAGGTAAACTAAGAGTTCAAGCGATCCTTCCCAATGGTCAAGGTCATTTAGAGGAAGGTTTTATTACCTTTATTGATAATACCATCGATAGTGCGACGGGAACCATTAAGATGAAAGGTACCTTTGACAACCGTGAAAAAAGACTCTGGCCAGGGCAGTTTGTGAATGTCGTCTTGACATTGACCGTGGAGCCCAATGTCATGGTAGTGCCTTCTCCGGCCATTCAAACAGGTCAACAGGGTCAGTTTGTCTTTGTGGTCAAACCTGACTTAACCGTAGAAATGAGGCCCGTGGTGATTGGAAGGATGGTAGACCAAGAGGTCGTCGTTCAAAGAGGTCTTAACATGGATGAGAAGGTAGTGATGGATGGACATCTTCGACTTTCCCCTGGTGCGAGGGTTGAAATCAAATCCCCTGAACCTCTCTCTTCTCCTGAGAAATAAACATTATGAACATTTGTGATCTTTTTATCCGACGCCCTGTGATGACCACCCTTGTCATGATGGGCATTCTGCTTTTTGGCCTTTTGGGCTACCGGCTCCTCCCGGTGAGTGACCTTCCCACAGTTGATTTCCCAACCATTTTAGTTATGGCCGAACTTCCTGGTGCAAGCCCTGAGACAATGGCCTCTGCAGTAGCCATTCCGCTGGAACGGCAGTTCTCCACAATCGCCGGGTTGGATTCGATGAATTCAACCAATACCCTTGGAATGACCCGGATCACATTACAATTCAGTCTTAATAGGGATATTGATGCGGCTGCCCAAGATGTTCAGGCCATGATTGGAAAGGCGGCACGGCAACTTCCGCCAGATATGCCCAATCCCCCTTCCTATCAGAAGGTCAACCCTGCAGACTTCCCTATTCTTTTCCTTGCACTGAGTTCCCCCACCCTACCTCTTTCTGCAGTCCATGACTACGCCGATACTTTTGTAGCCCAACGAATCTCTATGGTCAGTGGGGTTGCGCAGGTAGCTATCTTTGGGGCTCAGAAATATGCGGTTCGAGCCCAACTCAATCCAAAGGCCCTTGCTTCACGTTCCATCGGGATCGATGAGGTGGTGAAGGCTATTCAGCATGGAAATGTAAACCTTCCCACTGGAACATTATATGGCACCCACCAGACCTTTACCATTGAGGCGAGCGGAAAATTAAACAACGCTGAGGCCTATCGTCCTCTGATCGTTGCCTACAGAAATGGTTCACCGATCAGGCTGGATGAGTTGGGAAGGGTGATTGATAGTGTTGAGAATGATAAGATCGCAAGCTGGTATAATAATACTCGATCCATCGGTCTGGCCATCTACCGGCAACCTGGAACCAATACGGTTCAGGTTGTCAATTCCATCAGGGAATTGCTTCCCAGCCTCAGGGCTCAGATGCCTGGTTCAGTAGATCTAAATATTCTTTTCGATCGTTCCAAATCGATTCGTGAATCAGTCAACGATGTTCAATTCACCCTCTTCTTGACCATTTGTCTGGTTGTCCTGGTAATCTTTCTTTTCCTTCGTAATCTCTCCGCAACCGTCATTCCAAGCCTTGCCCTTCCCATGTCCATCATTGGGACTTTCTCGGTCATGTATCTACTCGATTATAGTTTGGATAATCTCTCCCTGATGGCCTTAACCCTTTCCGTAGGGTTCGTGGTCGATGACGCTATTGTGATGTTAGAGAATATTGTTCGACATATGGAGATGGGGGAGAAGCCCCTTCAGGCAGCATTTAATGGATCAAAAGAGATTGGTTTTACCATTGTGTCAATGACCCTTTCACTAGTCGCGGTCTTTATTCCTGTCCTCTTCATGGGAGGGATCATCGGTCGATTGCTTCATGAGTTTGCAGTAACGATTGGGGTAGCGATCTTAGTTTCTGGTTTTGTTTCCCTAAGCCTCACCCCGATGCTCTGCAGTCGATTCCTAAGACCCCCTAAGGAGAAAAGGAGTGGTCTTTATGCTACTTCAGAGCGATTTTTTGAAGGGATGCTTCAGGCCTACCGGGTTAGTCTTAAATTTGTCTTGAACCATCGAGTTGCTACAATGGTAATCTCTGGCTTGATTCTGGTCATCACTATCATTCTTTTTATGACCTTCTCCTATGGTTTTTTACCCAGCGAGGACATCGGTCAGATCTTTGGGTTCACTGAAGGGGCGCAAGGGATTTCGTTCGAAGCGATGAAAAGGCATCAGCTTAAAGTGATGGAGGTTGTTCAGCAGGATCCAAATGTTCATTCCTTTTCGTCAACCGTTGGAGCAGGAGGACCATCTCCGACAGGGAATCTGGGTCGAATCTTCATTACGTTAAAACCTCGTGATGAGCGAAAACTTCACGCAGATGAAGTGATTCAGCAGTTGCGTCCGAAACTTTCTAAGATCCCTGGGATACAGGTCTTTCTTCAGAATCCTCCACCCATTCGAATTGGGGGTCAATTGACCAAGGCCCAGTATCAATTCACTCTTCAAAGTCCAGAGATTAAGGAACTTTATGAAAACGCTCCTAAACTTGAAGCAAAGATCAGAGAATTGCCAGGTATCCAGGATGTGACCAGTGACCTGCAAATCAAAAATCCACAGGTAAATATTGAGATTGATCGGGATAAGGCTTCAGCCCTTGGCGTCACGGCCAATCAAATTGAAGATGCGCTCTACAGTGCTTATGGGTCGAGGCAGATCTCTACGATCTATACTTCCATCAACCAGTATCAAGTGATCGTTGAATTGGAACCTCAGTATCAGAGGGATCCTTCTTCCTTATCGATGCTCTACATTCGATCCTCCAATGGCCATCTGGTTCCTTTAAATACTGTGGCAACTCTACGGCCTGGCCTTGGACCTCTCTCCATCAACCATTTAGGTCAACTTCCTTCGGTGACCCTTTCGTTCAATATTAAACCCGGTGTTTCCTTAGGAGATGCGGTCTCAGCAGTTGAAAAGACAGCCAGGGCTACCCTTCCTCCCACCATCAGCACGGGTTTTCAAGGAACTGCTCAAGCCTTTCAGGAATCAATAAAAGGAATGGGCCTCCTTTTAATCATGGCCATTGTGATCATCTATATTGTCTTAGGAATTCTCTATGAAAGTTTTCTCCATCCTCTGACCATTCTCTCTGGCCTGCCGTCTGCTGGCTTTGGGGCCTTGGTCACCCTTCTCATTTTCAATATTGACCTCAATATCTATTCCATGGTAGGGATCGTGATGCTGATTGGCATTGTTAAGAAGAATGCCATTATGATGATTGACTTTGCCTTAGATGCACAGAGGACTCAAAGAAAAGAGCCTGCAGTGGCCATCTATGAGGGGTGTCTCATTCGTTTTCGACCTATTATGATGACCACCATGGCTGCCATCATGGGTGCCCTGCCCATTGCCCTTGGGTATGGAGCAGGGGCCGAAGCCCGCCGGCCACTTGGGCTTGCAGTGGTTGGAGGTCTGGTCTTTTCTCAGCTCATCACCCTCTATATCACACCTGTCATCTATATCTATCTGGAGTCTTTTCGTGAAAGGATAAAAAGTTGGTTTGGGCATTAGTGCGAAATGAGGGTTTTAAATATTTCGTCGCCCTAACCACGAATTTCTAACTCCGAATTTTGATGCTCAGGAGTTAAACGATTTGGAAAACCAAAGGGTCATTCCTCAGTTAAGAAAAGGAAGCGTTCTTACTCCAGGCCATTTTGGCTGTCTGGAAGGGATTCCCACCCTGAATATCACCAATGGATGTATTTTTCAATGTAGTTACTGTTATGCAAGGGGATACACACAGGCCCCGAAGCCAGGAGAGGTTCACCTTTATCTGAACCTGCCTCATCTTATTAAAAAGGAACTTACAAAGAAAAAAACTCTGCCTGAATGGGTGATCCTCAATACCTCATCAGACTGTTTTCAGACTCACCCTGATATTCTTCAGGTGACTTATGAAGTCATTCAAACCCTTTTGGACAAGGGGATGGGTATCTCTTTTTTAACCAAGGGGATCATCCCAAAGAGATTCGTTGATCTCTTCAAACCCTTCCGGGACAAGATTCTTGTCCAGGTTGGAATTGTTTCTCTTTCAGAGAGATACTGGAGGGAGTATGAAGCAGGAACTCCACATCCAGAAAGTCGTTTGGAAAACGTCCGTTGCCTAAGGGAGATTGGGATTACTCCAGAGATTAGGATCGATCCCATCATCCCTTTTGTGACTGACACAGAGTCTGAAATGGCAGTCCTTTTCCAACAATTGAAGGAATTGGGAGTGAGGAGGGTAACCCTCAGCTACCTTCATCTCCGACCCGCCATTCAAAAACAACTGATGAACGAACTTTCACTTCTTCATCGGAGACTTATCGAATCCTTTTTTAAGACTCAAGAATGGCAGGTCGTAGGCTCTTCCACAAAGACCAAACTTCTCCCAAAGATCGTTCGTGAAAAAGGATATCAAAAAATTAAGAGGATCGCTGAAACGTTCGGCATCAAAACCCTGATTTGCCAATGTAAGAATCCAGACCTTAAAGGAGATCTTTGTAGTTCAGCAAGAACAAGGAGGGTTGTAAAAAGAAAAAATCAAACCCAATTCCCTTTGTTTCAATGCTGAAGGGCAAGGATTCAAATTGAATTGTCGCGATTCTTGAATAGGTGGGAACCCTTCTATTTGCATTACTCCTCCGTCTAACGATTGGAATAAGGCGTGAGGGCAATAACCTCCGCAGGATATTCTTCTTGTATCAAAAAAAGGGTGTGCTCCTCATTAATAATGGATTATTTCTTTTTTACGGATATTGTAAATCGAAGGCATTCTTAATCAACTCAATCTCTTCTCTCTGTTGCCCGAGAAGAATTGCCACGACATCGAATCTGGCCTTTATCTCTCCAATTCCTTTTTCCTTTAAAAAATGGAGGGCGACTTTTGAAAGTTGAATCTGTTTGGAGAAATCCACCGCGAATTGAGGAGGTCCAAAGGCAGTAGAGGTACGGGTTTTCACTTCAATAAAGACCAGAGTATCTTTTTCTCTTGCAATGATGTCCATCTCTCCCATCTTACAGGAATAATTTCTCTCCAGAATATGATAACCCCTCTTTTTTAAAAACCGGATCGCAACCTCTTCTCCCCTCTTTCCCAGTTCTTTCTTTTGCATCCCTACCCTTAAAAAGATTCAGGGGCTCGAGGGTTCAAGTGATTTATTTCTTCCCTTAATTCGACACCTTGAATCCTTTGCCTCTTGAGCCATTCCATTAGATATATTCCTTGACGCCTCGAAAGGTCTTCCGATGAAGTTCACAGATGCCAAATCTTTCAATGGCCATTCGATGTTCTTTTGTTCCATAGCCTTTATGCTTTGCAAAATTGTATTGGGGAAACTGATAGTGCCATTGCTCCATCATTCGGTCTCGAGTCACCTTGGCTACGATTGAAGCAGCGGCAATGGATTGGCTGAGTTGATCACCCTTGCGAATAGGCTTCTGGGGAATGGGGAGGTTCAGTCCCTGAATCCCATCAATCAGAATAAAATCGGGGGGGTGGGGAAGATTCCCAACCGCTAAGGCCATCGCCTTGATCGTGGCTTGAAGGATATTAAGATGATCGATCTCTTCATGACTAACCGTTCCAATGCCAATTCCTTTGGCCTTTGAAAGGATCCGTTCATAAAGGTCATGACGTTTCTTAGGGGAGATCTTTTTCGAATCGAAAAGTTCCTCTCCAATCCCCTCTGGGGGAAGAATCACAGCGGCGGCAACGACTGGACCAGCCAAAGGCCCTCTTCCCACTTCATCCACTCCCGCAATCCTCTGGTAGCCCAGGCGATAATACATCCTTTCAAAGTAATCCATAGGCTGGACTGGAAGGGAAGGAAAGAGCATTATCACCACTCATGGCGAAATACAAACTATAACTTTAGGAACTTAATTGTTAAATTTTCAACACTGATTCTCCATGTGGACTGAATGGGTTTAGACTTCTTGTTTCTTTTCCCCTCGGATGCGTGCCGCCTTTCCTTTTAGATTTCTCAGGTAGAAGAGTTTGGATCGCCTCACATTGCCTCGACTAATCACATCGATCCGATCGATCCTGGGAGAATGCAAAGGGAAAATCCTTTCCACCCCTACTCCATAGGAGATCTTCCTTACCGTAAAGGTAGAACGAATCCCCCCCTTCTTCTTCCGAATCACTACTCCTTCAAAGGGTTGAATTCTCTCCTTTTCTCCTTCAACGATTTTCACATGGACTTTGACAGTGTCGCCCACTTTGAAAGGGGTAAGATCGGTTCTTAACTGTTCCCTCTCCACTATTTCTAAAGGATCCATCTTCTTTTCCTCCCTAAATTAGTTCGAAGTTTCTATATTGAAGCTCAACGTATCATTCTGAATCGATCATTCTATCACCCAGTAGTCGATCCAAAATAATGGCAACAGCAGAACGAACTGAAAGGTGATTATATCCCACTCCCTTGATGGGATCGAGGACATAGTCCGAACCATCCTTTACCTTTTGGACCAATCCCCATCCTGTCCCAAAAAGCATGAGAAAGGGCGTCTCTTTATCCTCCAATAATTTTCTGAAAGTTGCAAAACTAATATTTTTGGGATGAGGGGTAGCAGCGGTCGCAATCCTCCTCACCTTTTTGCCCCAGAGATTGGAGATCTCCCTGTCTGTCTCTTCAATGCTTCGTGAGACACGGACCAGAGAGAGAGATTCCTTCCGAGTGGGGTTATAGATTGAACCATATCCCTCAACCCAGTGATGGACCACCCTGTTAACCAACTGAACCTGACTTTCCAAAGGAGTAATCATGTAGAAACCCCCTAAACCAAAAGTCCTTGCACAGCGGGCGATATCGTGAATGTCAAAGTTAGTGACAGCAGTTGCTACAATCTCCCTTCTCCGGTCATAGATCGGATGATGAACCAATCCCAGATAAAGGTTAGACCCCATCACGCCCCTCTTTAACTTGATTCTCCTGAAAGATCTCCCCAAGAAGTTTCTTCTCCTCTTCGGAGAGATTGGCCTTGGATAAAAGATCTGGACGTCTCAGGGCCGTCCTTCGGAGGGCCTCCTTCCTTCTCCATCGCGAGATCGCCTCATGGTTTCCTGAGAGGAGGACTTCAGGAACTGAGACCCCTCTGAACTCAGAAGGCCGGGTGTATTGAGGGTATTCTAAAAGGGAGTTAAAGAAAGAGTCCTCTTTCGCTGATCGATCCGATCCCAAAACTCCAGGCAGAAGTCTCGAAACTGCATCGATCACTACCATGGCCGCAAGTTCACCACCAGTGAGAACATAATCCCCAATTGAAATCTCTTCATCTACATATAAATCTCGCACCCTCTCATCCACTCCTTCATAACGACCGCAAAGCAGAATGAGATGAGATCGTAAGGAGAGCTGTTGAAGGATTTCTTGGTTCAAAGGCTTTCCTTGGGGAGTCAAATAGACCGTCCAGGCCACTGGGTCTTGAGATTTAATCCATTCAATGGCACGGGCAATAGGTTCTACCTTCATCACCATGCCCTGGCCTCCTCCATAAGGGGTGTCATCCACCACGTGGTGTTTATCCCAAGCAAAATCCCTGAGATTGATGGTCCGAATTTGAATGAGCCCTTTCTCAATAGCCCTCGCTAAGATACTCTCCTCCAAAGGAGAAACGAACATTTTTGGAAAGAGGGTCAGGATATCAAACTTCATCCTCCTCCTCCCACAGCCCCTCCATCCGAACCACTTTCATCACCTTTCTTTCAAGGTCTATGCTTTGAATCACCTCCTCTATGGCTGGGAGAAAGATCTCTTTTCGCCTTCCCTTAACCACATAGACATCATTGGCTTTGGTTGGAAAGATCGCCTTCAATTCTCCGATCGTCCTCCCCTCCAAGGTTTCCACTCTCATCCCTAAAAGATCTATCCAATAATACTCTCCCTCGTTTAAAACAGGAAGGGCCTCTCTCCTGATGAAGATCTCTTTCCCTTTAAGGGACTCAACCTCCTCTCGCCTCTCAATTCCCTTCAACTGTAGGAGAAGGCTTGGAGTTTTTGAAATGACCTCAAGGACCTTATAGGCTGAAGTCCTCTTTCTGGATTTTCAATAAAGACCTCGTTATAGAGGGAGAGACGAGAAGGATCCTCTCCAAAATATTCTATTTTGATTTTTCCCTTAACCCCATGGGGTTTTATGACTCTGCCAATTGGGAAAAGCCTATCTTCCATGGCAGGTTATTCAATAATCTCTAAAACAGAGTGCTTCCCCAAATTTGCCGAAGCCGCTCCGAGAATAACCCGGATGGCCCGAGCAGTCCTCCCCTGTTTACCAATCACTTTCCCCAAATCTTCTTTGGCTACAGAGAGTTCAATGACTGAAGTCTTCTCTCCTTCGATTTCAGAAACCCTGACCTGCTCTGGATGATCGACCAATGCCTTTGCAATGTATTCGATTAACTCTTTTGTACTCATCACCCCACCTCCACGTTCTGAATAGCCCTTTTTAGCAATTGTTGAAAAGTAAGGGGTTGGGAAAAGGCACTTAATCCTTTTTACCCTCTGTCACTCTCTTTGAAATCCCTTTAAGATTCAAAAGTTGACGCACAGTGGGAGTAGGTTGGGCTCCCCGCTTTAGCCACTCCCTCGCCTTCTCTTCATTCAATCGGACCTCCAGCGGATCTTTCTTAGGATCATAAGTCCCGACTTGATCAATAAACTTTCCATCCCTTGCACTTCTTCGGTCCGAAATAACAATCCGATAGAAAGGGGTCTTCTTTCCACCAAATCTCATCAGTCTCATTGATACCGCCATTTTTTCTCAATCACCTCCTTCATCAAAGAATTCCCCCTCGTTTAAATCCTTTCCCTCCCATCTTGGAGAACTGTTTCATCATCTTCCGAGCCTGGACATACTGTTTTAGAAGTTGATTGACCTCTTGAACCGTTGTCCCGCTTCCCCGCGCAATTCTTAGTCTTCGGCTGCCATTGAGGATCATCGGGTTCTCTCTCTCTTTGGGCGTCATCGAATTAATGATGGCCTCCACTCTGACTAACTCCTTATCTTCCACATCAAGACTTCCCATGCCCTTGATCTTCTTGGAGAGACCCGGAATCATTCCTAATAGGGACTCGAGAGAGCCCATCTTACGGACCTGTTGGATTTGGTCGCGGAAGTCCTCCAAGGTAAAGGTGTCTTTTCTAATCTTTCTGGCTAACTCTTTTGCTTTCTTTTCATCAAAGGCTGCCTCTGCCTTCTCAATCAGGGTCAACACATCCCCCATCCCGAGAATCCTTGAGGCCATTCGCTCAGGATGGAAGACTTCCAGGGCATCCAGTTTCTCTCCAACACCAATAAATTTAATAGGCTTTTGGGTGACGGATTTGATAGAGAGGGCCGCTCCTCCCCTCGCATCCCCATCCATTTTTGTTAGAATTACTCCATCAATACCCAGTCGGTCATTAAAGTTTTTGGAAATATTGACGGCATCCTGACCGGTCATGGCATCAACGACCAAGAGAACCTCTCTGGGACTCACACTCGTTTTGATCTCCCTTAACTCTAACATCAGGGCTTCATCAATATGGAGTCTTCCTGCTGTATCAATAAGCATCAAATCATAGCCACCCTTGAGGGCAACCTCTTTTGCCTTAAGGCAAATCTCGAGAGGTGTTTGAGAGGGATCAGGCCGATAAAAATCGACTTTGATCTCCTCCCCCAATCTTTGCAACTGCTCAATGGCTGCAGGTCGATAGACATCTGCTGGAACAAGGTAAGACCGCTTCTTTCTCCCTTGAAAATATCGGGCAAGTTTCCCTGCAGTGGTGGTCTTACCAGATCCGTGAAGACCTACTAACATGATGGGCACCGGAGGGCTTCCCGAAAGGTTGATTTTCTGTTCCTCTCCACCCATTAATGTGGTCATCTCCTCTTTGACAATCTTAATGAATTGTTGAGCAGGGGTGAGGCTTGCCATAACCTCTTGACCGATTGCCCTGGTTTGGATGGATTGAACGAAATCCTTAACCACTTTGAAATGGACATCCGCTTCCAAAAGGGCCATCCTCACCTCTTTGAGGGCCTCTTGAATATTCTGTTCGGTCAATTTCCCATGTCCCCTAAGACGTTTAAAAATACCTTCTAATTTTGAGGATAGGCTTTCAAACATCTCCATTTCCCAATGAAATTGTAAATTATTATTTTATTTTGTTTTTTTTGATTTGTCAATTTCAACCTGCTCTTTTTTTTGGGTTAGAAAATCGACAGGAGGGTAAAGGTTAAAGGATTAAGCCTTGGTTTAAAAGAATTAAGAAACCTTTTGTCCCTTGTGATAAGAAGGGAGGTCAAAGAATCATTCAGCAGATCCTTTTCTTCCCTAAAATACTCAACCCCCTTAGCGGAAATTGCTTAACCTACGACCTTATTTGACATTTTTTAAAAATCCCTTTAATATTGCAAAGATATATTATCATCAAGGATATTAAATTAAAGATGGCCGGAGAGAAAAGACTTCTAAAGACGAGAAATATTGGGTTTATGGCCCATATTGATGCGGGCAAGACGACTGTAACGGAACGAGTCCTCTTCTATACAAAGAAGATTCATAAGATGGGAGAAGTCCACGAAGGCACCGCGGTGATGGATTGGATGCCCCAGGAGCAAGAGAGAGGGATTACCATTACTTCTGCGGTGACCACCGTGGAATGGAAAGGGAGTATCATCCATATCATTGACACCCCAGGGCATGTGGACTTTACCATTGAGGTGGAGCGGTCACTTCGGGTGTTAGATGGAGCGATTGCCATCTTTAGCGCTGTGGAAGGGGTCGAGCCCCAATCCGAGACGGTCTGGCATCAAGCAGATAAATACAGAGTTCCAAAATTGGCCTTCATTAATAAGATGGATCGTGTAGGTGCCGACTTTTTTGAAACGGTCAAAATGATGATGGAACGTTTAGGGGCCAATCCTGTTATTCTCCAAATCCCCATTGGCAGGGAAGATCGATTCATCGGAGTCATTGATCTCATCAAGATGAAAGGGATCGTATGGGATGAACATAGTCTTGGAATGATTTTTAAAGAGATCTCCATCCCAAAAGATTTGACAGAAGAAGCGACCCATCATCGTTTGAGATTGATCGAATCAGTGGCAGAGTTTGACGATGCCCTAATGGAACGATATCTCAATGGAGAGGAGATTTCTGAATTCGAAATAAAGACCGTCTTAAGAAGGGCTACCATTCAAATGAAGGCTGTACCCGTTCTTTGTGGGGCTGCGCTGAGGAATCAAGGGATTCAACCCCTCATCGATGCCATTGTGGAATACCTTCCTTCTCCCCTCGATATCCCTCCTGTCAAGGGAGAACATCCCCAGACCGGGGAAGTATTAACAAGGAAGGCGGATGATGGGGAATCATTTACAGCCCTGGCTTTTAAGGTGATGATGGAGGAAGGAAGGAAACTCGTTTACATCCGAATCTATTCAGGGGTGCTCAAGGTAGGAGCAGAGGTTTATAACCCTCGCTTGAAGAAAAGCGAGAAGATCTCCAGAATCTTTCAGATGCATGCCCACCAGCGGACTCGTGTGGATGAAGCAAAAAGTGGTGAGATTGTTGCGGTGATGGGATTGAAGGAGACCACGACCGGGGATACCCTCTGTGATCGGCAACACCCAATCATCCTCGAACCTATCGATTTTTATAAACCGGTGATGTCTGTTGCGGTGGAACCAAGAGCCAATCAAGATCAAGATAAACTGATGGAATCTCTCCAAAAGTTGAGCGATGAAGATCCCACCTTCCATGTTAAGTTTGATGAGGATACCGGCCAAACGATTATTTCGGGCATGGGTGAGTTGCACCTTGATGTATTGGTCAATCGTCTCCAGACCGAGTACCATCTTTCTGTCAATGTAGGGAAACCCCAGGTCGTCTATCGTGAGACGATTGAAAAAGAGGTGGAGTCAGAGGCAAGGTTTTTGAAAGAGGTAGAAGAAACCAGGCATTTTGCAGAAGTCTTTCTGAGACTCTCACCCAATGGTCGAGGAAAGGGGATCGAATTTCGTTCCGAGGTGCCTGAAGGAATATTAAAGAAGGAGGAGATCCTTTCGGTGGAAGAGGGGATACGAGAGGCTTCTACGGTTGGGGTCATTATGGGTTACCCCCTTACGGACATCCGTGTTACCCTCCGAAAGGCCAATGTCGATCCCGAACATCCCTCCGCTCTTGCTCTCAAAATTGCCTCTTCCACTGCATTAAGAGAAGGGTGTCGGAAGGCACAGCCTGTATTGATGGAACCCATGATGGAGGTTACCATCATCGTTCCAGAAGAGTTTATGGGGGCTGTGGTGGGTGACCTGAAGGCGAGGAAGAGTTCTGTGGAGTCGATTACGCCGAAGGGAAAGGTCATCCTGATCAAATCCATCTCTCCATTGACTCGTATGTTCGGTTATTCGACCGATTTAAGGTCACTTACCCAGGGCCGTGGAACCTTCTCAATGCAGTTTTCAAGATATGATAAGGTGACCAGTTGAAGGACATGACGTGCCCGAGATTTGTGAATCGTCATGGTTCATTTAAAAATCGACATGGACGATGAGATTCTTAACCTTCTGAGAAACCATCCTTACGACTTTATTTCGGGCCAAGAGATCAGCCGTCAATTAAAGGTTACCCGAACAGCGGTTTGGAAAAGGATCAACCATCTTAGAAAGATGGGCTATGAGATCGAGGGAGAGACCCATTCAGGATACCGATTGATTCGTTCTCCCGATCTTCTTCTTCCTTCTGAGGTAAAACCCCTTTTGAGGACAAAGTGGATGGGAAGAACCATCCACCACTTCCAGAGTATTGACTCAACGAATTCAAAGGCCTATCAATTGGCCATGGAAGGGGCAGAAGAAGGAGAAGTGGTTGTTGCCGAATCCCAAACCCAGGGTAAGGGAAGATTGGGAAGAGAGTGGTTCTCCCCTCCTTTTTTAAATCTTTATCTTTCCGTAATCCTCCGGCCCAAGATTTCACCCCATCAAGCCTCCATGGTGACCCTGATGGCTGCTGTGGCCACTGCAGAGGCGATTCAACAAGCTACTGGCCTCGATCCCAAGATCAAATGGCCAAATGACCTACTCCTAAGGGAGAGAAAGGTTGCAGGGCTTCTGAATGAGATTCATTCAGAGGCCGATCGAATCCATTTTATAATTCTTGGAATAGGGGTCAATATCAATATGGAGATTAAGATGTTTCCAAAAGAGATTCGCCAGAAGGCAACATCATTAAGGATGGAAAAAGGAGAGATGATTTCAAGAAAAGACTTTATTCAAATTCTTTTACAGAGGTTGGAAAGATGGTATTTAACCCTATTGGAAGAAGGCCCTTCTGCTATTTTAGAGGCCTGGAGAAAGTGGGCAACCATTAAGGGAAGATGGGTCAAAGTTATTTCTTTTGGTGAAACACTTCTTGGAAGGGCCATCGATATTGATTCAGATGGGGCCTTGATCATCGAAATGAAAGAAGGTGGACAGAAAAGGATTTTGGCAGGGGATGTGGAATATTTTGACAATAGAAGATAAAAAGATAATGGACCACTTTAAACCTCACATTCACTATCTTCCAATTTGAGGAGGAATTATGTTACTGGTCATTGATGTGGGTAATACGAACACGGTTTTGGGAATCTACGACAGAGAAGTCCTGGTGGATCATTGGCGCCTTGGGACAGAGAGGGAGAAGACCGCGGATGAGTGGATGATCTTCTTCCGAGATCTCTTTAGGTTCGATCAGATCGATATTCGGGATATTGAAGGGATGATCATCTCCTCGGTTGTGCCACCCGTCCTGGATATGCTTCAGGAGATGGTCAGGAAATACCTCCCGATCAAACCCTTGATCGTTGGACCCGGGATTAAGACAGGGATGCCCATCTTTTACGACAATCCTTCCGAGGTTGGGGCTGACCGAATCGTCAATTCAGTGGCTGCCTACGAGCGTTATAAGAGAAGTATTATTGTGGTGGATTTTGGCACTGCGACCACGTTTGATTATGTTTCCCCAAGGGGGGAATATATGGGAGGGGTGATTGCTCCTGGAATCGGGATCTCCTCAGAGGCCCTCTTTCAGAGGACTTCTAAACTCCCTCGAGTAGAAATTGTTCGACCTAAAGGGGTCATAGGAAAGAATACGATCCATAGCATGCAATCGGGTATCTTTTATGGGTATGTGGGTTTGGTGGATGAGATTGTCAGGCGGATGAAGCGGGAGGTGAAGTCCAATCCCAAGGTGATTGCCACAGGGGGATTGGCCAACCTGATTGCAGAGGAATCAGAGACCATTGAAGAGGTCAATGAATTTTTAACCCTCGAAGGGCTAAGGATCATTTACCAGAGAAACCAGAAGAAAAAAGGCCATAAGAACTAACCAGAGATATGAAGGGGGATCAAGTCAAAGAGGGGCGGTAGGCCAAAGAAGAAGGGTAAGGCATAATATGGGAAGTGTCCCTATGTTTTCATGCCTTGACTCTTATACCACTGGACAAATCTTTTAATCCCCTCCTCCATGGTTATTTTGGGTTGGTAGTTGAGCCTCTGCCTTGCCTTGGTAATGTCTGCAAAAGTGACTGAAACATCACCGGGTTGAGGATCTAACATTTCGAAGTTTGCTTTTTTCCCAAAGGCCTCCTCAATAAGTTTGACCAATTCTATTAAGGAGGTGGTTTGGGATTCTCCAAGATTATAAATCTCAAACCCCTTGAGGTGAGAGATCGTAGCCATGATCCCATCGATCAGATCGTCGATATAAGTATAATCCCTTCGAGAGGAACCATCCCCATAGATTGGAATGACTTCTCCCAGATCAATTAATCGAGTGAATTTGTGAATGGCCATCTCTGGCCTCTGCCTCGGACCATAAGCGGTGAAAATTCTGAGGCACGCAATATTCATTCCGTAAAGATGATGATAGGAATAGCAGAGGAGTTCCCCTGCCCTTTTGGTGACTCCATAAGGGGAGATGGGTTGTATATTAAGATCTTCTTCGGAGAAGGGGATCCTTTGGTTCTCTCCATAGACGGATGAGGAGGAGGCGAAAATAAACTCTTTCATCCCAAATTCTTTACAGATCTCTAAAAGAGTGATTGTCCCCCGGATATTTACATCTTGGTAGATAAGAGGATGTTCGATGGAGGGCCTTACCCCAGCCCTGGCTGCCAGGTGGATGACCAGATTAACCTTATTTTTTTGAAAGATCTCTCGTAGGTGTTCTGGATTACGGATATCCCCTGTAATTAATTCAAAAAGACTGGGATACTCCTCCGTTAATCCCTCGATGTTTTTGATTTTGATATTGGGATCGTAGAAACTGTCAAAATTATCCAAGCAGATTACCCGAGCCCCTTCTCTAAGAAGCCTTCTACAGAGATGGGAACCGATAAAGCCTGCTCCCCCTGTGATTAAAACCGTTTTCATCCCTCCACCACTACTTCCCCTCTTTTTGGAGGATATTTTATCAATAAACTGATTCCAAAGCCAATCAGAGGGAGGAAGAAAATCAATTTGAGAGTAATGGGGACTCCAAAATGGTCTGCAATCATGCCAAGAAGAGTAACCCCAATCCCCCCAGTTCCAATTGCGAAACCCACCATCAATCCTGAAGCTACTCCCAAGCGCTGGGGAAGGAGGGCTTGGGCCATCACTACGGTTACAGAAAACGTGGAGATCAGAGCCATTCCTGCCAGCCCAATGGCTAAGAAGGCAATTAGGCCTTCCGTATTATAAAAGATGATAAAGAGAGGAACAGGCAGGAACATGGTTACTGATAGAAATTTTTTATGCCCCCATTGATCGGCAATAGGTGCACCAATCAATGTCCCTACCACACCCGCCATCATAAAGGTGGATACGAGTTTTCCTGCATAGATTGGGTCCCCTTTAAGATAGTTAATGTAATAGAAGGGGATGTAGGTGACCAGACCAAATTGTGTCCAGGATCTTGCAATGACCACACTCACAAGAAGGATAAGGGAGACCAGGTCCTTTTTTGGAATAGGTTTTTTACCAACCTCCTTTGTCTGGATGAAGGCAGAATGGACCGGAGTGGTCAGCCATGAGATGGAGGAGAGTAAAATCATGGATATTAAGATTCCAGGAACGATCATTCCTGCCGTCCCTTTTAGATTAAAAGTGGTGACAAGGGTGAGGGCCCAAATTGGACCCAGGGCAAGACCCAAATTTCCTCCAACAGAGAAGATAGACATGCCCGTTGCCTTTTTCTCTCCAGTGAAAAAATGGGCGGTTTTAAAACCTTCAGGATGAAAACTCGCTACTCCAAAACCACTCACAATGACAAAGAGGAGCAGGAGATAGAAGTTAGGAATCATTCCTGTGAGGGCCATGCCCAAACAGGCAATCAAAGGGGCCAGAGGAAGAAACCATCCTATGGGACGTCGGTCAGAGAGGTATCCAAAGGCAGGCTGGATCACAGAGGAGGTAAGGTTCCCAAACAACATCACCAATCCTGAAAGGGTATAGGAAAGATTGAGGGTTTCTTTAAAGAATGGGAGCAGAGCAGGCAGTGAGCCTTGATTGAGGTCTGTAACCAGATGCGCTGCGCTGAGAATCGCCAGCGCCTTTTTATTCATCTTCATTGTTATACCTTTTTAGAGTTATCATTATTGATGATGAGAATAGGGTTTGTCAAATCGAATTCGGGACTCTACTTGAGATCTCTGAAAAAGGATACAATAAACCATTCTCCAGTAAGGGAGGGTAGGAGAAAAAACCATCCTGCCCGTATCGGATACCGATGAATAATGGTAGGGTAACGATTTATCCCTTACCTAAATAAAGATATTCGGTAAGCCACAAGGGCTTATCCTACAAGAAACCAACCTACAAAGGTTTCGCTAAAAATTCTCTTAAAACGATTATTTGCAAATAAAATTTACAGACTTTTTTAGAGGTTTCTACTCAAAGAATAGACATTTTGAAATTTTTTGGATATGATTAATAAAACGGTTTAGGGATTCGATAGTTAAGCGTGTTGAATCCTGCCTGATTCTTTAGTGTAAGAAAGGATCTCATGAAGATTGCTATTTCTGGTAAAGGGGGGGTTGGGAAGACGACCCTTGCAGGGGTGATGGCCAGAATATTAGCGGCCCAGGGGAGAAAAGTCCTTGCAGTGGATGCCGATCCAGATTCAAATCTTTCTTCGGCCATCGGGCTTCCGAAGGAATTGGCTGAAAGACTTTTACCCATTGCCTCCATGTCTTCTTTGATCGAAGAAAGAACAGGAGCAAAAAAGGGGACATTCGGCTCTCTATTTAAACTCAATCCAAAGGTAGACGACCTTCCCGAGGAGTTAGGGGTCAATTATCAAGGGGTAAAACTTCTTCTTCTTGGTTGCATTCCTCAGGGGGGTGGAGGTTGTTTCTGTCCAGAGAATGTTCTTCTCAAGAATTTGGTTCGTCATCTGCTTGTCCAGAGGGAGGAAGCGCTGATTATCGATATGGAGGCAGGGTTGGAACATCTGGGCAGGGGGAGCACTGGAAATGTCGATGCCTTGATTGTGGTCGTGGAGCCCGGGCAGAGAGCCATCAATACAGCCCGGCAGATTAAGAAATTGGCTGAAGATTTGAACCTCAAAAAGATTATGATCGTTGGGAATAAAATCACCTCTCAAGAAGATAGAACGATGATTGAGGAGAGCCTTTCTGAATTTCCAATCCTTGGCCATATGAGGTTTAATCCCAAAATTCTTCAAGCAGATCGAGAAGGGAAATCCCCCTATGACCTGGATGAAAAAATCAAAGAAGAAGTAGTCGCGATCCTCACGGAACTTGAGAAAAGAATCTGACTATGAGTTAAGAGTTTAGAATTAAAGGTTTATGATTCAAAAATTTTATGGACACGACCCACGGACACGAGACACGATTTTATGATCCGAACCATTTTTGTCTGGTCTTGAATTGTAATGGCAACCCTGGTTCTGGGGTTTCTGGCCTTCGTGACCTATCCCTTTGATCGTAAGGGAAAAGTGGTCCATCTTTACGCAAGGCTTTGGGGGAAGGCAGCCCTTTTTGCAACTCGGGTGAAGGTCAGAGTAGAAGGCTTAGAAAACTTAAATGGGAAAGGACCTTATATCTTTATGTCGAATCATCAAGGTTATTATGACATCTTTGCCCTTCTCGGTAACCTCCCCATCCAGTTTAAATGGTTGGCAAAAAAGGAACTCTTTTCGATTCCCTTTTTTGGCTGGACCATGGCCGTAGCAGGCTACATCCGCATCGATCGAGAGGGGACTCGGGAGACTGTGAAAGCCATGAATCAGGCAGCGAGAAGGATTCGAGAGGGGTTGTCGGTGGTCATCTTTCCAGAAGGTTCAAGAAGCCCGGATGGTTCTATTCAGCCTTTTAAAAAAGGAGGGTTTACTCTCGCAATTAAATCAAAAGTCCCCATCGTTCCCATTGCGATTTCTGGAAGCAGAGAGATCATGCCCAAGGAGAGATTGACTGCCTCTCCGGGTGAAATAAGGATCCGAGTGGGGGCTCCCATTGATATCCAGAACTACTCTATGAAGGATCGGAATAGCCTGATGAAGAAGGTAAGGGAGAGCATCTTAGAAAGTTTTCATCTCATTTCCAAAGGAGGGTAATGAGAGGAAGATGATCGAGGACTCCATTAAAGAAAGATTGAAACACGAGATAGGTGGGATTCTACTGGTAACGTTGGCGATCTTTCTTTTCCTAAGTCTGGTCTCCTATAGCCCAATGGACCCCTCCTTCTTTTCTTACACCTCCCCAAAAACGAAGGAGATCCAGAACTGGATGGGAATCATTGGTGCCTATCTCTCAAGCCTCCTTTTTCAAGGATTTGGACTGGCCTCCTTTTTGATTCCATTCGTCTTGGGTGCATTCGCCATCAGTTTTATTTTTAGATGGGAATGGAAATATATTTCCTTGAAATTGACTGGATTGGCAGTGATCCTATTTGCCACCTCAACGTTTATGAGGTTGTGGCTCAAACCCTTCCATTTCTACTCCCCTGATCTCCTCCTTGGAGGAATTTTTGGAGAAGTTTTTTCAAGACTCCTTATCCGGTACTTTAACCTTCCTGGTGCCACAGTGATCTTGGTCGTTGTGTTAATCCTCTCCTTTATATTAGGGACAGGAATCTCTTTCATCTCACTCCTGAGGCGATTGGTCAAGGGAGTGAACAGGGTCATTGAAAAGATTGGAACACTGAAGATGGTTCGGACGGAGAGGGCCAAAAGGGAGAAGCGAGTAAAAAAGCAGAGAGAGGATACAGTCGAAGTCAAAGTGACGCCTCCCCCCACCGTGGTTGAGATCCCCACCTCGCCTCCCAAAAAAGTGGAGCCTCCTCGTCAGGAGGTTTTTGAATTTGTCGAACCAAAACAGGCCTATCAACTCCCCCCCATCTCTTTATTGGAGGCTGAGGTTGAGAAGAGGGCAAAGATTGATCGAGAAAGCCTCATTATGAACTCCCGTATCTTAGAGAAGAAACTTTTAGATTATGGGGTGGAGGGAAAGGTGGTTGAGGTCAGGCCTGGTCCTGTGATCACGGTCTATGAATTTGAACCTGCTCCTGGAGTCAAGGTCAGCCGAATCGTAAATTTGGCCGACGACCTCGCCCTTGCACTAAGTGCCCTCTCAATCAGAATCGTCGCTCCAATTCCTGGAAAATCAGTCGTTGGGATTGAAGTCCCCAATGCCAATAGGGAGATGGTCTATCTTAAAGAGATCATCGACACCGATGTTTTTCGATCCTCCAAATCGAAACTCTCCTTTGGACTGGGGAAAGACATTTCAGGAGAGCCCTTTATCGTTGACCTCGCCCGAATGCCACACCTTTTAGTGGCTGGATCGACCGGTTCAGGGAAAAGTGTTTCAATTAACTCGATGATCTGTAGCATCCTCTTTAAAGCCACTCCAGAAGAAGTGAAATTCCTGATGATCGACCCTAAGATGTTGGAGCTCTCCGATTATGAAGGGATCCCCCATCTTTTACTCCCAGTGGTGACCAATCCCAAAAAAGCTGCTGCGTCCTTGAAGTGGTTGGTGGATGAGATGGAAAGGCGATATACGGTCTTGGCTGAAAAAGGGGTGCGAAATATTGAGGCCTATCATCAGAGAATGGAGAAGGAACAGAAGGAGAAGGGAAAGGTTTATAAACGAAAGGGAGACCTTCTTGAAGAAGAAGAGGAGAGGGCCTCTGAGGCCATGGAGAAGCTACCTTATATTGTTGTGGTGATCGATGAACTGGCTGATTTGATGATGATCTCCTCCAGGGAGGTAGAAGAGTCTATTACGAGGCTTGCCCAGATGGCAAGGGCTGTGGGCATCCATCTCATCCTGGCCACTCAACGTCCTTCCGTCGACGTGCTCACCGGAATCATCAAAGCCAACTTCCCAGCCAGAATATCATTTCAGGTCACTTCTAAAGTTGACTCGCGAACGATTCTTGATACGATTGGTGCAGAACATCTCTTGGGGGCGGGGGATATGCTTTTTCTTCCGCCAGGCAGTTCTAAAATGATTCGGATTCATGGTGCCTTTGTCTCGAGCTCGGAGATCAAGCGGATCGTGGAGTTTTTGAAAAAACAAGGCAAACCTTCCTATGACCCCACCATCCTCCAGGAGGTAAAGAAGGAAAAGGAGTCGATAGGTGAGGAGGATGAGTATGATGAAAAATACGATGAGGCAGTGGCCTTCGTAGCAGAAACCGGTCAGGCCTCCATCTCACTCATCCAAAGACGATTCAGGATTGGTTACAATCGAGCGGCCCGAATTATTGAGAAGATGGAGGAGGAAGGAGTGGTGGGACCCTCTGATGGGATTAAACCGAGAGAGGTTCTGATTAAAAAGATTGAACCCTAAGCGATAAAAGGTAGGCGATGAACCATGATGGGTAAACCTTGTGCCCTAATCGTTAGATCGTTTGGAGTGAATAAACGGAAAAGGTGAGGTTAATGAATATGAAAAAGATATCACGTTTAATCCTTGTTCTAGTTATGTTCTTCTTTACAGTCCAACCCCCTTTGGCCTTTAGCCTCACAGGTCAAGAGGTGTTGAAAGAGGTCCAGAAACGATATGAGATCACCAATGATTTAGAGGCCAATTTCATACAGGAAACCCTTGGGAAGATGATGAAGGGGTATTCGAAAGCAGAAGGAAAGGTCTATTTTAAGAAGAAGGGAATGATGCGGTGGGACTATAAGACCCCTAACCAGAAACTCATTTCAAATGGCGTGACCCTCTGGTACTATCAACCCGAGGAGAAACAGGTCCTCATCTACAATGTTTCAAAGGCTATTGGGGAGAGGGTGCCCTTGGCCTTTCTATCTGGAGAGGGGAATCTGAGCCGCGATTTTACCCTAACCAACTTTAATGAATCGATTGTTCAGGGAGAAGACCATTTTATCTTAGAGATGATTCCCAAACAACCCTTTCAAGCATTAGCGAAATTGATCCTGACCGTGGACAAGAAAACTTATATGGTTGTTCAGACGGATGTCTACGATGAATTCGGGAATGTGACTCGAACACGGTTCATCGATATAAAGACCAATCTCTCGCCTCCCAATTCTATTTTCAATTTCACTATTCCCCCTGGGACAGAGGTATTGCAGTTGAGGGAGCCCCCTGGTTCACCTTCCGTTGGGAAGGGAACCAGATAGTTTTACTCAGATTTTGAAGGTAACCCTTTTCTCATTTATGCCTGTCTACACGACCCATGCTATTGTAATCCGATCCCTCCCTTACGGGGAGTCAGATAAGATTGTCACCTTCTTTACAAAAAATTTTGGAAAGTTAAAGGCCATTGCAAAAGGAGCACGAAGAAGTAAGAAGAGGTTTCAAAATGCCCTCGACCTCTTCACCCATATACGGCTTATCTTTTTTGATCGAGAGGGAATGGGCTTGGCGAGGGCAGAGGGTTGCGATATTCTAAATTCTTTTCCAAATATAAGAGAGGATCTCAAGAAGATCTTCTTTGGTCACTACTTCTTAGAGTTGGTCAATGAAATGGCTGGGGAGCGAGAAGCCCATCCTGAGGTCTATGAACTCCTCCTTGCTTTTCTATCCACCCTTGAAAGGGAGGAAGCCAAAGAAGGTTATCTGAGGATATTTGAGATTCGAATGCTTTCTCTTTTTGGTTATCGACCCAATATGAGACATTGTGATATCTGTAAGAAGGGAATGGATGATTTGAAGGGGGTTGGGGCGATTTTTTTCTCATTGGAAAAAGGGGGCCTTATCTGCGAAACGTGTTCGAATAAAAGGGATAACCTCATTCCTCTCTCCTGGGGGACAGCCCGATTGCTTGAAGGAATCACCCAGATGGAGCCGTCAATGGTTGAGAGGCTCAAATTTACCTCCCAGGCATTATCGGAGAGCCGAGAGATTCTCCCAAAATTCATCGCCTATCAATTGGGAAAGGAGTTAAAGTCTTGGAAGGCTATAAAGGCGAAATTCGGAATTCGGGATGAGTGATGGGTTGACATTTGAGACTTAAAAGTGGTAAACCCAACTTCATTAAAAAGGAGTTCTTTAGAGGAGGAATGATGAATTTTCAAGAATTGATCTTTTCCCTGGAAAGGTTCTGGGCTGACCAGGGATGTATCATTCAACAGCCCTATGATATCGAGGTAGGCGCAGGGACATTTAATCCTGCAACCTTTCTCAGAGTTCTTGGCCCAGAGCCATGGAGGGTGGCCTATGTGGAACCCTCACGCCGTCCTACGGATGGTCGATATGGAGAGAATCCGAATCGGCTTCAGCACTATTATCAATATCAGGTTATCCTAAAGCCCTCACCTCTCAATATCCAGGACATCTACCTTGAGAGTTTAACCTCTTTGGGGATTGACCCCCTCAATCATGACATAAGATTTGTGGAGGACGATTGGGAATCTCCCACTCTTGGGGCATGGGGGTTGGGATGGGAGGTCTGGTTGGACGGAATGGAGATTACTCAATTTACCTACTTTCAACAGGCAGGGGGGATCGAACTCAACCCCATTCCTGTGGAGATCACCTATGGGATTGAAAGGATCGCCATGTATCTTCAAGGGGTGGATAATGTATTTGATCTCCAGTGGACAGAAGGAATAACGTATGGAGATATCCACCACAGAGGGGAGGTTGAATTTTCGAGATACAATTTTGAAGTGGCCAATGTGGAAATGCTTTTTAGACTTTTCGATATGTATGAACAGGAGGCAAAGGCTTTGATTGAGAGAGGATTGGTCCTGCCTGCCTATGATTACTG
>CAZFDM010000303.1:0-13955 GCA_964517975.1 uncultured Syntrophaceae bacterium
CGATCCCCGTGCTCTTCATGATCTCCTTGGCCAAATATTCTCCAATCCCACCGAGAACCTTGTGACCAAAACTATCCAGTCCTTCTTCTTTCGCAATCTCACTTCCTCCTGAGGGCTTTGCTCCTTCAGCCACCACCACGATGTCGTAACGGGCTCCCTTCCTTCTTCCCTCCAGGAGTAATTCGTTAACCTTTTCAAGGTCAAAATCATATTCAGGGATTAGGATGATGTAAGCCCCGCTCGATTCTCCTCCCTCGAGGGCCAACCAACCCGCATGTCTTCCCATGGTCTCTACCACAAAGATTCTTTTATGGGACCCTGCGGTTGTCCTCAGACGGTCGATCTCCTCAGTGATCACATTGACTGCAGTCTCAAAGCCGAGCGTGTAATCCGTGCCGGAAAGGTCTTTGTCAATGGTCTTTGGAATCCCAACGACCTTTATTCCTTCCTGATAAAGTTTATGAGCCACGCCAAGTGTATCCTCTCCACCAATGGCAATAAGATAATCGAGATGGAACCGTTGGATATTCTCAAGGACAATCTTCGAGCGATCATTTTTAGGATCGTAGGGATTGGTTCGAGAGGTCCCAAGGTTAGTTCCTCCATATCGATCCCAAGTTCTTACCATCTCTTCATTAAGTTGAGTGATCCTCGACCCTAAAAAATCTGAATCTCCATCAGGTTGAACAAGGCCCTTCCATCCGTCACGAATCCCGATGACTTCATACTGAATCTTCCGCATCTTTCGGAGTCGATCATCCAGTGCGGTCTTGACCACCCATTTGATCGCAGGGTTTAATCCCGCACAATCGCCACCCCCTGTGAGAACTCCAATTCTTCTCTTCTCCATTTCTCTCTCCGTCTATCCTTAGATAATCCTTTTGCAGAAGGTGATCCGATCATTCCCCTCCCAATAGAAATCTCGGATCCTTGCCACCTCATGGAATCCTTTATGGAGATAAAATCGGTAAGCCTCTTCGTAAGAAGGAATGGAAGAGGTATCCGCAAGGATCATCCTTCCTTGACTTTCCCTCACCTCTTCTTCTAAAAAATCGATAAGCCTTGAGCCGATCCCCTGCCCTTTGAAATCGATATCAACTAAAATCCAATAGAGGTCATAAGTTCCCTGAGTCATCGGAACAGGCCCAAAACAGATGTATCCCAATGGTTGATCCTGGTCATTGACGAAACAATGAATCCTATAATCTTTCTGATCTGAATCCCTTAATACCAGGTCAATCAATTCCATCGCCACATTGATCTCTTCTGGGGTGAATACCTTTGCACGATGAAGCATCGAGTAAAGATATCCCCTATCCTCCTGAACCAATGGACGGATTTTCATGATTTGGCTCTCCCACTATCTCCCCTTCTCCACTACCTTGATCAGTGTTCCCGCAGGAACCACCTGATGGGGTTCCATCCCATTGAGAAGGGCAATCTCTTTCATTTTTTCATTGGGGATTCCCACGGTGCGAAGATGGTTTTCAAGGCGGTCTGATCTCCCGACCGTGTGGAGGCGGATTCGGTCAGGGCTTACATAGATCCTCCTTAAATCCGTAAGGTCTTTAAATTGCCGCATGGTATTATCAAAGAGGGTATGGTAATTTTGGAACTTTTCGATGCTTGTCAGACCATGAAAGACATAAACCTTCCTATCCTTCTCAATGAAATAGGAGAGTAACCTGAAGGTTCCTTTCTGGGTTCGAATATCTGAGAGGACACGTTGAGTAGGGAGCTCATTGACTAAAAGTGATTCAGATCGTACGGCTATAGCCCCAGTCTTCGAAATAAAATTCCTGACCGTTTCTCTTGAGGAGGTTTCGTTTGTAAAAGAGAATAAGATCACCGCATCTTGGGCTTCGCTCTCCATTTGGACTTGAGTTCGGGTGTTTTTGAGTTTCCATCGTAAGGGCACAGGGAATTGAAACCGCAGTTGAGGATGAAAAAAAATATTTTCATCTACATAACCCTGTCTGGGATCATCCCCATAGATCAGACCATCAATCTCCCTTAGATAACCATCACGATTCACCCTTAAATCTTTTAAGTCCAATTTCTGTTGCCATTCCTTTGCCATTGCCCTGACCGCAGGGATTCGGTCTTCAGGGCTCGGGTGGGTTGAAAACCAGCCAGGGAGTCCACTTCGGTCAGATCCTGGATTCATCCTGGTGAGGGTTTCAAAAAAGTTTGCCAACTGCGAGGCCTCATACCCAGTTTTGCTCGCATACTCAACGCCCAAACGGTCTGCCTCTCTTTCATTATCCCGGCTGAACCTTAAAAAGAGCATTCCCACTCCTATTTGTGCCAGACTCGTAAGAATTGGAGAATCAACAAAGATGGAACCCACTCCCAATCCGATTTGGAAAAGTTGAGCCTTGCTATATTGTTTTGCAGAATGGCGGGCAGCAATATGACCGATTTCATGTCCCATCACCCCAGAAACTTCTGCCTCGTTACTCAAAACCGCTAAGATACCACGGCTAAAATAGATGTAACCCCCAGGCACAGCAAATGCATTGACAACCGAGGCATCAAGAATTCTGAATTGATAGTTCAATTGGGGTCGGTGGGATACCCTTGCCAGTCTTTGGCAGATCTCGTTAAGATAAGCAGTTAATTTCGAGTCTTCATAGATACCATACTGTTTGACAATCTCACGATCGGTCTCACGACCCAAACGGAGTTCATCATCCTCACTTAAAAGCATCAACTCCTGTTTTCCAGTTACGGGATTAACCGCACAGGAAGGAAGGAAAAAAAGAAGACCTATAAACATTAAGCCAACTAAAAGGAATTTTTTAATTCTCACCTCTTATCCCTTCCCAAGGAATATTTACCCTTCATCATTTCGAGTAAAATGGAGCCGGCGGGGGGATTTGAACCCTCGACCTACTGATTACGAATCAGTTGCTCTACCGCTGAGCTACGCCGGCAGACCCACTTTTGATTTGATTTAAAAGGTTGTCTATTTTTTTAGCATGTTTTAAAATGAGCGTCAATCTTGGCCGGATTAAAATAATTGGAGAACCTTACCCTTGAAACGATTGCTTCCCTCCCTTCTGATGACCGCAGGGATCTTCCTCCTTCTCTTTACTCAAATATCCCTTCGGGAGATCTCTTTCATTATTAAAACCATTGAACCTCTCTGGGCGATTTCAGGATTTGGGGTATACCTTCTTTCTCTTTTCTTTCAGTCCCTCCGATATCGGTGGCTGATACGAACAAAGATTCCCTCCTTTTCAAAACTTTTCAGCATCTCCGTGCTCTATAACCTATCCCTGATGATCTTTCCCTCCAAGATAGGGGAACTGGCTTATCCCTATCTCTTAAATAAAATTTCCGAAACGACCATCACTGAAGGACTTGCCTCCCTGATCGCCTTGAGGGGATACGACCTTTTGATCATTCTTGTCTCCTTCATCTTCTCTTCCCTCTGGATTCAAACCCTATTTGAATTCAACCTCCTACTTACTTTCCTTCTTGCCCTTCTATTCATTACCCTTATCCTGATTATCTTTTTCTATATGACGACCCTTTTGGTTGGATGTTCTAAAGTGTTAAGTAAAATCTCAAAGTGGGTGGGGAGAACCGATCTTAAACCCATTCAATGGGCTCAGAGGAAACTTCATGAGATTGCAGAGGATTTCTATGCTATCCGTGCAAGAAGAACCTATCTCCAGGTCACCCTTACCAGTCTTTTATCATGGGTTTCTGTTTTTTGGATGTTTTATGCTTTTATGAGGGGATTTGGAATTGAAATCTCATTTTTAAAAGTGGTGTTTGGATCAACGGTTGCTCTCCTCATCAGCATACTCCCCATTAGCGCATTTGGAAATTGGGGGATTTTGGAAGCAGGATGGACGATAGGGTTCCTAATGGTAGGACTCCCCAAGGATAAAGCGATTGCAACAGGATTATGGATTCACATTGCCGTCTTTATGGTCTGTGCAATCCTGGGCTCCTTCTTTTTAATTACCCTTAAGTTATCTCCTTTCTCTTTAGAGAAAAAAACCGAGGATAAAAATAGATAAGCCCTTCCTCTCTTGTCACAACCTAAAATGAGAGAGAAGGGCTTTCGATTTGGGACCCTTTAAAAAAGGACTTCACTTCCATTATCAGAATGGTCTGAGAGTCATTAAGCCCTTTGGGTCGCATTTCGCTTTGAAGCCTTCAAAGGGTTCAACTTAAAGTTATCTTCTTTGACTTCCTTTTTGACATGAGTGGCAAAATTGCAAGGTCCCTTTGCCCACTTAATGGCTGGCTCACAATAGGTTTTGCAATACTCTCCTGTCGGATACCTAACCACTCGGTCACACCCTTTGCAGGCCTCGACGATGGGATAACACCTCCCACCGTTGTAGGAACAGCCATTCTTCTTCATGAAGATGCATTCTGTCCCTACTTTGATGGTTTGACAAACCATGGCGATCTACCCCCTTTCCTATTGGATTCTAAACTCCCTGAAATCATTAACCATTTATTTTTATGACCAAATCCAAAAAAAAGAGTTACCAAAAATGGCAACCCATTAAGATTTAATTCCAGAAAAAATCAAAATTATAATAATTTATAATATTCAATTTGTCAATAAGCCCTCAAAAAAATTTGACACTTTTCCAAAACTCGGTTATTCGATTTCTATAATAGATCAGAAAATCTCGGGTTTTTAATTTTGAATTCTATGGCCAAAAAATCTTATCCAGAACTTATTTTTATCCTCATCATTTTTCTTTTCACGTTTTTAGCGTTCAAACCCATTCTCTGGGCCTCTCCTGAATCCTACAAGGTCCCTTTAAAAATGGAAAGACCTGAATTCTGGTTAAAAAAAATCAAAAACCCAAAACAAATCCTACTTACCTTGGATCAAATTCAAAAAATGAATGATGAACACCTCAAAAAACCAGAACTTTATCTTTGCAACGTAAGAGAGATGAAGGAGGAATGGAGCAGGCAAGAGATCCTTTCCCTTCTAAGAGAAGATTGGGAAGGATTTGGAAAGACCGAGGAGGTTCGGTATGGTAGAGATGGATATCCTCTTGGAGAGGCTTTTTGGAATCTTCTAAAAGAAAATTGGAATCAGGACTCGTTAAGAGAAATAACCCCTCTCAGATTTGGCATCATTGTCAAACGGACGGATATTCGAGTCTTTCCAACCCAAGAGGCCTCCCTTACCTCTCCTAACCATTATGGGTTTGATCGGTTCCAACACTCCTCTATCTCTCCTGGGGCTTTGGTGGGGATATTTCATAAAAGTAAAGACAACCAATGGGTTTATGTTCAGTGCGGTTTCATTCGTGGATGGATTCGAATCTCAGATATCGCCATAGCCAGAGAAAAGGGGGACGCTATTGAGTATGAAAAAATGGAAGACCGGTGTGTCATTACAGATAGTTTCGTTAATATCTATGGTGACCCCCATCTCAAACAGAAACTCTTTACTGCCCAGATGGGATCTTCTTTTCCATTTATAAGTCCTTCAGAAAAATCTAAAAAGGCTTCCCCTTACTATATTATTAAAATCCCCATTCGAGAAAATAATGGATCCTTAACATTTGGAAAAGGATATATCTCAAAAAAGGATGGAGTTCATCGAGGATTTCTTCCCTATACTCAAGAAAATATTGCTCGTCAAGCATTCAAAATGCTTCACGAACCTTACGGGTGGGGAGAGATGTTTGGAGGAAGAGATTGTTCAAGGTTCATTATGGATATCTTCTCGACCTTTGGATTCCTTATGCCACGAAACTCAAAACTCCAAGCCCTGATTGGAGTTCCTCTTCTGAGGGAAGGGGAAGATCCCCCTGTAAGTATAAAAGACCTCTTAGATAAGGCTCCACCTTTAGCAACCCTTCTTCGATTCCCGGGTCATATCATGCTCTATTTGGGGAAAGATAAAGGGAACTATTATGTGATTCACAGTATCCATGGAATTCAGAAGGTGGGAAGAGGTGGATTTAGAATGGAAAAGATAGGAAGGGTCATTGTCTCTGATTTGACTTTGGGGAAGGATGGAGTGAATGGACCGATCCTTGATCGAATCACCGATATTCGAACCCTCGTTGGATTCTCCTTGACAATTCCCTGAAAACAGATAAAATCTTAAAACTTAAATAAGAGGAATTAAATGTGAAGGCCTTAGTCACAGGAGCCACAGGGTTTATTGGAAGCCATTTGACAGAAGGTCTTCTCAAAAAAGGAATCCAGGTTCGGTGTCTTTTGCGAAAGCCAGAAGAACTGAAGTGGCTTAAGAATCTCCCTGTGGAAGTGGTTCAAGGCGACATCACCCATAAAGATTCATTGAGAAAGGCTGTAAAAGGCATGGATCAAATTTATCATCTTGCCGGGGTGACCAAAGCGATAAAAGAGAAAACCTATTTTGAGGTGAATGCGATTGGAACCAAAAATCTTGTGATGGCTGTTCTTGAAAAGAATCCTCACATCCAGAAATTGGTCTATCTCTCAAGCCAGGCGGCTGCAGGTCCCTCTCGCAATGGGAGTAGAAAAGAATCAGACCCTTGCGAACCCATCTCTCCCTACGGCCAGAGCAAATGGATGGGTGAGGAGTTTGCCCTCGCTCACTCCCATGAACTTCCTCTTATCATCCTTCGACCCTCTGCGGTCTACGGACCCAGAGATCGGGATATCTATTCTTTTTTTAAATGCCTTTCAAAAAGGATTAATCCCTGCCTTACAGGAGCTCTCCAGCATATCAGCCTATGTTATGTGGAGGATGTGATCCAAGCCATCTTCAGGGCCACAGAGCCCCAAACAAAAAGTGGAGAGATTTTCTTTCTCTCTGATGGTCATTCCTATCGAATGGGTGAGGTGGGGGATACCTTCGCTCAGGTGATGGGAGTCCGCACACTTCGTCTTCGAGTGCCCAAGCAGATGATCTTGGGAATCGCTTTTTTTTCTGAATACCTTTCCAAATTCTCAAAAAAACCTCCTCTGATCAATAAAGGAAAGGCAAGAGAAATGGTTCAAAGGAACTGGACGTGCGATATCACCAAGGCCAGAACCGTGCTCGGGTTTCATCCTCAATTTCCCCTTTTCCGAGGAGCGCAATTGACCTTTGATTGGTATAAAAAAGAAAAATGGTTGTAACCAAGAAATCGAGGTGATCTCATGGATGTTTTTGAAAAATGTCAAAAAGTTTTGGAAACTTATCAAAAGGTGAAGGGAAGTGGTCTTTATTTCTTCTTTAGAAAGATTGAATCCCCTCAAGACTCGGAAGTAGTGGTCAATGGAAGAAAGGTCATCATGATTGGTTCGAACAATTATCTTGGCCTTACCAATCACCCCAGGGTGAAGGCAGCAGCGATTGAGGCTGTGGAGAAGTTTGGGAGCGGTTGCGCAGGCTCACGGTTTCTTAATGGTAACCTTGAACTGCACGAAGAGTTGGAAGAAAAATTGGCTCGCTTTTTCAGAAAGGAAGCTGCCCTGGTCTTTGCCACCGGTTATCAAACCAATCTGGGAACCATCTCCGCCCTGTTAGGTCGAAACGATGTAGCCATCATTGATAAATATGATCATGCAAGCATCATCGATGGCTGTCGTCTCTCTTTTGGTCAGGTGAAGAAATTTCGACATAATGATATGAATGATTTGGAAAGGGTTCTCGAAAGTACAAAAAATAAAGGACAGTTGATCATTGTGGATGGGGTGTTCAGCATGGAGGGAGATATTGCGGACCTTCCACCCATTGTAAAATTAGCAAAGGCTTATGGAGCAAGGATCATGGTGGATGATGCCCATGGAATAGGCGTCTTAGGGAAGGGTGGCCGTGGAACCGCAGAGCACTTTGGATTAGAGGACCAGATCGACCTGATTATGGGCACCTATAGCAAATCGCTCGCAGCGATTGGAGGTTTTGTCGTAGGGTCTGCGGATGTGATTAACTACATTAAACACATCGGCCGGTCTATGATCTTCAGTGCCAGCCTCCCTCCTGCACTCGTTGCCTCGGTCAGTGCAGCACTGGACATCATTGAAGAAGAACCCCAACTCAGAGAACAACTCTGGAGGAACACCCGAAAGATGCTCTCTGGCTATAAGGCCCTTGGTTTTGATACGGGTTTGAGCGAAACCCCGATCATCCCCATCATCATTAAAAATGATCTGAAGACCTATGAAATGTGCAAACGCCTCTTCGAACAGGGCATTTTTGTCAACCCCGTGGTGAGTCCTGCAGTCCCCCCAGGCAGGGAGCTTCTCAGAACAAGTTATATGGCCACCCATACCCAAGAACAACTGGACAGGGTCCTGGAGGCCTTTGAAATGATAGGAAAGCAGATGGGCATAATCTAACGGAATCCAATGGAATGGCAAGTCAAGAAGTTCACGTCGAAGAGGTAAAAAATAAAAAAGATCTGATCTCCTTCATCCAACTCCCCTGGGCTATCTATCGGGGAGACCGCTATTGGGTTCCTCCCCTCATCAAAGACCAACTTTACAAGTTGAGTCCAGATCACCCTTTCCATTCCCATGCCGAGATGGCGCTCTTTCTGGCTTATCGAGAGGATAGGGTTGTTGGAAGGATCGCTGGGATCATCGATCATCACTATATCGAATTTCATCAAGAAAAGGTAGGATTCTTTGGATTCTTTGAATCGATGGAAGAGTTGGAGATTGCTGAGTCTCTCTTTTCAAAAGTCAAAGAGTGGTTAAAGGGGAAAGGCATGCAAAAGGCCCTTGGCCCGATGAACCCATCCACCAATGATGAATGTGGGCTTTTAATTGAGGGGTGGCAATCCTCTCCATGCCTCATGATGCCTTATAACCCTCCCTATTACTGCTCTTTCATAGAAAATTTGGGGTGGAAAAAGGCTATGGACCTCTATGCCTACCTGGTCGAGAAATCCACTCTGGTGGATAAAAGATTATTACGAATTAAGGAGTTAGTCAAAAAAAGGGAGCCCAATCTCTGGATTCGACCTATAAGGCTCAACGAGATGGAGGAAGAATTAAAGATCATTAAGGGAATTTACAATCAAGCCTGGAGCAGAAACTGGGGGTTTGTACCGATGACGGAGGAGGAGATTGATGATCTGGCAAAGATCCTGATCCCATTGGTCATCCCTGACTTGGTTCTCTTCGTCTACTTGAAAGAAGAGCCCATTGGCTTCTCCGTTGCCCTTCCGGATTATAATCAGGTCCTTAAACATCTCAATGGGAAGATAGGTCTCATTGGAGGAATGAAATACCTCTATTACCGAAGAAAGATCAAGACCATTCGAATGATGTTACTTGGAATAAAACAGGGTTTTCAAAAAAAGGGGGCAGAAGGGCTTCTCTATGCCGAGACAGTAAAGAATGGACTCCAAAAAGGGTTTGAATCTGCTGAGTGTTCATGGATTCTTGAGAATAACCACCTCATGCAACATGGAATTGAATCATTGGGAGGAAGACGCTATAAGACCTACAGGATTTATGAAAGTCCATTATGAGTCTTCTTCCAGGCCTCATAGAGGCGGGGGGCAATGGCCAAACAACCTATGGCAAATCCTCCCCCCACGATGAGGTCAATCACATAGTGATACCTCAAATAAACAGTTGAGAGGATCAGGGCACAGACGAGTGGGAAAAGGATGTAAAAAAGGACCCTCTCATAACGATAGGCAAGACTTAAGGTCATGAGGACCATCTGGGTATGTCCACTGGGCATGCAGTCCCTCTTATTATGTTCGAGGAGGTTTAATACATCCCTGACCACATCGGTGAGGAAACTCCCCTCAAGGGGAACAGAATAGAGATGGGCCATGGTGAAACGGGGACCAATGGCTGGGAAGAGGATATATCCAATAAAGGAGGCGTAATAGCCGAAGAGTAGAATAAAGATGGAACGCTCCAATTCGGGGAGCTTATCTTTACAATAGAGAACGGTGATGAGGGAGACCGGAATGAAATAATAACTTCCATAGGCAATAGACATGAGATCGGTAAGCCAAGGAACAATCCACTGCTCCATCCAGAGCGTGGGATGAACTCCGAATATCAGGAAATCGATGTGAATCAACCAAGGATCAATGTCCGGGCGAAGATGCTGGATGAGATTTCCAAGAGATTCATAGATGAGAATCACAAATAAAATAGGCGAAAAATAGAAGAGGAATCTCTTGGCTTTTCCCCTTTCCCCACGATACAAAGAGAGATTTAAGATAAGGAGAAGACCTAAAAGAAAAAGGTAGTTGAGGAGAAGAAATTGCCATTTTGGAATCTGGCCATGAAAAATGATGGAAACAAGGATTAACCCGAGAAGAAAGAAAAAAGTAAGCCAGTGAAAAGGAGGCAGGCGTTTCATCATTCTAAAAAAGAAATGGAGGTTCTCTCCTAACGAATTGATTTTGGGGTTTGAATTTTTATAGCCATTAGTGTAATCATTTTGAGGGGATTTTGTAAAGAGATGATTTAATTTTTTCTCCCCGATCCAGAGAAGAATGGAATACCCTCTTTTGCCATCTCATACATGAGAGGAGAGATGCAATGCGATATTCCCAATATTTTCTTCCTACCCTGAAGGAAGTTCCCTCGGTGGCTGAAGTCGTCAGCCACCAACTAATGCTCAGGGCAGGGATGATTCGAAAACTGACCTCTGGGATTTACAATTACCTCCCGTTTGGCCTGCGGGTGATCCAAAAACTCGAAGCGATCATCCGGGAGGAGATGAACCGGGCAGGTGCCCTGGAGGTTCTCCTTCCTTTTGTTCAACCTGCAGAGCTTTGGCAGGAGAGCCACCGATGGGAGGAGTATGGAAAGGAATTGGCCCGTTTTAAAGATCGGCACAATCGGGATTGTTGTCTTGCCCCAACCCATGAAGAGGTCATTACCGATATTGCCAGAAAGGAGATCCGTTCTTACCGTCAATTGCCGCTTAACCTTTACCAGATCCAGACCAAATTTAGAGACGAGATCCGGCCACGGTTTGGCCTCATGCGGGCGCGAGAATTTTTGATGAAAGATGCTTACAGTTTTGATTTAGATGAAAAGGGAGGGGATCAGAGTTATCAAAAAATGGTGAACGCCTACTCCCGAATCTTTAGAAGGTGCGGGTTAACCTTTAAGGTGGTGGAGGCAGAATCCGGACTAATCGGGGGCTCCTTTTCACACGAATTTATGGTCCTTGCGGAAACCGGGGAAGAGACCATTGTCAGTTGTACCCAATGTTCCTATGCAGCAAATGTGGAAAGGGCAGAGTTTAAAAGACGAAAAAAAATGGGCCAACGCGCCCCCTTTAAATCCCTTCGAAAGGTTCTCACCCCCAATCAACGGACAGTAGAAGAGGTCACTCAATTTCTTGGGGTCTCTCCTCAGGACTTGGTGAAAACCCTTATCTTTGAGACGGATAAAGGGTGTGTGGCCGTACTCGTCCGAGGGGATCATGAGATCAGTGAGAGAAAACTAAAAGCGATTCTGAAAACGCAACACCTTCAACTGGCCAACGATGAGAAGGTGGAAGAGGTCACCCATGCCCCAAAAGGGTTTGCCGGCCCCCTGGGTCTCTCCATTCCGATTTTTGCCGATCTGGATATTGAGGACATGGTTAACTTTGTCACAGGCGCCAATGAGAGGGATTATCATCTCCTGAATGTCAATCTGGGAAGGGATTTTGAAGTGTCTCAATTTATGGATCTCAGGAAATTTTTGCCTGGAGACCTCTGCCCGCTCTGTGGGGGAGAGACCAGGATTGATAAGGGAATCGAAGTGGGACATACCTTCAAACTCGGCACAAAATATAGTCAGGCCATGGGCGCTACCTATTTGGATGAGCGGGGAATGGAAAAAGAGATCGTGATGGGCTGTTATGGGATAGGAATTGGAAGGACGGTAGCAGCAGCCATCGAACAGTATTACGATAAAGATGGGATCGTCTTCCCGATGGCCATCGCTCCATTCCAAGTGCTCTTGCTCCCTGTCAACATCAAGATAGACTTATTGAGGGAAACCGCAGACCAACTTTATCATGCTCTGTCAGAGGAAAAGATAGAAGTGCTCTATGATGACCGAGAAGAGACCCCAGGAGTAAAATTCAAAGACGCAGACCTCATTGGAATTCCATTAAGAATTACCCTTGGGGAGAGAAATTTAAAGAAGGGCCTGGTGGAGATCAAAAAGAGAAGGACAGGTGAAGTCTTTTTATCCAAAAAGGAAGAGGCCATCAAGAAAATTAAGGAGATGATTGCTCAGGAAATGGCAGGTTAAATCCAAATCGTTCCCTAATGGCTCGATAAAAACGGGGACGATAGATCAACTCGAATGCCCCTTCCTTTTCGGGAAAGAATCCAAGGGCAACCCTCTTTACATCCTCCACTATCTTCAACGCCTCTTCAAGGGTGAGGTCATTTTGCTGAATGGAGAGAAGGGTAAAGTCAACTAAGTAACGGAGGAAACGGATCTTTCGATTCTCTTCATTGATCTTCTTATGGTCTAAGACCATGGTTTTTCCCCTTTTATGATCTTTAACAAACCCTATACCAAAAAACTCTTTGCTTGTAAAGGATGGCGATGAAAGACCTAAAAAAGAGCCTCTGAAAAAGTCCTTTTTATATGGGAGGGTAAGATTCGGACATTGATCATTTTATTTTGCTAATAATTGAATTATTGAATATTTTTTCGTAGGGTAAGCCCTTGTGGCTTACCGCTTCTTGGTAAGGGATAAACCCTTACCCTATGAATTATTGAGGTAAGGGACAAGCCCTTACCCTACTCAATATTTTTATTGAGGTAAGGGATAAACCCTTACCCTACAATCTTGTAAAGGAGGGCGATGAAAAACCTAAAAAATTTACATTGACAGCCTCTCCTTAACCCTTATATGATGAGGTCGTTTAGGAAGGGTCTTTTAGAAGGAACCCCTAATGAAGCAGCCTAAAGAAAGGATTATTTTTGCTCTCGATGTCGAGCATTTTCGAGAAGCTCAGCGGTGGGTGAATCTGTTAAAAGATCATGTTGGACTCTTTAAGGTAGGCAAACAACTCTTTACCCATGCGGGGCCAAAGGTGATCGATATGATCCGGCAGAAAGGGCAGAAGGTCTTTCTCGATCTGAAATTCCATGACATTCCAAACACGGTTTCCAAAGCAGGAGAGGAGGCAACCAAACATCAGGTAACAATGTTTAACCTTCACGCCCTTGGAGGATTTGAAATGATGAAAAAGACGGTCGAGGCCTCAAGGGCAGTGGCCAAAAACCTCGCCATCCCTAAACCGATCATCTTAGCGGTCACCCTTCTGACGAGCATGGATGAAGGGACGTTAAAAGAGGTTGGATTGAAAGGTCCAATCTTAGAAGCAGTCGGCCGTCTTGCCCTTCTTGCAAAGGAGGCGGGAGTCGATGGGGTAGTGGCCTCACCTCAGGAAATCGGTATTATTCGAGAAAAATGTGGTAAGGATTTTCTTATTGTGACGCCTGGCATTCGTGCTCCAGGGGATAAAAAGGATGACCAGAAAAGAACCCTCTCCCCCAAGGAAGCGATTACCGCAGGGGCAGACTATCTGGTCATCGGACGGCCCATTCGGGAGGCCACAGATCCTATTGAAGTCGTTCAGAGGATTATTGAAGATATCTCGTAAGGATGGAATTCTAAACCCAAAACACACTCAACTCCTCCGCTGGGGAGGGTAAGGGTGAGGCGCCAAAAACCTAATATTGAGTGAGGTTTTTTTAAAACTTTTCATTTGTCATTCCTGAAGAGGCAGGAGTCCAGGTTTTTCAAAATTTTTCTGGATTCCCTTGCCTACCGCAGGCAGGCGTTTTCACGAGAATGACATTTTCACGCAGGGTTCAGATTAAATATTTAAGATTTAGATTCTTACATGTTTAAATCTGAGAATTTATCTCTAACACTTGAGAACAAATGGTGTCATGCTGAACTTGGTTCAGCATCTTGTTTTGTCCAAAAGGTGAGATCCTGAAACGAGTTCAGGATGACAAGTCTGTTAAATTTCAAATATTTT
>CAZFDM010000304.1:0-11550 GCA_964517975.1 uncultured Syntrophaceae bacterium
TCTCATCGATCCAGAGAAGGAGGGTTCGGGTCAAACCGATGTCCTTGGATGAGGCGGTTGCTCAATTTCATCTTGACCAGAAGGAAGTCCTCTTTTTTATTCATTCGGATTCAGGCGTGATGAATGCCCTGTATCGAAATAAAGAGGGAAGGGTGGAGTGGATTGAGCCCTATCCCCCGTAAATTCCTATTTCGCCCGTATGAGCTTAGATCTTTTAATAATGGCTACAGGGGAGAATAGAAAAGAAATGAAGATCAGGGACTATTTGAGGGAGGAGTGGGTCATTCCAGAATTGAAGGGAAAAGATAAACCCTCGGTATTGAAAGAACTCTCTTCGGTCTTGGTAAAACCCTGCGGGGTCTCTTGCGAAGAAGATCTGGTTCAGGTCCTTCTGGAGAGGGAGAAATTGGGATCGACAGGGATTGGGGAGGGAGTGGCTATTCCCCATGGACGATTAAAACATTTAAAGACTTTTTTTATCTCATTTGGCCGCTCGATGGAAGGGGTCGATTTTGATTCCATTGACCATAAACCCAGTCGGGTATTCTTTCTGGTCATGGCGCCAGAAGACTCAGCGGTGAATAACCTAAAACTTTTAAGTCGGATTGTCACCCTGCTCAAAGATACTTCCTTTAAGAAACGATTGATGGAGGCCAAGACCCAAAACGAACTTTTTCGGATCATCTTTGAAGAGGATGAGAAGTATTGAGTTGATCGAGAGAGGGAACGACCATAACCCCTTGGGGTAGCGATGGCTGAAATTTTAGTTCAAAAGTTAAAGGAGGATAAGAAATACCATTTAGGCCTGACCCTGGTGGCAGGGAGAAAGGGTTTAAAAAGAAAAATTACGCAACCCCAGGTTCAGAAAATGGGATTGGCCTTAACAGGATTTGTTCGGTTTGTGAACCCCGAACGGGTCCAAGTGATCGGAAATACGGAGATGGCTTATTTTCAAACCCTCTCTCCTGAAAAGAAGGAGGAGGTGATCCACCAGATCTCAAATCTTGATCTGTCCTGTTTGGTCGTCACCCACAGTCTGGAGATTCCAGAACTGCTCGTTAAGAAAGCGGATGAGAAAGGAATTCCTCTTTTCCAAACAAACCTTCGTTCGTTTGATTTCATTGAGAGGGTGACGAAGTTTTTAGAGGAACGATTGGCCCTTACCACCAGCATCCATGGCGTTCTCATGGATGTTTTTGGAGTTGGGGTTCTCATTTTGGGAAGAAGCGGAATTGGGAAAAGCGAATGTGCGTTAGACCTGGTGCTGAGGGGTCATCGATTGGTTGCAGACGATATGGTCTCTATCCAGAAACACCCACCGGATACTCTGATTGGGAGTGGATTTGAGGTCATCCAGCACCATATGGAGATTCGAGGGTTGGGGATTATTAATATTCGAAGCCTTTTTGGGGTTGAGGCTATCCGGGAGCGAAAGAAGGTCGAATTGGTTCTGGAACTGGTCGATTGGGACACCCACCAGGAGTACGATCGATTGGGATTTGAAGAAGAAAAATTTTCAATCCTCAATGTGGAACTCCCCATGTTAAGAATTCCGGTTTCCCCTGCCCGAAACTTGACCACGATTATCGAAGTGGCAGCCCGCAATCACCTCCTGAAGGGGATGGGATATGATTCTGCTTTAGAGTTTGAAAAAAGGGTTCAACGTAAGATCGAAGAAAACCAGGGGGTTAAATCCGAGGTCGAGGGTGAGGTGGAGTGAACCACATTCGGGTGATTCTCATCAGTGGCCTTTCGGGGTCTGGAAAGACGACGGCTATTAAAGCCTTAGAGGATATCGGTTTCTTTTGTGTGGATAACCTTCCCATTCTTCTTTTGCCTAAATTCTTAGAACTTTGCGAGCAATCCGGGGGTAAAATTTCAAAGGTCGCGGTGGTAGAGGATATCCGGGGTGCAATGTCCTATTCAGAAATCCGCTTCCTTCCAAATCAGGAGGGCCAGGAGAGGGGTGGGGCCATTGATAGGAAAGACCCGTTTGAGGAATCGTGGAGGATCATCAGAGGCCTTCAAAAAAAAGGATACCCGATTGAGGTCCTATTTTTAGATTCTTCTGATGAGGTGATCATGAGGCGTTACAGTGAAACGAGACGTCAGCATCCCTTAGCGGTTCAGCGGTCAATTGGAGAGGGAATCCATTTGGAGAGAGAGAGACTTCAGGGAATCCGAGATATGGCTAACCAGGTGATTGATACATCGTCTTTTAATGTTCACCAGTTAAGGGAGAGGATTCAGAGATATGCCCAGGAAGGATTGGACCATCGAAAGATGACCGTTACCCTTCTGTCTTTCGGATACAGTTTTGGGATTCCTCACGAGGCCGACCTTTTACTCGATGTTCGGTTTTTACCGAATCCTTATTTCGTGGAGGAACTGAAACGATTGAGCGGAGATGATCCCAAAGTAGCAGAATATGTCCTCCAATGGGAGGAAACCCAGGAGTTTTTAAAGCGGGTCCAAGAATTCCTAAGGTTTCTTATTCCGTTATATGAGAGGGAGGGGAAGACCCATCTGACCATTGCCCTGGGATGCACAGGGGGGAGACACCGGTCGATCGTGATCGTCAATCGATTAGCAGAGATGCTTCGTGAGGAACTCCAGCAAGGGGGGACTGTCCTGACCATCCAACACCGCGATGCGGAAAAGAGGTGAGAAGAAAATGGTGGGGGTGATTGTAGTGACTCATTGTAATTTGGGAAGGGAGTTGATTGCTGCTGCGGAATTGGTAGTGGGAGAGGAGCTCAAGCAATTTCAGTCTGTGTCCATCGATCCCAAAGAGAGCTTCGAACAGATCCGCGAGAAGATCATTGAGGCCATCCGGAAAGTCGACGGAGGCCAAGGCATTCTGATCTTGACCGATATGTATGGAGGAACTCCTTCTAATATTAGCCTTTCTTTTTTGGAAGAGAAGAAGATCGATGTGATCACAGGAGTCAACCTTCCCATGTTACTAAAATTGGCCACCTATCAGAACGATATGGACCTCGAGCAGTTGGCTCTCTATATCACGGATTATGGACAGAGAAACATCAATCTTGCCAGCGAAGTCCTTAAAAAGCGACTGGATAAGAAGAAGAGTTAACGGGTTGAGTTGGAGTGTCTTATTGGGAGATCAATAAGGTCGCCTAAACCTTGAATCATTAGAATGGAAGTAGCGACGTATACGATTGGAAATCGGTTAGGACTTCATGCACGGGCGGCTGCCCTGTTAGTCAAAATGGCCAATCGGTTTTCCTCAGAAATCACCATCGAGAAAGATGGGTTAGAGGTGAACGGAAAATCGATCATGGGCATTCTTATGTTGGCTGCTTCCAAGGGCTCGAAAATTACGGTGAAGGCAGTGGGAAAGGATTCAGCCCAGGCCATCAAGGCCCTTGGGGAATTGATAGAGAACCGGTTTGGAGAAGAGTAACCATGGCGGTCCGACAACAGATTAACAAATTGATTCAGGGAGTTGGTGCCTCACCTGGAATTGTCATGGGGAAGGCCTATCTTGTGGAACGGGGAAAAGTCCGGATGCCACAGAAACGGATCTCCCCAGAGGAAGTAGAGGCAGAGGTGGATCGGTTTCTCAGGGCCATTCAACTTTCCAAGGATCAACTCTTGGAGATCAAAGAGAAGATCTTGGATCCTGAAGTGCGACGACATGCCTTCATCCTTGATGTCCACTTGATGATCCTTGATGACCAGATGTTGATTCAAGATACGATCAACCTCATCCGGAAGAGGAAAATTAATTCCGAATGGGCCCTGGATCTCACCCTGGAGAAATTGGATACCGCTTTTAAAACCATTGAGGATGAGTACCTCAGAGAACGTCGAAGCGACCTCCATTATGTGTCTTCAAGGGTCTATAGAAATCTCCTGGGAAAGAAACACGATGACATCACCCGAATTAAAGGGAAGGTCATCGTTGTGGCCCACGACCTTTCTCCTGCCGACACCATCCAGATGAACCTGAAGCAGGTGGCAGGATTTATCACCGATATTGGAGGGAGGGTCTCCCATACTGCTATCCTTGCTCGATCGTTAGGCATTCCAGCCGTGGTCGGATTGGAGGTGGCCACCTCCCTGATTAACGGAGGAGATCTGCTGGTCATCGATGGCGAGTCAGGTGAGGTCGTCATTAACCCCACCGAAGAAGTTTCCCAATCCCTGCTTCAGCGAAAAAAACGGATTAGGGCCGTGGAGAGGGATGTCTTGAAATATGCCACCCTCCCTGCTGAAACACGAGACGGGGTTCGGGTTCTCCTGCAGGCCAATATTGAAATGGTGGATGAAGTTCCCTCTGCCAAGATGTATGGCGCTGAAGGAATCGGGCTCTACCGGACAGAACTTCTTTACCTCAATCGGAAGGAACTGCCGACCGAAGAGGAGCATTTTCAGACCTATCGTCAATTAGCCGAGAAGGTTTACCCAGCCATGGCTACCATCCGAACGCTGGACATCGGGGGAGATAAATTCCTTTCCAATTACTCGAAGGATAATGAGATGAACCCAGCCATGGGGTTGAGGGCCATTCGGTTTAGTTTCAAGGAAATGGATATTTTTAAAACCCAATTGAGAGGAATTTTGAGAGCGAGCGCCTATGGAAAATTAAGAATTCTTTTTCCTATGATCTCGGGAATCAATGAGATCCGCAGAGCCAAGGCCATCCTCGAGGAGGTGAAGAAGGGTTTAACGAAAGCAAAAATCCCCTTTGATCCAAACCTTCCCATCGGTGCGATGATTGAGATCCCTTCGGCCTCCCTCATCGCCGACCTGTTGGCCCAGGAGGTTGACTTTTTCAGCATTGGGACCAACGACCTGATCCAATACTCCTTGGCGGTGGATAGGATCAATGAGCATGTCTCCTACTTATATGAACCCCTTCATCCTGCTATCTTAAGGAGTATTCGAGGAGTGGTTCAATCTGCTCATCAAAGGAATATTCCAGTGGCCATCTGTGGAGAGATGGCGGCTGAGCCGGCCTATACCCTCATCCTATTGGGGATGGGTTTAGATGAATTCAGCATGCATCCGGTGGCCATCCCCAAAGTGAAGAGAATCCTTCGAATGTCGAGGTTTGAGGAAACCCTCACTCTGGTGGAAAAGATTTTCCAGTTTTCAACCGCTTCAGAGATTGAATCTTATGTCAGACATTGGATCGCGGAGAGATACCCTAAAGATTTTTTGAAAGGATATATGGAAGACAAAAAGAGATGAAAGAAGGAGAGAGATTATGGCAATGACAGATTTTTTATTCACTTCAGAATCAGTCACCGAAGGCCATCCTGATAAGGTGGCCGATCAGATTTCCGATGCCATCCTGGATGCGATCATCGCCCAGGACCCTGTGGCCCGAGTTGCCTGTGAAACCTTGGTGACCACAGGGATGGCCATCATTGCAGGAGAGATTAGCACTTCCTGCTATGTCCACATGCCGACGATTGTAAGGGATACTATTAGAGAGATTGGATATTGTGATTCTGCCATGGGGTTTGATTGGGAAACCTGTGCGGTCATCACCTCGATTGACGAACAGTCTCCAGACATCAAAGGAGCGGTGGATGAATCAGAAGATCACGAGCAGGGAGCAGGGGATCAGGGCTTAATGTTCGGGTATGCTTGCGATGAAACCCCGGAACTGATGCCCATGCCCATCATATTTGCCCATCGATTGACGCAACGATTGGCCGAAGTCCGTAAGAAGAAGATTCTCGATTTTCTAAGACCTGATGGAAAATCCCAAGTGACGATCCAGTATATTAATGGAAAGCCCATCCGGGTGGACTCCGTGGTGATTGCTGCGCAACATACTCCAGAAGTCAGCAACCAAACCTTGATCGAGGGAATCCGTGAGGAGGTCATCTTTAAAGTCATCCCAGAACATCTTAGGGATAACCACACGAAATATTATATTAACACGTCCGGTCGTTTTGTGATCGGTGGTCCAAAGGCGGATTGTGGTCTTACGGGAAGAAAGATCATTGTGGATACCTATGGTGGAGTGGGTAGCCATGGAGGGGGTTGCTTTTCTGGGAAGGATCCTTCCAAGATGGATCGAAGCGCTTCCTATATGGCCCGACACATTGCCAAGAACGTGGTAGCCGCAGGGCTTGCTGAAAAGTGTGAGGTTCAGATTGCCTACACGATTGGAAAAGCAGAGCCTGTGTCATTGATGATCGATACCTCGAGGACTTCTAAGATCCCTCCCGACCGGATCGCTAAAATCATTCGGGATCAGTTTGACCTAAGACCCAAGGCCATCATCAAATACCTCGACCTCCTCAGGCCGATTTATAAGAAGACAGCCTGCTATGGTCATTTTGGAAGGAACGAACCCGAATTTACATGGGAGAGCACCCATCGAGCCGAAGATCTGAGGAAGGCCTCAGGACTTTAAATCCTTAAGGGAAGGGGTTAGGAGTTACCATGGATTATGATATCAAGGATATTTCACTGGCAGAAAAGGGACGTCTTAGGATGGAATGGGCGGAGATGGCGATGCCCGTTTCAACGATGATTCGGGAGCGTTTTGAGAAGGAGAAACCTCTTAGGGGAAAACGTCTTTCGGCCTGTCTCCATGTGACCACAGAAACTGCGGTTCTCATGAGGACGCTCTTAGCCGGAGGCGCCCAGGTGAGTCTTTGTGCCTCTAATCCCTTAAGCACACAGGATGATGTCGCTGCCTATTTGGTCAAAGAATTAGGGGTACCGGTTTTTGCAATCAAAGGAGAAGACAACGAAACGTATTATCAACATATCCAACAGGCGTTGGCCTTTTTCCCCAATCTCACCATGGACGACGGAGCAGACCTAGTCTCTTCGCTCCATTTCATCGCCTTAAGGAAATGGGGAGAACTCCCCGCTCCCATTCGAAGATGGGCTGAAGGACTCTCCCCTCGCGAGAGAGAGCAGTTGGTCAAGGGAGTCATAGGGGGGACAGAAGAAACCACGACAGGGGTCATTCGGCTTCGTTCGATGGAGAAGTCAGGAGTATTGAAGTTTCCTATCCTTGCGGTCAATGATGCCGAGACCAAACATTTTTTTGATAACCGTTATGGGACAGGACAATCTACCATTGATGGGATTCTTCGGGCCACGAACCGTCTGTTGGCTGGGGCGACCTTTGTAATCTCTGGATATGGGTGGTGCGGGAAGGGTCTGGCGATGAGGGCCAGAGGGATGGGGGCCAATGTGATCATCACAGAGGTCAGCCCTCTTAGGGCTCTGGAGGCCGTGATGGATGGATATCGAGTCATGCCGATCGCTCAGGCAAGCGAAGTGGGAGATATTTTCTGTACGGTTTCTGGCAATCTCCATGTGATCCGAAAGGATCATTTTCTTAAAATGAAGGATGGAGCCATTGTGGCAAACTCCGGCCACTTTAATGTAGAACTGGATCTTCCCGGGCTGAAGGAGATCACCATTTCACAACGAGTGATTCGCGATTTTGTAGAGGAGTTTCGCCTCGAAAATGGTCGAAGACTCTACCTCTTAGGGGAAGGGAGATTAGTGAACCTGGCTTCGGCAGAAGGACATCCTTCCAGCGTTATGGATATGAGTTTCGCCAATCAGGCCCTCTGCACGGAATACTTGGCCCAACATCATTCTACGTTAATGCAGAAGGTCTACCCCGTTCCTATCGAGATCGATCAGAAGGTGGCACAATTGAAACTTCTTTCAATGGGGATTGAGATTGATCAACTCACCGAGGAACAACAACACTATTTGGCCTCCTGGGAGAAGGGAACATAATCCCATCTCTTTTTTCTTCCTTAACCCATGAGACGAAGGAAAACGCGGCAGATCAGGGTGGGCTCTGTAAGAATTGGAGGCAGTGCCCCCATCTCGGTTCAGTCCATGACAAAAACGGATACCCGAGATGTTCCCAAAACGGTCCGACAGATCCAGCGACTTGAGGAGGCAGGATGCGAGATCGTGAGGGTGGCGGTATTAGATGAAGAAGCGGCTCAGGCGATTTCAAAGATTAAGAAGGAGATCAGGCTTCCTCTTATTGCGGATATTCACTTTCACCCCCAATTGGCTCTAAAGGCTATGGAGTTTGGAGCCGATGGCCTTCGAATCAATCCAGGAAACATTGGGGGGAGGGAGGCCCTTCAGCGAATCGTCTTAGAAGCCAAAGCCCGCTCCATTCCCATTCGGATTGGGGTGAATGCAGGATCCTTGGAACAGGATTTACTCAAGAGGTTTCGGCGACCCACTCCAAAAGCCATGGTCCTGAGTGCACTGCGTACCATCGAATCCATGGAGGACCTTGGGTTTAACCTTATCAAGGTTTCATTAAAGGCCTCTGATGTTCCTACGACGGTGGAGGCCTATAGAGAATTTTCTAAAGAGACCGATTATCCCCTTCATCTGGGAATTACAGAGGCAGGGAAAGGTTCAGGTGCTGTGGTTAAATCGGCTCTTGGAATTGGGATGCTCCTCAGTGAAGGGATTGGAGACACCCTTCGAGTCTCACTGACTGGAGACCCTGTTGAGGAGGTTCGCGTTGGTTACGAGATTCTCAGGGCCTTAAAAATTCGTGAACGAGGAATTGAGATTATCTCCTGTCCAACCTGTGGAAGGTGCGAAGTGGATCTCATGGGGATCGTTGAAAGGGTGGAGAGAGGAGTCCAAGAATTTTCTACTCCTCTTACGGTTGCCATCATGGGCTGTGTCGTCAATGGGCCAGGAGAGGCCAGGGAGGCAGATGTTGGAATCGCCTGCGGGAAAAGGGTTGGACTTCTTTTTAAAAAGGGAGAAATCATAAGAAAAGTTAAAGAAAGGGATTTGGCTCAGACTCTTCTATTTGAAATCAAAAAAATGGTTGAAAATAAGCGATGAACCCTTCCTCCTCTATCGGGAATCGGTGGCACAAAGTTTTTTCCACACGTCATAGATTCTCTGAAGGACTGTAAAATGGGTGAGGATAGCCATTAACCAGAGTACGGGCTTCATCCAATCGAAGAGGACACCGATGGAAAGAAAGATAATTCTCTCCGCTCGTTCCATGAGTCCGGTATGACAGGCGATTTGAGCAGCTTCTGCCCTTGCCCTTACATAGGGGATAAGGGCTGTTCCAATACTGACCCAGGCGGTAAGAATGGCCAGGGATGACTCTCCTCTTTTTAAATAGTAAATCAAAAACGACAGAAGGAGGATAAGGTCTGAATATCGGTCGATGACCGAATCGAGGAAGCCACCAAAGACAGTCACCTTGCCCAAATTTCTGGCCACCACTCCATCGAATAGATCGAAAAGCCCTGAGAGGATGATGGCCAGTCCTGCTAAGAGCCAGAGGTCTTTAAGGATAAGGAAAGAGGCGAGGAGGGTGACGAAAAAACCTGCCAGGGTAAAGAGGTTTGGGTTTCCCCTCCTTCCAAATATTTTATGAAGAAAAAAGTTAATATAAGGATCCAGTCGATGTCCAACCTTATCGCCAATCATTTTTTGAACCTAAGGTTTCACCGTTCATAAAAACAGGGGAATTTTTTGAAAAAGAAGATAACATTTTTGAGAGAAAAGTCAATCATTAAGGTTGGGAGTGGATGATCTTGGGATAATTAGAAAAAAGTGGGCAAAACTCAGGGAGAGAGGATCTCCAGAAAGAGAGCCTTCAAGGATATCCAAAGGAACAAAAGATGCTGTTTAAGAAAGACGATTTGAAAACGATCTTAATGAGAATCGATGGAAAGGGATATAAGGCCTATCAGGAGATTGAAGGAAGTTTTGATTATGGGTCGTTTCTCCTCCACATCGACCATGTCCAAGGTGATCCATTTGCCAGCCCATCACGGGTAAGGGTCTGTGCGCCCCTCAAGAAAACAGGATTTCCAACCTCCCTTTTTGACAACCGGGTCAAAAGGATTGCCCTTCAAGATTTGATCGCAAGGCAATTTGAATCCGTGAGAGGGAGGGTATCCAGAGGTTACAGGGGGACAGGAAGGAGTGGGATGATTCAGATCGATTTTGGGGGTCAAGAGATCTTAGAGCGAAGTTCGGTCTCGATCCACGACCAAGAGGTAGAGATCAGATTTACGGTTGGACTTCCTGCCGAAGGGAGGAGGATTTTGGGGAAAGAGGCCATCGCGATTTTTTTTCAGGAGATTCCTCCCTTAATCGAACAGACACTCAGTTACTCATTTTATAACCCCACTGAAACGAAGGCCCATGTTGAGGTAGCGGAAGACCAAGAGTGGATAAGGATCCAACTCGAGCAGAAGGGATTGGTTGCCTTTGTTGGAAACATGTCGATTCTTCCTCGACGAAGCGGAATCGATGATCGGCCTATGATCAAGAATGCAATTCCCTTTTACCCCCCTTTAGAGTTGGAAGTCGAGATGGAACTTCCTCACAGGGGGAAGGTCAAGGGGATGGGTATCCCCAGGGGGGTGACTCTTATTGTGGGAGGTGGGTTTCACGGAAAGACAACCTTACTGGAGGCACTCGAGAGAGGGGTTTACCCCCATCTTCGAGGAGATGGTCGGGAATATGTGGTGACCCTTTCCTCTGCTGTGAAGATCCGCGCAGAGGATGGCCGAAGTGTTGAGAAGGTGAATATCAGCCCCTTCATCAACCACCTTCCCCAAGGAAAGGATACCTTCCATTTCTCAACAGAGAATGCCAGCGGTTCTACCTCCCAGGCATCTAACATCATGGAGGCCCTGGAGATGGGTTCAAAACTCCTTCTCATAGACGAGGATACCTCTGCGACTAACTTTATGATCAGGGATGAGCGGATGCAGGAATTAGTGAGTAAAGAGAAGGAGCCGATTACCCCTTTTGTTGATAAGGTTAGACAACTTTTCAGGGACTACGGGGTCTCAACCATTCTTGTGATGGGAGGATCAGGAGACTATTTCGATGTGGCAGATACCGTGTTGATGATGGATCATTACCAACCCCGATGTGTGACTGAGAAGGCGAGGGAGATTGCCTTGAGACATTCGAGTAAACGGCTCAACGAAGGGGGAGAGCACTTTGGGCCAATTCCTGAGAGACAACCTCTTGCTCAAAGTTTCGATGCCAGCCGAGGAAGGAGAGAGGTTAAGATTGAGGCAAAAGGGGTGAGGACCATTCTTTATGGCTCAACCACGATCGACCTTTCCTGTTTGGAGCAATTGGTTGACCCTGCCCAAACGAGGACGATCGGATTCATGATCCATTACTATAGTGAGCACTATTTGGAGAGGACCAAGAGTCTGAGAGAAGGATTGAGCAAGGTTATGGAGGACGTGAAGGAGAGAGGGTTTGATATCCTCCTCCCCTATAAGGTAGGCAATCTCGCCATGCCCCGTCTCTATGAGGTGGCCGGAGCAATCAATCGAATGAGGACCCTGAAGATAAAATAACTGTGGTTTAGCAAATTTTAATTTCTAGACTGTCATGCCGAACTTGTTTCGGCATCTAAAAACCTTATCAATCAAAGATTTATGAGACCCTGAAACACCCATTAAAAGGCCCTTGTCAAGAGAAAAGAAGTTCCCGGTAGCAAGAGCCGGGTAGTTCTCTTGCAAACTTAAGCCCTGGATACACTGCTTGCTTGGT
>CAZFDM010000305.1:0-39104 GCA_964517975.1 uncultured Syntrophaceae bacterium
AAAAACCTTATAAATCAAAGACTTATGAGACCCTGAAACAAGTTCAGGGTGACAAAAAGTCTTTGAAAAATTTCTTTTTATTTCAATAGGTTATAAATTTTTGCTAAACTGCACTTACTTTTGGTTTTATATTGTCATCTCCCCTTTTTATTTTTGTAAATAATATTATCGTCCAAACAAGACTTCCCTTCGCCGCCGCTTGGGGCGTCCTGTTATGAGCATGATATCATGCTTTGACAATGCACCAGACTCCAATCAGGATAAAACCCACACCGGCAATCAAGGAAAGATATTTAGGATTTATATATTTTCCAAGTAGTTCCCCAAACAATACCGCAAGTGCACACGCAGTGGTCAGCGCAGCAGCCGATGATAGGAAAACCACCAATTTGGAAATCTCTCTATTCGTTGCGAATAACAATGTGGCTAATTGAGTTTTATCCCCCAGCTCGGCAAAAAGAACAGTTAAAAATATGGTAAAGAAAATTTTTAGATCCATTTTATTTTACCTGAAAAAAGCGTGAATTAATACTACTCGAATATGGAAATCTTAAAAATACAAAGAATTCGGACTTTTAATTTCTAAAATATTTAGCAAATTGGTTAAATTTTTATCATGCCTTAACCTCAAATACCCTGATAATCTGAATGCAGGGAGTCAAAATATGAGTAATTGCTTGATAAATTATAGCAAAAAATAATAAATCGAAAGTTGATGAAACTACTTTTTAGCAAATGCAAATTTATTTTCCTTTTTTAACTGAACCAATAAATAGGTGAAATGCCCGCAAAGTGAGTCAGATTGGACTCTCCAAGGGATAGATGTAAAATTCTTAGACCTTTTGGCATCTGGCACAATGTTCCTTTTTAAGGAAGGTTCTGCCGAAGGAGTTTTGTCAAGATTATATAGCGTCCCCATAAGGATTTAAAGGCCAATTTGTGTTTTAAGTAGTTAAGGAAATATCATTTTCACGCTTTTTTAAGGTTTTATATTTATGGTGCAATTCCAATAATGATCAAAGGAACTGCGGGGACTCCCCGACCTTGCCTAACAACATTATAAAACTCACCTTCATAGTAGGGGGCACCTGAACTCATATGTAATTGGAGAGATTTCATTGGAAGGATTTCGACACCAACATCAATATAGTCGCCAACATAGAAGGCGAGATGTTTCACGAAGAGGTCATATGCTACAAATGAATATTTACCGAATTGCACTTCAATAGCTACGCGGTCTTTTACAAAGTCAGTCTGATTATAGCTAAAAATAGGCACCTCACCTGCTGCCTCGATTTCTTTCTTCTGTTCCTCTGGAGACATAGTCAGTGTCTTTCTAATAAGTTTTTCACTTTTCGTAACCCAATAACTTACTCGGCTCTCCTTCCAATTTTTTGCGCGGAGTAACTTTTTAAACTCTGCATTCATACCTATGGGACTATAAAGAATTTTCCCCTTCATCGTTTTCTCTTTTGAAACTTTGGTTTTAAACCTTTCAGCATCCACATTGTTAATGACGGACTTTATTTCCTGCCACAAATTAGGCTTATGAACAAGAAGATATTCCAGACCATTTAGATGGGAATATGTTTCTCAAAAATCTCAATTTCATCATAATCAGGATTAAAATCCTTCATTAAAATTTTTCTCCTATTATCTGCTAAATGTCGAGCGAAAAATATTTCAGGCTCTTGAATAAAACCTCTTTTGACTAAGGTTAAAATCCATATTATTTTCATTTTCACACCCCTCTCATTCTCTTAAACCAGCTATATACATCTCTATACTCCATAAAGTTGCAAATATCGCCTAATCCACTCATCCTAAAAGTGGGACGACCAATTTGCCTTAGGAATATAGATCGCCTCGTATCATTTGATACAATGGTGAATTTAAGTTTCAGATTAGGTTCAACCAGATACATATCATTAAATCTAAGAAGTCCAGAATATATCGGTGTTGAATGTTCAACTTCAAAAATGGCGGTTAACTCACTAGAACCCCTCCGAATCCATACCACATCAACTTCTCTGATAATATTGGCAACCTTTTCATATCGCACTGGCAAATCACTTCTGCAAACATATTTTTCTGCCAAACTCCAATCCAATTTATTCCTATCATTTAATGGTATCCAGATCTCATACCCTTTTATTGTCCCTATTGAGCCGATCAAAGTTTGAATTTGAGAATGGCTGAGATCAGGCATAACCACAATCTTATTTTTATCAATTAGATTATCTAAAATATGCCATCCATAAAAACCCTCTATATTGAAGCGACCCGCATTAGCAATATAAAGCTCTGTCTCCTCATCAGGATAAATCTGAACTTTGTATTGACCATCAGAAGCCGGAGTCAACGAATTAAATATTTCTTCAAAATCTATAAAAGGGACAAAAATAGGCTCTGTCTGAGTATCCCATAAAAAGCAAATAACAGAGTTAACTCCTTCTAATTGTTTTATATCATCTCTTCTTAATCCAAAAAATGTTTTGTTCCTATCGTGAACTTTTGAATATCTTACATATATTCGGGCTAGGCCATCGCCTATTTCGAATAAAGAAAGACTGTTTGGTAACTGTTTTATCTGACCATATTTACTTCTTAATTGTTCTAGAAAAGATTTCTTAAATGGATTTGTCATAGAATCCTTATAACTTATTCAGTTTATCATCGCACCTGCTCCACGGCGATTGTGCCGGATAGCTGCAATGATTGAAGTGCCGACTCCAAGGAAAGGATCTAAAACCCAATCCCCTTCATTTGTCATAGAAAGAACAAGACGTTCTATCAGTTCCACGGGAAATTGACAGGGATGCTCGGTCTTTTCTACATGGTTACTCTTTACATTAGGGATGATCCATAAATCCCCTGGATTCTTGCCTAAGGGATTGGATGAATATTTCCCAACATTTGGTCCTTTGAAATATTTTTTACCTGGATATTTCTGTGGCACTCTTACTGGGTCAAGATTGAATGTGTAATCATCCGATTTTGTAAACCATATAATGGTTTCATATCGACCCGAAAAACGACGATTACAATGTAATCCGTGTTCAAAATGCCAGATAATTCGATTCCTCATTTTTAGGCCCAAGCCAGTAAAGATAGGATATAGGACCGTATCTAAGGGGATAATAGCACCATTCTCGACATAATTTCCCACCTGCCAACAAATACTCCCGTTAGGGGATAGGCATCTTAAACATTCTTGGATTACAATCGCCTGCTGTTCAAGATAGGATTCTAACTTGAGTCGCCTTTCGTATTCTTTACCAATGTTATAAGGTGGTGAGGTAACAACAAGTTTTAATGATTCATCTGGAATGGTTTTCAACAAGTCAAGACAATCACCAGGATAAACCACTATGTGCTCTGATAAGGTAAACCTTTCAACTATTTTCCGTTTATCGAACATATTATTATGATAATAAAATGATATTGCATAGTCAAATAATTCATTTCTTCATATAGCTAAACGACTAAATTTAGCGGTGGCTTAAGCCATCCCTGCCTGCCTGAGGCAGGCCTGCCTCCTGCAGGCAGGCGCCAGAAAAACTTATTAGGTTTAGAATTTAATTCTACGACTATTATCGTTAGGGTATGGATATTCCATATACTTGGCTGTGTCCCTGGCAACGGTCTCACCATAATAGCGAGCTACAACCTTAAGTGCCATATCGATTCCTGCAGAAATGCCTGCAGACGTGAATATCCGCCCATCTTCGACGACATGCTTATCATACTCAACCGTTACGGATGGAAACGATTCACGCATCCAATCAAGTGAGCGCCAGTGAGTTGTTGCGCGATGTCCGTTAAGCAACCCAGCAAACCCAAGAAGCATTGAGCCGGTACAAACCGATGTCAAGGTTTCGACCTCCGTGGCACGGGTACGCAACCAGTTAAGCATTACTGGGTTCTTAAGTTCCTTACGAGTCCCCCACCCCCCTGGAACAACAAGAACATCCAGTTTGGGACAATTTTCAAATGTATGGTCTGGGATTACCTTCATACCCCCAGTCGTAATCACGTGGCCATTTTTCTCCGCGACCAAAAGCACTTCAAATGGTGACGGTTCCTCCCGTCTCCTTTCCTCATTAAGTCGGGTGACGGAGAAGACTTCGAAAGGACCACAAAAGTCGAGAACCTCAACGTTCTCAAACAACACAATACCGACACGCTTTCTTTCCATAAGGGTTCCTTTCTTTTCCATTAAGCCTAACCAAAAATATTTGAAATTTCCCCCCGCCCTTGGCGAGGCTCGCCTCTCCCCAGCGGGGGAGAGGGAGGAGGTGAGGGGGCTTACTTCATCAATGTTAGAGATAAATTCTCAGACTTCATTGTGTAAGAATCTAACCATTCAAAAACTGCAAGATTTATTTTTGCAATTCTACAAATCTTGATTGGGTCTGTCAAATCGCTTTCTGTGAATAAAAGGAGTCACTATTCGAAGGAATATAAACCACTTCCTATAATTTTAATGGGTCTCGCTTTAAATATCCGAAATGGTTAGCCTGTGAATATGAATTATCTGTCTAATGACCCATGGGATATAGGCTTATAAATAAGGGAATACTAAGGACATATAAATCCCAATCACCCAATCAGCAGATTTTCAACCTCGGCAATGCTCTCAAAGACAAAGTCGGGTTGATCGGGGCTATGTTTGATGTTTTTGAGTATTTCCTCATTGGTTTCCCCAGTGAGGACAATACCAGTGGCCATTCCTGCTTCCTTACCGATCTTAATATCGGTCTCCAAACAATCTCCAACAAGAATACAATCTCCGGGCATTAAACCCATTACCTCCAGTATGGTGGGGAGTATAAGGGAGGAACTGCTCACCTCTTCGGGGCGGGTGGAAATACCAAGGCGTGTTAATTTTTCAGCACACTCCTCTGGGGTCTCAAGGGGGTTATGAGAGAGAAAAATAACCTTCTTCCCCTTCTGTCGAATAAGTTGAATGACCCGGTCTGCCCCTAAGATCAATTGGTCATTCAGATAGATCGTCCCTTCTAAATCGAAGATAAAACCTTTGAACATCTTTCAACCTTATCTCTACATCTCTTCAGATATGGAAAAAACATCTAAGCAAAACCAAGCTTAACCCGGCAAGGGTGGCGGCTGCAGGGATCGTGATAAACCAGGCAAGGATAATGCTTCTCGCTACACCCCATCGAACCGCTGACATCCTTTGCCCAACTCCCACGCCTATGATGCTTGAGGAAACCACATGGGTGGTAGAGACAGGTCCCCCAAACAATGCTGCACTTAAAATAACTGTGGCCGAGGAGGTTTGAGCACAGAAGGCATGGACAGGCCTTAGGCGATATATTTTTGTGCCCATGGTCTTGATGATTCTCCATCCCCCAGCCGCCGTCCCAAGGGCAATCATGGCAGCACAGCATAGAATGACCCAATCGGGGACATAGAAACTTGGGGAGATTCCAAGGATGACCAGAGCCATGGATATCAACCCCATCGATTTCTGTGCATCATTGGTCCCGTGACTTAGGGCAAGCGCTATGGAGGAAGGGATCTGCATCCGATTGAAGAAATAGTTGATTCCGGGCGTTGCATTCCGAGACAACCAGAAGGTGATCTTAAGAAATAGCCAACCCACCAGCAAACCCAATGCTGGGGAAAATATCAATGATCCAAGCACATAAAGAAGGCCTCCCCATAGAATTTTATTTGACCCATAAGCCATCAGCACAGCCCCCAACATTCCACCAATCAGGGCATGGGAAGAACTGGAGGGAAGACCAAAGAACCAAGTGATCAGATTCCATCCAATGGCACCAATGAGCGCAGACATAAGAAGAAACATCGATAGATCCAGAGATGCTGGACTGAAGGTGGAGAAATCAATAATATTCTTTCCAATCATCTGGGCTACTGCTGTTCCAAAGAGAAAGGGCCCAATAAACTCACACACTGAAGCCAATATCAGTGCTCTTCTGGGGGAGAGGGCACGCGTAGTCACCATAGTTGCCACGACGTTTGCCGCATCGTGAAAACCATTGGAAAAATCAAAAAGAAGAGCAAGTGCAATCACAACAATCCCAGACCCCATTATTCAGAACTCCATTTAACCTATTCCGGGCCATCCTTCGATCCCCTTCTCTTAATTTTACACTTCACCTTGGAGACATTCGAGGGTCTTCCCTCTCATTAATCCTTCTAAGCACTTATTACAAGAGATACATTCCGACTTCTGAGAACAACCTCTTTCCCACTCAAGAATAAGGTCAGGCTGTCTTATCAACGGACGGCTCAACGAGATAAGGTCTGCCTCTTTGCCTTTTACAATCTCTTCCATAAGCCCAATACTTCTTAACCCACCCACCAATATAACTGGAACTCCAACCTCTTTTTTAATCTCACAAGACCAATGCCGAAAGTAAGCCTCGCGATCGGGAGTGTTAATCCTCGTTTTGAATTCTGTGTTTTCATAGCCTTCCCCTCTTAAACCCTGACTGATCTCTAATGCATCAAAACCCAACTCTGCTAAATACTTAGCAGCCAGCCTCCCTTCGTTAAAATCCAGCCCTCCAGAAAAACCATCCTGAACCCCAATTTTTATAAGGATCGGGTAATCTTGGCCAACCTTTTTCCTGATTTCCTGATATATCTCTCGATGAATCCGAAGGCGATTCCCAAGCTCACCCCCCCATTGATCTTCCCGACTGTTTGTATGAGGTGAAAGAAATTGACTCAATAGATAACCATGGGCTCCATGAATCTGTACTGCATCAAACCCAGCCTCCCTTGCTCTCTTTGCCCCATTACCAAAGGCCTCAATGATCTCCCAAATCTCATCCTCTTGGATGACATTGTATTGGCCCTTAAAATAAGGATCCCTTCCAAGAAATGAAGGGGCAAAAGGTTTTTGGGCGTTCGATTTTGAAAACCTGGCCTCTCTTCCTGCATGAAATAATTGAATGGCAATTTTTGCTCCCCGTTCATGTACAGCAGAGGTTAAGCGTTTAAATCCAGATATAAACTCATCACCTGAAATAAAATTCTGGAATTTTGAAATCTGACCACTCTTATGAACGCAAGTAATCCCTGTTATGATCAGCCCCACCCCTCCTTCTGCAAGTTTTTTATAGAGATCCACCTGTTTCTCTGTAACATAACCGTTATTCGCACAACCGTCGTAGGTGGCTGATCGGACAAATCGATTTCGTAATTCTATATTACTTATCTTTACAGGCTCAAATAAGATTTTCCTATCCAACTTTATCCTCCTGAAACTTCAAATTAATAAGGTTGTTTCAGCCTTCTTAAAACCCATTATCTTTTGACTTCTTTATCTCCAAGAGACCAATCTATCTTAAAACCACTCGAAAGTAAAGAACACCATTCATGATGCGGGACTTTTAAGCGTGTTCTAAAGATGATGCCTAAAGAATATTTTGGTAAAGATGAGACATTAGGTTTGAAGATATGAGAGGATAACCCCTATAGCGAAAACTCCTAATAAGGGGCTGAATCAATGAACTATCTTCCTTTTGAAGGAATTGGAATGGAAAGCTGGCGGCTTCCTTGAATGAATCCTCCTCCTACCTTCTCCCTTCGAGGCGCAGGAGCAAAAGTTTCAACCCTTTTTTGAAGGTTAACATTTAACCCATTAACCCTTTGACCCTCTAAAAGGGAATTCGATGCCTCACCCTTCCATTTCTCTCCCGTTGGGAAAGGAGTTGAATCCCTTGGTTCCCTCCTTTCCAGATTCGGAGAGTTTTGATCCAATCTGTCTTTAATAGGAGGAAAGGTTGAGTTTGAATTTCCTCTGGTTATCCCATTAGAAAGGGGCACTTGATTCTTTGCGATGTGTTCTCCGAGAGGTTCCTTTGAAGGTCTGGGCTCTTGAGCCCTCTGAGTTACGGGAGGAAGATGAACGATTACCTCCTCTTTCACCTTAGGCAGATTGGATTTGGTCGTTGGCTTCTCGAATTCTACTTTTTCCTCTATTGGGGAAGGTAAGGTATTCCTTTTCTCTATTCCACCTTGAATAATGGGATTCTTTTGAGGAACAGGGGCTAACCTCTCACCCCTATTTTGAATTGGGTCTTTAGCAGACCTCCTCTCCATGCTGGGCTGAGGCTGTTTCTGTTCAAACCGCATTATCCCTTTTTGAGCTGAAGGGAGCTCCCTTGTTCCCATTTTGGTTGAGGGGTTAACCTCCGTTTTTATATCAGTCTTGGGACGATCTGGAAACTCTCTCTTATCACGGAAGGGAATTTTGGGTTTCTCCTGTGGTAAAGGCTTCTCTGTAGGAGGACCAGAGATTTTCACAGGATGGAGGAATGGATTTTCCTTCAATTCCACCTTTGCGACAGGATGCCGTTTAAAGAAGGAATCTTTAGGGATAGTGACCACAGCATCCTTCACCTTGGCATTGATGAAGACACCTCTCTGGATGGTGATATTGGACCGATGGAGGTTTACACTGTAAGGGCCGTAATAACGGTAACCATAATAAATTTCACCCGGAGCCAGTGGAACCCATGAAACATGGTTAGGCCCAATATGCCATGCCACTGCTCCTGGATGCCAAAAGATAACCCGAGGGACTGGTGGCACCCACACCCAGCCATAATGGGGAAGATAAATCCATCTTCCGTAATGGAAGGGTACCCATCCCCATGGTTCACGAGGAACCCAGCAATAAACACCCTTCCTCCAAGCCCAATGGCCATATCGGAAAGGAGCCCATCCCACAGATACGATTGGAACCCATACATATCGATACTCCTGAACATAAACCCATCGGCCATAGGGTTCTATTTCATACCCCCATGGTTCTAATTCAAGGGGAAGATACTTTTGGGCATATCGCCTATTAAAAATCTCATTATCCCTAACTTCATTCCAACGGTCCCACTCGTCTCTTCCATAAAGTCCCCCTACTACTGTATGACCCTCTGCTCTTACGATCAGACTCTTCCCTTGATTTAAAGGAATGGGTCTTCCTTCTCCCTTCCATTCAACACTCCCTTGGAGAACAGAAATCTTTGCCTCTGAAGTGTTGAGATCTACCTTGAATCTTGTTGGGATATGGGATGAAAGAACCCCGTAAGGGAGATCTATATATAAAGAGGGAACTTCTCTCTGGGTGGGATTTCGATGGACATAGATCTTCCCTTCCAATAGATTGAGATGGATGAATGATTTTGCTCCTTCAAAACTTAGGGTAATAATATCTAACGTGGACCCTTCTCCTATTCTCACATAGGTCCCATCCTTAAGATGAAGTTCAACCCTCCCATCCCATTCGGTCACGATTCTGTCCCCATCGGCAATGGGAAAGTTGAGAGAAGCCTCTGTCCACTCTCCCTCATCCCCAGTCTGAAGGAGTACTTGGCCTTGAATGAGACTGATTCTTCCTCCTCCCAATTCGGTCTCTGCTAAAGAAGGGGAAATAGAGAGAAAAGGGACCAATAAGATTAATACAAGGCTAAAAGAAAACCATTTCATTTTTTTCATAAGTCTCGCACCCCATTTCGTGTTTTTTGTTTATTTAGACGAAGAAGATTGATTAATATTCAAACCTTTTGATTAACCCCTCCCAGGAACCCTGCTTCTAAAAAGAAAACCTTCATTCTCTATGGAAGAGTCTTAAATACCTTGGAATGATGCTGGAGGATATTTCCTATTCGACTTCGCCAAAAAAGGTAGGAATGAGTCGAGTTTCCATTAAAAGGCTGAACAGGAATCTGATGGCTTCCTTCTTTTAATGCCTTTTCAAAATTTCGATTTCCTTGAATGATCCAATCAAAATTTTCATTCACCCCATAATCAAAATAAATCCAATGAGGAAGTTGATGGATTCCCATCTTTTCCAATAGAGTCAGGGGGTTATTCGAATGGAGGTAATCCTTATCAAGAGATGAGAAGGAGGGAAGTTTCTTGGGTTCAAGGCGTCCAAAGACCTCTAAAAATTCAGGGATTACCATCTTGAGCATTAACTTGTCGGTCAAAAGTTCGAGATCGAGAAGCCCACTCTGACTGCTAATAGATTGAAAAAGATGAGGATATTTCAATCCCAATTTCATTGCCCCAAATCCGCCCATGGAAATACCTCCAAGGCCTCTCTTATTGAGAACCCTTTCTCGATAAGGAGATTGAGAATGAATATACTGAACGAGTTCAAGAAAATAGGTCTCGTATCTTCCTAATGCCCCGGGTTTCATATAAAAAAAGGGAAGGATCGAATAATTAAAGGCCTCCCCTTGAAGGAAATCATCACAGGCTTTAAGGCTTTTGGTTTCAGGAAAGAGTCTCTTTCCCTCATTTTCGTCCGTATAAAATCCATTGTCTCCGTCAGGGAGAATGAGGATCATTTTAGGAAGGGGCTGAAAGGGGTCATCTAAATTTCCCTTAGGGAGGAGGTTATGGGAGACGATTGACTGGGCAATCTCTCTTGGGGAATAATCATTTTTATCGAGCCCTCCATGGGTTGCCACTTCTTTAAAACGCTCTTCCAATGACCTTTCTAAATCTTTATAGGTCCTGTTTTTTGAATCCATCATGGCATAGGCAATAGGAGCAATATCTTGATGGAGAAGCCAGTGATACTCTTCCTCTTTTACCTTACAAAGAATCCTCCTCGCTTTCTCAGGAGAGCGAACCTTCCACCACATCCCTGTTCGATGAAAATTATATCCATGAAGGAGAAATAGGATGGGATATCTCGTTTTAGGATTCTGATAGTAATCCTCAGGTAAAATGATAAAGAATCCTTTCTGCTTACCCAGCGCACTTGAAAAGAAGTTTTCGTATCGGACTAAATAATGAAATGATTGAGAAGGCTTAGGGCTGAGAAGGTAGGAGAGTTCCGAATCTTCGAAACAGCAGGGGGTTTCCGCACCAAAGAGTTTAAATACCCCTATCAACAGGGAAGAGATGAGGAGAAAAAAGATCCAAATTGGTTTTTGATGTTTCATCCCGATGAGGCCCGCCCCTTATCTAATACAGGATAAACTCTTGATTCCTGTTTTGAACATTATTCTCCCGGTGATTGCAAGGTAAAGACTTGCCCATTACATATATTCGGTAAGCCACGAGGGCTTACCCTACAAAAAAATATTAATGATCCAATTTGTAGGGTAAGGGCTTGCCCCTTACCTAAAACCCATAAAAGGTTAACCTACAAATTTTCTTAAACCGATGGTTAGCAAATAAATTTTGCAGGCTTTTTCAGAGGTCTCTTCAACCAAACCTTGACAAGTTTTAAAAAACTGATATGATTATAAAAACTCCAAAAAGGAAAAATCAAATGGACCAAAAAAGAAAAAAATTACTAACCTATCTGTTCCTCCTTATAATTCCTTTTCTCCTCCTTCAGACTTCCTGTTCTAATCTCCCCATCATCGGCAAGAAAGAACCAAAACCTGATAAAGCGACTGCAGCCAAAACCGTAACCGTTGAAGGAATGGAAACCTACAAAGGCGTTAACCCGCCGAGACCAGAGACGCCCTCTTCCAAAAAACCTCCTGCCCAACCTGCCACTCCAAAAAGAGAGACAGGAACTACAGTCGCCTCCATTCCCTCTAAGCCTTTCTATAGCCCTTCCCTTCCTTTCTTACAGATGGGTTTTAAGAGAAAGGTGGCGATCTTGGACTTTGAAAATAAAACTACCTACAAGGACGAAAAGATTGGGGAGGCAGTAGCCAAGAAACTTACGGACAAACTCGAAGCCACTCAGAGAGTAGTGGTCATGGATAAGACCGTTGTCTCAGAGATGTTAACCCGAGAAGGGGTCAAATTTGAAAGCCTCCAAGACCCCTCTGTGATGAAGCGTGCGAACCAGTCCCTTGGAATTCAGGCCTTTGCCCTTGGAACGGTCACCGATGTAAGCATCCTCTCCTCAAAATCCTCTGAGACCTCTGAGGAGGAGGTCGCTTTTGCTACTTCAAAAGTGGAGGTCAAACTCATTGATGCCTCCACTGGCAATCTGCTTAAAACCTTTATTGGCAGAAGTCCAATCTTTGGTACCAAAGAGACAGGAGAATATAGCAGAAGCAAAGCGGTAATGAAGGCCATTGACTTCAGTCTGGACGATATCCTCGAGGGATTCCTCCGCCAACTCGACCTTCTGGACTGGACCACTACCATTGCCAAAATCGAAGGAGAAACCATCTACATCAATGCAGGGAAACTCTCCGGTCTTCGGATTGGAGATTCGCTCGAAGTGTATGAACCTGGAAAGGAGATCATTCATCCCACCACCCAACTCTCCCTTGGATGGACTACAGGTCAATTGAAGGGGGTGATCAAAATCACCGACCTCTTTGGGGTGGATGCGGCCATTGGGAAAGTTATCCAGGGTCAGGGTTTCAGCTCCAACGATGTCGTAAAATCCACCCTCCGATAAAAAGTAGCCTGTCCCCTTTTTTAGATATGTTATATAAAAAGGTTTCCTATAAAAAACAGATTCAGGCCCTCTTAGAGATCAGTAAGGCGATCTCCTCGGACCAGTATCTGGATGATATCCTGAAATTGATTGTCACCCTTACAGCCAATGTGATGGATTCAAAAATCTGTAGCCTTTGGATCCTCGATGAGAAGGAGAAGGTCTTAAGGATTCGTGCTACCCAGGCGATCAGCGAAGAATACCTAAAAGAACGGAGTTTAAAATTAGGAGAAGGGGTGGTGGGTTATGTTGCCCAGCACAACAAACCTCTATCCATTATAGATGTTTTAAAGGACCCCCGCTACAAAGAAAAGGAACTTGCAAAAAAAGAGGGATTGGTCTCTATGCTCAGCGTCCCCATGGTGGTGAAGGATAAGGTCATCGGGGTAATCAATGTCTATACCTCCTATCCACACGAATTTACAGAGACTGAAAAGGCAGTGCTGACCATGGTAGCCAATCAGGCAGCCATCTGCATCCAAAACACAGAACTGATGGTACAAACCAAGGTGATTCAGGAGGAACTCGAAACCCGTAAATTAGTGGAGAGGGCAAAGGGGATATTGATGAAACAGCATGGTCTCAGTGAAGAGGAGGCCTTTAAACGAATCCGAAAGGCGAGTATGGATAGTCGCAAGACCATGCGACAGATTGCTGAAGCCATCCTCTTGACTGAGAAAATGAGAGGGTAATACTCTAACTAAAAAAGGATTTAATTGATAAGCGGTCAACAGGTCATAGGGTATTTAATATAAAAGCACTCTTCGCTAAACAGATCATGGTTTGATTTCTTCATTCTTTAAGCCTTCCTCTTTAAATAAGAGAGGGTGCTGTCGTCATGAACCAGTGAGGCCCTTGGATGTCTCCCACATTTTTTGTTAATCCTCGAACCAACCCTGAATTAAAGAGCCTTCACGATATCCTCTCCTTCCCTCCACCCCGCCAACTTCAAGATTACTTTTTGGGAGTGATGGCCATCCTCTCAGAATACTTTCAAATGGGATACTCATCCCTCCTCCTTCAAGACTCTCAAAAAGACCTTCTTCGAGTAGAAGCGGTCTATGGAATGGAAAAAGAAAATCACCCCACTTCCTGCAGCAATCGTAAAGGGACGGTTGGAAAGGTCCTCGAATCCAAACAACCCATGGTCATTCATAATCTAACCTTAGAACCCCTCTATGAAAAAATAATGAAGGAGGGGAAAAAGATGGATAGGGTCTATCCGCCACTGCTCTGCGTCCCTCTTTTGGTCGAAAAAGCCCCTATCGGCGTCATCCTGATTAATTCCCTCTATGGAGTTCGGGATAGGTTTGATGAGGACTTTCAATTCCTTACCCTTCTCTCTGCCATTGTCTCTCCGGTCATTCAAGGATATCGATCAAAATCCCACCCCTCGTCCCTCGACGAGATCCTTGAAGAGAAACTCAATGAGGCCATCTATAAGATTGATCCCTATGTAGAGACAAAAGCCAACATGGGCATTTACAGTGATATTATTTCCCTCGTGGAGAAGATTTTAATAAAATCCGCATTAAAAAAGATGAACGGTGTTCAAATTGCTACCGCTCAGTTTTTAGGGATTAATCGAAATACCCTTCGCAAGAAAATGAAGGAACTGAAGATCAAATGACCTTAAAAAACACATCCAGTTCTAAAACCCTTGAACCCTCCCAAGAAACATTTTAAAAAAGGATCGAAATGTCTGAATTAGATAACATAGATAAACTAAAGTCTATCTCCATGCAATGGGGATGCTCCCTATTTGGAGTAGCAGACTTTCGCTCATTCAAAAGGGAGGAGGTCCTTCTTACCCCCTCTTTGGTGGACCGGTTCCCATATGCCATCTCAGTGGGGTACCCCCTTTCTCAATCCATTCTCAGTGAGATTGAAAGGCAGCCCACTACTCTCTATTTTCACCATTACCAAAGGGTTAACATCCTCCTCGATACAGTTGGTTTGATTGTTAGCCAGGCAATTCAAGAAAGGGGGTTTCAGGCTATCCCAATTCCTGCCTCCCAGATTGTAGATTGGAAAACCCAGAGGGCTCACCTCTCACATAAACATATAGCCCAAGCCGCAGGGCTGGGATGGATTGGAAGAAACAATCTTCTGGTCAATGAAAAATTTGGATCCCAACTTCGGCTGGTTACCATCCTGACCGACCTTCCCCTTATAGTCAATTCCCCCATATCTAAAGAATGTGGTTCTTGCAGGGACTGTCTATCGGTCTGCCCGGTAGATGCCATTAAAGAAAACCAGAAAGATTTTGACCATATCCGTTGTTACGAACAGTTAAGAGTCTTTGCAAAAACCCTCCATTTTAGCCATAATATCTGTGGCATCTGTGTCAAAGCCTGCCTGGGAAAACAAAAGAACGTTTAGGGCGGAGTGCTTAGAGTATCCCTAAAATTTGTGACCGTGCTTCGTGTCACGTGCAAGACACGGAAAACGGAAACGGACACGATTTTCAACCAGGATATTGAGAATGAGGGACTTTGATGTGATCGTAGTGGGTGGAGGTCATGCGGGAATTGAAGCCTCTCTGGCCTGTGCCCGGATGGGACACCCCACCTTACTCATTACTCAAAGAATTGAGCAGATAGGATATATGTCTTGCAATCCAGCAGTGGGCGGGCTGGCCAAAGGCCATCTCGTCAAAGAGATCGATGCCCTTGGTGGAGAAATGGCAAAAGCAACTGATGAAACCGGAATCCAGTTTCGTCAGCTCAACACAGGTAAAGGACCTGCGGTCAGGTCTTCGAGGGCCCAGGTGGATCGTAATGCCTACCGACTCAGAATGATCAGGGTTGTTCAATCCCAAGAAAACCTAACCCTTCATCAGGCCACTGTGGAGGAAATCCTGGTGGAAAGAGACCAAGTCATGGGCGTAAGAACCGATTCCAATGAGGTCATTTTAGCCCAGGCCCTCGTCCTTGCCCCGGGAACTTTCATGAATGGTCTCATCCATATTGGACTTGACCACTTCCCTGCAGGGAGAATGGGTGACCCCCCTTCTGTTGGCCTATCCCTTTCACTAAGAAAATTGGGATTCAGAGTTGGACGGTTAAAGACGGGAACGACCCCGAGGCTCGATGGAAGGACCATCGATTTTTCTAAACTCACCCCTCAATATGGAGATGAGGATCCTATTCCCTTCTCCTTCTCGACCGAGAAGATCCGTACCGAACAAGTCCCCTGCTATATTACCTATACCAATCCAAGGACTCACGAAATCATCCGAAGTGGTCTTGATCGATCTCCGCTTTATTGCGGGATTATTAAAGGAATTGGACCGCGTTACTGTCCATCGATCGAAGATAAAGTTGTTCGATTTGCAGATAAGAGTAGGCATCAAATTTTCCTTGAACCCGAAGGAAGAGAAACTTACGAGTACTATCCCAATGGAATTCCAACGAGCCTTCCCCTCGATATTCAAACCCGGATGCTTCACTCTATTGAAGGGCTTGAAGAGGTCGAAATGATTCGGCCAGGGTATGCGGTGGAATATGACTTTGTCGACCCAACAGAACTTAAACCCTCCCTTGAGACAAAAAAGATTCGAGGCCTTTTTCATGCAGGCCAAATCAATGGGACATCAGGTTATGAAGAGGCGGGAGCCCAGGGATTAATAGCAGGTATTAATGCGGTCATGTATATCGAAGGGAGAGAACCTTTTATCTTGAAACGCTCGGAGGCTTATATTGGTGTCTTGATTGATGACCTGGTTACCAAAGGAACTTCTGAACCTTATCGGATGTTTACCTCCAGGGCAGAATATCGGCTCCACCTGAGAGAGGATAATGCAGATTTGAGGTTAAGGGAAAAAGGATACGAAATTGGATTAGTAACTGAGAAAGATTATCAAATATTTAACGAAAAGAAAAGGTTGATTCAAAAAATATTATTTAAAATTTCAGACCTCAGGGTAAACCCAACCAAAGAGAATAATGAAATCCTCCAGCAATTGGGAACCGCCCCTTTAAAGAAGGATGCCTCTTTACAGGAGATCTTAAAGAGGCCGGAGATTCACTTCCAACACCTTACTGCTTTTGATCAGGGGTTTGGGACTATTCCCAAAGAGGTTATGGAGCAGGTTGAGATCCAGGTAAAATACGATGGGTATATCAAGAGGCAGGAGGAGCAGATTGAGAGGTTTAAGAGGTTGGAGGAGGTTCGTCTCCCAGAGGAGTTTGACTTTAGTAAGGTGATTGGACTTTCAACCGAGGTAAAGGAAAAATTGATAAAAATAAAACCCTTTTCCCTGGGGCAAGCCTCCCGCATCTCAGGGGTTACTCCTGCAGCCATCTCGATTCTTATGGTCAACCTGAAGAAACAGGGATACTTATGACCGTAGAGATAAAAGATGAAACCCCTTTTTTATTTCTGAATCAAATGAATGATTTTCTTTGCGGTATACTCAGCCACATCAGCAAGGCCATCTGTAGGTAAAAAGTGAGAGGCATTAGCAGAAAAGAGACAGCTGACATTTCCTGAAAACTCCTCATCGGGCAGATAAAAAATATAATAAAGACCTATCTTGGGAAGTGGATAAAGGGTAAATGAAAAATCACCGAATGGGGCATCGAAGTTCAGATGCCCTGAAAAACGCAAAGCAAGTTCCTCCTGATGTTGTCTTATGGGTTGGACATAAGGGACGAGGATCTTTTCTGCATTGCCAACAAAGGCTCCCTGATAAGGCATGCCTTTAGGCAACTGTTTAAAGGACTTCAAGGGCCGAAGTTCCATTTCTTCATGGGTAACATGATTGGCATATAATGCAATAAGAATTCCCTCTGGCCCACTTAATCGCTGGCCCCCCAAAATAATCTCCGTTGGATAGAGTTCACACGGCTCTCCAAAGGCCTGGAAATAAAAACAGTCTCCCTCACAACGGGCAGGAATAGATTTCTCAAGGTCTCTCACCGGTCTTAGCCAAACTTTCCGTAAATACTCTTTTTGGATTTCAAGAAAATGGTTAACCATTTCAATACCCCCCATTTTTCTTAACTCATTATAACCCCTTACAGTTTCACTTGCCCAAGCAACATTTATCTGGACTTTTCTCTTCGATTTGATAAAAATATCTCCATTCAGAAAAAAAGAGGAGGAGATCTATGGTAGTCGTCCATTGGAAATCGAATTTATTGAGTCCGAATCAGGGGGAAGGTTTAATAATTAAAAAAAGAGGGAGGGGCTTTAAGACTCTTTTGTTCTCCATGGTCTTTATTATTTTACCTGGGGTAGCCTCTTCTGAGACACTGACCCTTTCGTTATCCGATGCTATCCAGATTGCCTTGAGAGAAAATAAGATCATCACCTATTACTGCCTCGGGAAAGATATTGCTGACCGAAGAGTCGATTATGAAAAAGCCATCTATATACCCAATCTCCATTTAAGTGGTCTATTAGGTAAATATAAATGGGATTCCTTAACCCTGGCCAACTACCATAAACACACCCTCGATGCTTACCAAATCTCATTAAGCCAAAAGAATCTTCTTGGAGGGACCTCTTCCATTGGCTTTTCAACAGATAGAAATAGTTATACATTTTATATTCCGAGGACATACGAAAAAGAATATTCCTCGAGCATCTTTTTCAAATATGAACAACCCCTCTTAAAAGGATTTGGCCCAGAGATAACCCGTCTGGGCATCGACAAAGCCAAGATCAGCAGAGAATTGGCCCTTCAGAAATTTGAAGATATGAAGGCAAACATTCTGTTTAATGTATTCAGGGACTATTTTTCACTCTATCAGGCCATCGAAGAACTGCGTCTAAAAAAGGAGATTAGGAAGAATACAGAAGAAATCTATCAAATCGTCAAAGAGAAGGTTGCGATGCGCAGGCTTCCCATTACCGACTTGAATAAGATGCAGGCGACGCTCTACATCCAGGATAAAGAGATCCTCGAATTGGAATTTAAAAGGTTGCAACGGCAAAACCAACTGCTCCTTTCAATCTATAATGAATCGAAAGGGGATTCTATAAAAGAGGTTATCCTTTTAACCACACCTGACTCTGTGATCCAACACTATCGGGAACCTCCTCTTTCAGATACTAAAATCAAGGCCGAAAATAATGACATCGAGTTGATCCAATATAAGAACGACCTCCAATTATTTGAAAAGGACCTTAAGAAGGCTCAGAATGACCTAAACCCAGACTTTACTATATCAGTAGAATTCGGTTACGATGGATACGATTTCAATCGGAGATCAAAATCGATCCGAGATATTGAGACCCATAATTACCGAGCGGTATTTCAGGGAAACCTTTCTCTTCCGATAATCAATCAGGCAGCCAAGAGCAAATGGCTGGAAGTAAAAAGTCAGATCAGCCAGACAAATATTCAGATTTCCAACCGCAAACATCTTATTGAAAACAGTATCCATGATCTTTATAACGACCTTCTGATGGTCAAAGAGAAGAGTAAGTTAAGTGAGAGGATTGTAATGATCTCAAAAGAAAATTTGGAAAACGAGATTGAAAAGTTAGTTAGGGAAAAGAGCACTGTTCTCTTTACCCTTGATTATCAGACCCATTTTATCAATTCAGAACTTGACATGTTGACCACAAAAATAGATTATATAAATCTGTTGGGAACAACCTATCTTTACCGGAGAGAGATGGAAGCATTTACCAATGGGGCCAAGTAACTGAAGAAATGGGAGAGCGATGGACGAAAAAACCCTTTCCGAATTTCTGAGAAAAGTTCCACTTTTTTCAATCTATACCGATGAGGAATTGGTTGGATTGGTGAGGGTGGCTGAACTAAAATCTTTCCTTACAGGGGAAACGATCTTCCAACAGGGCGATCCGGGGGACAGATTTTATGTGGTCTATGGGGGGAAGATAAGGATATTAAAGATAGAAGATGGAAAAGAGGTCAATCTGGGGGTCAGAACTCGGGGCGACCATTTTGGTGAAGCGGCCCTGATCACGGATCAACCCCGGACCGCAACGGCCCGTGCAGCAGAGGATAGTGTTCTCTTATCCATTGACAGGGAATCCTTTAACCAATTTGTTTTTTCTAAACCGGAGTTGAGGGAATATTTTGATAAATTTATTCGATTTACCTCCATCCATACTTTTTTAAAAACTTGCACAGACCTCTCCTCCATTCCTCCTCAGGACTTAAAGGAATTGGTTCATCACTTGAATTCTGAATTCTTTAAAGAGGGAGAAGTGGTCTTCCGGCAGGGAGCCGAACCAGACAAATTTTATCTGATCGAAAGCGGTAAGGTGAAGGTGGTCAGATGGGAAGACCAAAAACAAGAAATCATCAACTTCCTGCGGGAGGGTGATTTCTTTGGCGAAAAGGCTCTCATTGAAGAGGCCAGACGATTTGCAGATGTGGTGTGCCTCACGGATTGCCATTTTTTCTCCCTGACCCGAGAGGCCTTTAAAGAATTAATTGCCAAATCTCCAAAATTAAAAAAAGTAATCGAGGACCGGATTAAATCTTATCTCTCCCTCCGCCCCCCAATCCCTTACCAGGAGATGATCAAACAGGAACTTTCTGCTTTAAAAAAGATAGAGGTTCGGGAAAAACTCCCAGAGGAAGAAATTAAACCTACGGAAGAAAAGAAAAGGTATTTTAAGAAGCTTTCCTCTTTCTATTACCAACACATCACCTTCCCCTTCATCAGGCAGCATGATCAGACGACCTGTGGAACAACCTGTCTCATGATGATTGCAAAATATTATGGGAAAAATTTTTCTTCAAGCAGGCTTCGTGAACTGGCTCATGTAGACCTGAGCGGCTCTTCCCTGGCTAATCTTGCCTCAGCGGCTGAACAGTTAGGGTTTTCGACCCGTGGTATGAAACTGGATTATGATACGCTGATGTCGGTTCATCTTCCCTGTATCGTCCACTGGCAGGGATTTCATTACATCGTGGTCTACCGGATCGATGGGAGATATGTCTGGGTTTCAGATCCTGCCATCGGACTCCGAAAGTACAACAAGGAATATTTTTTAAAAAATTGGAATGGGATTACTCTTATCCTCGAACCCACACCAGAATTTGAGAAGGCAGAAGAAGATCGGTCATCGATCAAAAATTTTTTACAATTCATTCAACCCTATAAGTTGATCCTTTTCGAAATCTTCATTGCTTCACTTCTCCTAAATATCTTTGGGCTGGCCACCCCCATCTTCACACAGAATATTGTCGATAAGGTCCTGATGCATCGGAACATCTCTATGCTCAACATCATGCTTATCGGGATGCTGGTGGTTTTGGTCTTCCGGATCCTGACCATGATCATCCGTCAATATCTAATCATCCACACAAGTATGAAGATTGACCTAAGGATGCTTGTCCTCTTTTACAAGCATCTGCTCGCCCTTCCCCTTAGCTATTTCAAGGTGAGAAAGATTGGCGATTTTATCACCCGTTTTGGCGAGAATATGAAGATACGCAATTTCTTAACCAATACTGCCTTGACCCTGGTGCTTGATGTCATCCTGATCATCGTCTATCTTTCCCTTATGTTTTATTACAATGTCCAGATGACCGTCCTGGCCATTCTCTTTATCCCCATTTTCACCATCATGACCTTACTCTTTACCCCAATTCTCAAGCGCTTAAACATCGACTCCTTTACGGCCCGTGCAGAATCAGATTCCCATCTGATCGAGTCGATCCATGCTATCGATACCATTAAGGCGATGAACATCGAGTATCCCATCCGCTGGAAATGGGAAGATAAGTTTATCAAGACTCTGAACATCGATTTTAAACTATACAATACAGGGATGTATTTCCATTCGATAGGAGATTTTGTTGGAACCTTAAGTTCCACCATCATCCTCTGGTATGGCGCCCATAAGGTGATGGACGGTGTCCTGAGCGTAGGGGAGTTAATGGCCTTTATGGCTCTGATGGGAAGCGTCATTGCGCCCATTAATCGGATCATCACCTCCTGGGACACCCTTCAACAAACCCTTGTCTCTGTGGATCGGTTAAACGATATCTTCACAGCCAAGACGGAGTTTCCTGAGTCGATGGAGGAGGCAACAGGAATGATCCTAAAGGAACCAAAGGGAGAAGTGGTCTTTGAAAATGTCTACTTTAGATATGGCGGAAATGATGATCCCTATATCCTGTCCAATATTAACCTGAAAATTGAACCGGGTCAGACCGTAGCAGTAGTCGGCCGGAGCGGATCGGGGAAGACAACGCTGGTTCGGTTGCTCTCACGGTTTTATGACGCCACAGAGGGCAAAATTTTGATTGATGGGTGTGATATCAGAAATTTAAACCTTTCGCACCTTCGGAGATTGGTGGGTTATGTACTCCAAGAGAATTTTATTTTTAATGGAACGATCAGGGAAAATATATCCCTGGGTGACCCAGAAGAGACGATGGAGAAGGTGATCGAGGCAGCCAAACTTGCCAATGCCCATGATTTTATCTCAAATCTGGCTTTGGGTTACGAAACAAAGGTTGGGGAAAGTGGACTCCAGCTTTCAGGGGGTCAGAAACAGAGGATTGCCATCGCTCGGGTGCTCTATTCAAAGCCAAAGATTATTGTATTTGATGAGGCAACAAGTTCCCTTGATACTGAATCCGAACAGGCCATCCAGAAGAATCTTGGTACGATTTTAAAAGATAAGACAGCCATCATCATTGCTCACAGACTGAGCACGGTGAGGAATGCGGATCAGATTGTCGTGATGGATAACGGTGAAATTGTAGAACAGGGAACTCATGAAGAATTGATGGAAAAAAGAGGGCTCTATCATTATTTAAATCACCAGCAACTGGGTTTGTAAGGATTAAGGGTTTATGGAAGATAGGAATAATAGGGACGACCGTGAGGGTGAATCTCCTAAGATGATTCAGATATCACCCACTGAATCCCCCTCGGAAAACTTCCTTGTCACAGAACATCTCCAGAGGATGCCAAGCCTGTTTTCGAGGGGTCTGCTCTATCTGATCATCCTGATCATCCTTGTCGCATTTGTTTATACAGTGGTCAGCCGAATTGATATTGTGGTCGAATCGCGTTCTGTGGTTCGGCCCCTTTCCCACAAGATCAATGTCCTCTCAGACAGAGATGGCTATATTGAAAAAATATTTATTTCTGAAGGCCAGACCGTGGAAAAGGGTGCTTCTCTTTTCCTCATTCGTTCAAAGGAAGCCCTCACTTATCGGACAAAAGTAGATGAGCTTCAGACCGCCATCCCTCTCAAAAAAGAATCCTACGATACAAAGATTGCCTCCATTCAAGATGAATTAACCCAGCTTGAAAACGAACATAATAAAACGATCAATGTAAAGCGATTAAAACTCGACCAAAACCACCTCTCCCTCCGCTCGATTGAATCGGACCTCTCTTATTGGGAGAAGGAGTTGGAAAATCTCTCAAAGGAGTTTGAGGATGTAAAGATACTCTTTGAAAAACGTCTCACCTCTGTTGGGGAATATAACAGCATTAAAAGTCGATTGGAACGGGCCAAGACAGAAAAAGAGAAGCTCCTTTCACAGAAGAATATTACACTGAAAGAAAATAAAATTCTTGAAGAGGAAAGCGAAGAGGCAAAATCTTTCTTTTTGAATAAGAAGAAGATTCTTCAGAAGGAGATAAAAAATTTACAATTGGAGAAGGCCGCTACCCTCCAATCCATGCAGAGTGAGTTGGAAAGAAGTGAGAAGATGCTATCGATCAAGGAAAGCGCCCCATCCTCCCCCAAAACGGATGAAAAAGAAAAGGAGAATTTGATCCAGGCAGAAAAGTCTGGTATCATATCAGAACTCTATTTTAGGAATAAAGGCGACTATGTAAGGGTATCTGATCTTCTATGCACCCTTGTGCCATTGGACAGTCCACTTTATATGGATATAACCGTGGCCAATAAAGATATTGGGTTTATCGAAAATGGCGCAGAGATCAAATATAAATTTGATGCCTTTCCATACACAGATTATGGAACTTTAAAAGGAAAGGTAATGGCCATCTCTCCATCGGCTGTTGAAGATAAGACCCTTGGGTTCGTCTATCGCATTCAGGGGTCTCTTGACCAGACCTACTTTGAAATCAAGGGGAAAAGATACCCGATTAAGGTGGGGATGACCGCAACCGCTGAACTGGTCACTGAGAAGAAAAGTATCTTCTCAATGCTTTTTAAAAAACTGAAGGATTGAATACCTTAAGGGGGTAGACCTTGGAGATCAACTATCTCGGGGGAAAGATCAGTCCAGAGGAGGTTATTAAATTTCTCGCCTTAACCGGTCAGTCTTTGGACATCTTTTCTGACATCATCAAATACAAGGAGGTGGCTAAAAAGGCTAAGGAGGAGGGGATCACCGTTTCAGATGAACCATTGCAGGAGTTTGCCGACCAATACAGAAGCCTCCGGGGTCTTTATTCCAGTGATGAGATGCATAATTTCTTAAAGAACAATGGCCTTACAGAAGATGATTTTGAAACCTTCTGTGAAGCGGCTATTCTCATAACCATCCTTAAAAACTATTTGGCTAACGAAAAAAAGATAGAAGAATATTTCATCAATAACCGATCTGAATTCGACCGGGCAAGAATCTCAATCATCACAGTTAAAGAAAAAAGCCTTGCCGATGAAATTTTAATCCAGGTAAATGAAGAAGGGGAGGATTTTCATCAACTGGCAAGAAACCATTCTATGGATGAAGCCACCCGATTTTACGGTGGTTATGTAGGGAGTGTCTCCCGTAGAATGCTCCCGGCCGAGGTATCTGCCAAGGTCTTTAATGCAAAGCCGGGTGATGTGCTGGGTCCATTTGAACGGGATGGCCTATTTCAATTAATTCTAATAGAGGAGGTGATGAAGGCCGAGTTAAACGAAAATGTCAAGGAGGTAATCAAAGAAAGGATTTTTGGCGATTGGGTATCCCAATTCTTAAAAGATGGGATAATCATTAACCTCTAATGCAATCAATAAAGGAGAGATGATTATGGCAAAGAATGAAATAGAAATTGCAGTGGCAGAGGTGGTGGATTATTTAAGGATAACAGGTCGTTTTGCACCAGCGCTCCGAGAAGTGGTTCAGAGGAAGATTACGGCAGAGGCTGCCAAAAAATCTAAGATAAAAGTATCCAATGGGGAACTTCAAAAAGCCGCGGATACCTTTCGAGTGGCCAATGGCTTGACCAAAGCCAGCGATACAGAGCGATGGCTAAAGTCAAATGGTATTACTCTGGAGGCCTTTGAAGAATTTCTCGAGACAAACCTATTGATCAATAAATTTAAGGATGCCCTTGAAAAGAAGACTGCAAAGGGTAAATATTTAGCCTCTCAGGGGATTAAAGAATCTGTAAAGGAGATGATCTATCAGGATTGGCTGGCCAAAGCCATGAAGTGATTAGAGTTGCAAGGTGTAAGGGGGATAAGAGAGTGAGTTTCCTCCTTTACACCTTGCTTCTTAATAAATGATTTTCCCTCAAATAAAACCTATAAAAGCCCTCTTTCGATTTGGTTATAAACCCTAACTTCAAAGGTTAATTTAACCCTTTTTAGAGGTCTTTAAACTGTAATCCCAAAATGATAATGTCCTGTTTTTCAGATTTGAGGTTCTAAGAATCTTTCTCTGCCATAAGGGTGGTTCTTAATCTTGCCCTCTGAATGATATGTAACCTCCTCAATTCCTCCTGGCTCGCCATCATGATGCCCTCTGTTCCCATGATGCCTCCTTCGCTAAAAAAGGCATCTTACCTCTTTAAAAGAGGACATTTCTACTTTGGCTTGACATTCGATGTAATGCCTCACTGAAACGTGGGAATATCTATTGTCCCGAGAAGGATGCCTCCGAAAATCTTAGAACGCGGATCAAATTGACATCTTTTTGGGTGGGGCTAATAGGGATAATAATAATTGGGTTATTAAGTGATAGGGTAAGGGGTCTCACGTTTAGGGGGCAATTTAAGGTTACCGCTCCAAGATTTTCTCCGACATCCCTCTCGGGCCCTTCCCACGAGTGAGTGAGGTATTACACATTCGATAAATTTTCTACTTGCAAAATTGACTTTCCTGTGTTAACAAAACTTTATTTAATCTAATGTTGCTCAAGGAGGAAAAATGGAAAAGAAACGGAGGGTTCGATGTCAACCATAACGATGAAGGAACTCCTCGAAGCAGGGGTCCATTTTGGTCATGAAACCAAACGATGGGATCCCAAAATGAAACCTTACATCTTCGGGGCAAGAAATGGTATTTATATTATTGATCTACAGAAAACGGTTCAACTCTTTAAGGAGGCCTATCAATTTGTCCATGACGTTGCAGCCAAAGGGGAGTACATTCTCTTTGTTGGTACAAAAAAACAAGCCCAGGAGACGATCTCGGAACAAGCCACTCGATGTGGGATGTTTTATGTAAACCACCGGTGGCTCGGAGGAATGTTAACCAATTTCCAAACGATCAAGAAATCGATCGATCGACTCAACAAACTTGAGGCCATGAAAAATGAAGAAATTTACAATCTTCTTCCTAAAAAGGAGATTATTGAATTAGAAAAAGAGAGGATGCGTTTGGAAAAATCCCTTGGAGGGATTAAAAATATGGATCGACTTCCGGGTGCCATCTTCGTGGTCGACCCCAAAAAAGAGAGAATCGCTGTGAGGGAAGCCCGAAAGATGGGAATCCCCTCCATTGGAATTGTGGATACCAATTGTGACCCTGAAGAGGTGGATTATATCATTCCAGGAAACGATGATGCCATCCGCGCCATTCAACTCTTCACTTCCAAAATAGCAGATGCGGTCATCGAGGGCAGACAATTATATGAAAAACAGCTTCAGACTGAGGGAGCAAAGGTTGAAAAAGAAGAGGTTCCTCCCGCAGAATCTAACCTTGATGAGGTTCGGGGAGAAGAAATTACGGATGGGCTGGAGGAGGATTTAGACTGAAATGGATATCTCTGTTGAATTGGTCAAGGATTTGAGGCAGAGGACAGGCGCAGGGATTGTGGACTGCAAGATCGCTCTTCAAGAAAGCAAGGGGGATATTGAGGGAGCCATCGATTACCTTCGCCGAAAGGGGTTAGCCACCGCAGCAAAGAAGGCAGGGCGAATTGCTACGGAAGGACTTATCTCCTCATATATCCATGCAGGAGGTAAGATGGGAGTTCTGGTGGAGGTCAATTGCGAGACCGATTTTGTGGCCAAGACTGAAGAGTTTCAAGCCTTCGCCAAGAACATCGCCATGCATATCGCAGCGGCCAATCCCCAATACCTCCGAAGGGAAGAGGTCCCCTTGGAGGTTTTAGAAAAAGAAAAAGAGATTTATCGAACCCAAGCCTTGGAGGCAGGGAAGCCTCCGAAGGTGGTGGAAAAGATCGTTGAGGGGAAAATGGAGAGGTTCTTCTCTGAAGTATGCCTCTTAGAACAAACCTACATCAAAGATTCCGATCTGACCATTAAGGAATTGGTTGATTCGATGGTCGCTAAACTGGGAGAAAATATTGCCATCCGCCGGTTCGCCCGATTTCAATTGGGTGAAGGGTTAACCTCCCGCTCCTAACAGCCTTGCTCTTCATCCATGGATAAAAGGTTGACCTATGGGCTTAAAAAGAAGGGTCAGAGAGGGAAAGGTCTAATCCTAAAGAAATTCCATAGGAAGTTAAAGTGAAAGGTCATAGGGTTAAACGGAGAATAACCCCTCGATGAAACGACCAATCTATAAAAGAATTCTTCTTAAGATCAGTGGAGAAGTCTTGACCGGTGAGGCGGGTTATGGAATTGACCCTTCCGTCATCCAACAGATCGCTCGCGAGATAAAAGAGATCAAAAAATTGAAAGTAGAAGTGGCCGTTGTCATTGGCGGAGGCAATATCTTTCGTGGGGTCGCTGCAAGTTCGGCAGGAATGGATCGTGCCTCTGCAGATTATATGGGAATGCTGGCTACGGTCATTAATGGAATAGCACTTCAGGAGGCCTTAGAAAGAATGTCTGTCCAAACCCGAGTCCAGACAGCCATTGAGATGCGGGCGATCGCAGAACCCTATATTCGGCGAAGGGCGATCCGTCATCTGGAAAAAGGGCGCGTGGTCATTTTTGCAGCAGGAACGGGGAATCCGTATTTTACAACAGATACAACCGCTTCCCTTCGAGCGATGGAGATTGGTGCAGACGTCATCCTCAAAGGCACCAAAGTGGATGGTGTCTATGATCAAGACCCTCTTCTCTATCCGAAGGCTCGGAGGTATGAGGAACTGACCTACCTCAATGCCCTTAAGAAACGACTCAAAGTGATGGACGTTACTGCCATCTCTCTCTGTATGGACCACCATATCCCCATCATCGTTTTCAATCTTAAGAAAAAAGGGAACATCAAACGTGCGGTCTTGGGAGAAAAGGTAGGAACCAAAGTGGGGGATTAGACGATGGATGAAAAACTTTATACAGAAGCCCAATTAAAGATGGAAAAGACTCTTAACACCCTCAAGACAGATTTGAATAAGGTGAGAACAGGGAGGGCCTCCTTGGCCTTGTTTGATGATATTCGAATTGACTATTATGGAAAATCCACCCCTCTTCACCAGTTGGCCACGATGTCCATCCCTGAACCCAGGCTGATCACCATTCAACCTTGGGATTCCAATATCGTGGGGGAGATCGAAAAGGCCATCCTCAAATCAGAAATTGGACTGACCCCAATCAGCGATGGAAAGGTCATCCGGATCAACATCCCTCGCTTGACGGAGGAGAGACGCAAAGAACTGGTTAAGGTGGTGAGGAAGATGGCTGAAGGAGCAAAAGTGGCCATTCGAAATATCCGCCGGGAGGTCAACGATCAATTAAAGGGTTTGGAAAAGAATAAGAAGATCTCACAGGATCAACTTCGCCAATGGATGGATAAAGTCCAAGAGTCTACGGACAAATATATTGCGAAGGTGGATGAAGTCCTCTCCGCCAAGGAAAAAGAAATTCTTGAAATCTAAAAAGGATTATAAGGAGGTGATCGGAATGGCCTATGTGATTACAGAAGAGTGTGTCGCCTGCGGAACCTGTGCAGAGGAATGCCCTGCCGAAGCAATCGAGGAGGGGGAACCCTATGTGATCAATGAAGAAAAATGTACAGAGTGCGGAAGTTGTGTAGAGGTATGTCCCATTGAAGCGATTGTTGAAAAATAAGAGGGAAGGGGAATAAATCTCCCCTTCCCTTTCTGCCTTTCCCCAATAAGGGGAACAGAGTCTGAGGGTCTCCCCCCCATCTCCCAGAGATTTTTCCCATCTTTACCGCTTCAATCCCTTTATTGAAAAACCCCTTTGGATATGATAAGTTAATTAAATTAAATCCTTTTTTTCTAAGGATCCCAATGGGTATGGAAGAAATTGACAAAGAAAAACTTCCCCAACATATCGCCATTATCATGGATGGAAATGGCCGGTGGGCAAAGAAGAAATCTCTCAGTCGGATCAACGGCCATATGAAAGGAGTGGATGCGGTCAGGGAGGTTGTCACTGCCTGCCGAGAGATTGGGATCAAGGTTTTAACCCTTTATGCTTTCTCCGTTGAAAACTGGAGGCGACCTAAGGATGAAGTGGACGCGTTGATGAAATTGCTAAGGGAGTATCTCCTCAAGGAGACCGATGAGATGTTGAAAAACAATATTCGGCTCTGTGTCATTGGTAGGGTTTCGGATTTACCCCTGGACGTTCAGGAGACACTGGCCTGGTCCATGAAGGAGACAGAGTCGTGTAATGGAATGATTCTCAATTTGGCTTTGAGTTATGGGGGACGCTCCGAAATCCTTCACGCCATACAAGGAATCGTCTCCGACCTTCAGAAAGGGAAAATCAAACTTGAAGACTTAACCCCCCACCGGTTTTCAAATTATCTCTGGACCCGTGGGATACCCGACCCTGACCTCCTGATAAGGACAAGCGGTGAATTTCGCATCTCCAATTTTCTTCTATGGCAGATCGCTTACGCTGAACTCTATGTGACTGAAACCTTATGGCCTGATTTTAATAGGGAGGAACTCTTCAAGGCCATCGCGGTCTATCAATCGAGGGAAAGAAGGTTTGGCCTTACCAGCGAGCAACTCAATGGAAGAGAAGAATGAAAGGGAATTTTGGCATAAGGAGTTAAACGATCTTCTTTCGATACCAAAGGGAAGATGGATAACTTAGGAAAAAAGAAAGTAGGAACAGCCCTGACCATCATTCCACCGGTAATCTTTCTGATTGCCATTGGGCCCCCAGCAGTACTTTTGGGGATGGTTCTCCTGGCGACCTTTCTGGGCCTTCGTGAATTTTACGACCTCTGTCTACCTCATTCCATTCCAATGGAAAGATGGACCGGCATAGGATTTGGGTTGGTTCTCTCTCTGATTGCCTTATTTGGAAATCTAACGATTGGCTTTCTGTTTTTGGCTTTTCTTCTCTTCGTTCTCTCCATCATCTTCATGATGACCTCCAAGGATCTTTCTTCAACGATCTCAAATCTGGGGATCTCCCTTTTTGGAATCCTCTATATAGGGTTCCTTTTATCCCATGTCTCATTAGTGCGTTATGGGTTTAATGGAAGAATATGGGTGCTTTTTCTAATTGCAACGGTTTGGGCAGGTGATATCTCGGCTTATTTGATTGGCTCTTTATTGGGTAGGCATAGGCTTTATCCAAAGATCAGTCCTAAAAAAACCTACGAGGGATTGGGGGGGGCAATTGGAGGGTCTATTCTAATTGCCTTTGCCTTTTCAAGAATCTTTCTCCCTGATTTAAAAACGGTCCCCACTCTCTTTTTAGCCATTGGCATGGGAATCCTGGGGCAAGCAGGAGATTTTATCGAGTCGATGGTAAAGCGAAGTGCTCAGGTCAAGGACTCCGGTTCTTTCATCCCAGGGCACGGTGGAATGTTGGATCGGTTAGATAGCTTTTTATTCTCTGCTCCCTTTCTCCACTACAGCCTCCTCTATCTTATAAAGGAGACGCCATGAAACGTCTGGCCATTCTCGGTTCCACAGGTTCCATCGGTGTAAACACCCTGGATATCGTGAAACAATTTCCAGAGCGGTTTAAAGTGGTAGGGCTTTCTGCGGGTCGAAATATCCGTCTTCTCAAAGAACAGATTTATCAATTTCGGCCTCAGTTGGTTTCAGTATTCAGTCAGGAACTCTCCCATGCCCTTCGGGAGGAGATTGGAGATTTATCCGTAGAAATCGTCCATGGAATTGAAGGTCTCATTCAAGTGGCCACCCATCCAGAAGTAGACCAGGTGGTATCGGCCATTGTGGGTGCAGTAGGTCTCATTCCAACACTTTCAGCAATTAAAACGGGAAAGGCCATTGCCTTAGCCAACAAGGAGTCTTTGGTCATGGCAGGAAAGATTATGATGGAAGAGGCAAGGCTCCATCACTCTCAGATCCTGCCTGTGGACAGTGAACACAGCGCCATCTTTCAATCTCTCCTCGGTCACCAGAGGGTCGATGTGCATCGGCTGATCCTAACCGCCTCAGGAGGACCTTTCCTCCACTTTCCTCTTTCAAAACTCGGCGAGGTCACGGTCAAAGAGGCCTTGAATCACCCCCATTGGGAAATGGGTAAAAAAATCACCATTGACTCTGCATCCTTGATGAATAAAGGCCTGGAGGTGATTGAGGCTCATTGGCTTTTCAATATTCCAGTGCAGTCGATCATTGTCCAAATCCATCCGCAGAGCATCGTCCATTCGATGGTTGAATATGTCGATGGATCCATTGTGGCGCAGATGGGGGTCGCCGATATGAGGATTCCAATCTCCTATGCCCTCTCCTTTCCTGAACGGCTTCACCTGAATCTCCCCCATCTTGATCTTTCCAAGAGCGAAGCCCTCACCTTTCAATCACCTGATCCAGAAAGGTTTCCATGCCTCAACCTTGCCTATCGGTCGATAGAGATTGGAGAGACGATGCCTACCATCCTCAACGCTTCCAACGAAGTAGCGGTCAATTCCTTCTTAGAAGGTTTAATCAAATTTACAGAGATCCCTCTTCTCATTCAGAGGGTAATGGAAGAACATGAAGTAAGGTCCGTTCATACCATTGAAGACATCTTAAAAGCGGACCAGTGGGCTCGGGAAAAGGCAAAAGCCATTTTGGAAAGGGGGCAATTGTGTTAACCACCATCTTCGCAACCGTTATTGTCCTTGGAATTCTTGTCTTCGTCCACGAACTGGGCCATTTTTTATTGGCAAAAAAATTAGGGGTAGGAGTCCTCAAGTTCTCATTGGGATTTGGCCCAAGACTCATTGGGAAAAAAATTGGAGAAACCGTTTATCAGATCGCCGTCTTCCCTTTAGGAGGATTTGTAAAACTGATTGGCGAAAATCCAGAGGAGGAGGTCAAAGAAGAAGACCGTCCTCGATCTTATTCCAATCAACCTGTGTGGAAACGGGCCCTGATTGTAAGCGCAGGCCCATTCTTCAATTTCTTTCTATCAGCCCTCCTCTTCTCCACCATCAATCTCTTTGGTATCCCCTACTTCCCTTCTAAGATTGGGGAGGTCAGCCCTGGCCTCCCTGCCGAGAAGTCAGGGCTGATCAAAGGAGACCTCATCCTTTCGATTGATGGGAAAGTGGTATCGAAATGGGAAGAAGTCTCTAAGATCATTCGTTCCAGTCAAGGAAAGGAACTCCGGATGAAGATAAGACGGGGCAATGAGGTAATCGAACTCACGGTCACCCCCAAACCTTCTACTCAAAAGAATCTTTTCGGAGAAGAGGTCCAAACCTATATCATTGGCATCACCCCTTTTGATCAAATTTTAGTAGAAAAGGTTAATCCCATTGTCGCGATAGGGATAGGATTTTCACAAACTTGGTCAGGGATTAAATTAACCTACATGACCATCCTGAAATTGATTGAGAGGGTGATCCCTGCAAAAACGATCGGTGGTCCCATCCTGATCGCCCAACTGGCTGGGGAGCAAGCAAAAAGAGGTCTGGTAAGCCTTGTCCTCTTTATGGCCATCCTCAGCATCAATCTTGGGGTGATCAACCTAATCCCTATCCCCATTCTGGATGGAGGTCACTTCCTCTTCCTCGCTCTGGAGGCCATCTTAAGAAGACCACTCAGCATCAAAAAAATGGAGATCGCCCAGCAGGTGGGTTTGATCTTTATCATCCTTCTCATGCTCTTTGCTTTTTATAACGACTTGATTCGAATCTTCTCCCCAGGAGGGCTTAAGTTTTAACATGAAGGTTCTTGGAATGGATACCTCTACCTCCTGTGGGAGTGTTGGATTGGTTGAGGATAAATGGGTCATCTCTGATCATCTCCTTGATATTCCCATCACCCATTCTGAAAGACTTCTCACGACCATCGATTGGGTACTGAAGGAGTCTCGATTGAGGATTTCAGAGATTGATGGATTGGCTATCTCCCTGGGGCCAGGTTCTTTTACAGGATTAAGAATTGGAGTGAGCACGGTCAAGGGGTTAGCCTTTTCATTGAAGAAACCTATTGCGGGTGTTTCCTCCCTTGAGGTTTTAGCCTCGCAGGTTTCACCCACCCCCTATCTTCTCTGCCCAATCCTCGATGCAAGGAAAGGAGAGGTCTATACCGCCTTTTATCGCTATTATGAGGGAGGTATCTATCCCCAACCCCAATCATCGATTGAGGCCATTAAGCCAGAACAGTTGGTATTGAGAATCAAGGAGCCAACCCTCTTTTTTGGCAATGGAGTAAAAACTTACGGGCCCTTTCTCAAGGAGAAACTTCAACAACTGGCCATGTTCCCACCCCCTCCATTCCATATCCCTCACGGATCCACTGTGGCCAAACTTGGACTTGAAAGGTTAGAAAGAGGAGAAACCATAGATCTGGCAACCCTTATTCCCCTCTACATACGACCCTCAGAGGCCGAAATAAAATGGAGAGAGAAATACCCAGTTTGACAAAAATGTTAAAATTGTATTAATTTGTTAATAATTATCGATAGGCTTAATTTTTTAAATAGGTGGGAGACAAAGATGCCTAAAGAAGAAGAATTGGTCGAAAGGCTTCTGAGAGAGAACGAAGAATTTTTAAAGGCCAAAAAGGCTCATATGGAACTATCCAAGCAATTGGAGGAAATGGAAAAGAGACCCTATCTTACCCCCCAAGATGAGATAGAGATCAAAATCATTAAAAAGAAAAAACTTGCATTAAAAGATGAAATGGAAAGAATTCTTATGAAATACCGTTAAAAAATAGAATAAGATTGGTTATGAAGAAAACTGGCGCACAAATCGTTGTTGAATGCTTGAAAAAGGAAGGGGTGGAAATCCTTTTCAATTATCCTGGAGGAGCTGTTCTTCCCCTTTTTGACGAACTTCAGGATTCCTCTATAAAACAGATTCTTGTCCGTCATGAACAGGCGGCTGTCCATGCTGCAGATGGATATGCAAGGGCGACTGGAAGAGTGGGAGTGGTATTGGTGACCTCTGGGCCCGGGGCGACCAATACCGTCACTGGAGTGGCCACGGCCTTCATGGATTCTGTTCCTATTATCGTCTTGACCGGCCAGGTGCCCACCCCTTTAATTGGAAATGACGCTTTCCAGGAAGTAGATATTATCGGGATCACCCGACCCTGTACAAAACATAATTATCTGGTGAAAGATATAAAGGATTTAGCCCGAATCATGAAGGAAGCCTTCTACATTGCAAGGAGTGGAAGACCCGGTCCTGTTCTGATCGATCTTCCTAAGGATATCCTGGTGGACTCAACTGAATTTAAATATCCTGATAAGGTCATCACACGAGGATACCGCCCCACCTATGAAGGACATCCTGGCCAAATTCAAAGGGCAGTGAAAATGATCATGAAGGCAAAGAGACCTGTCCTTTATATTGGAGGGGGGATTATCTCCTCTAATGCCTCGAAAGAACTTGCCCTTTTGGCAGAAAAACTGGGAATTCCAGTAACGATGACTCTGATGGGGTTAGGAGGCTTCCCTGGTAACCATCCCCTTTCTTTAGGAATGTTAGGAATGCATGGAACCTATCGTGCCAATATGGCAGTTCAGGAATCTGACCTCCTCATCGCTATTGGATCGCGCTTTGATGATCGAGTGACTGGAAAGCTTGAGTCCTTTGCTCCTCAGGCAAAGATTATCCATATCGACATTGATCCGACTTCCATCAGTAAAAATGTGAGGGTAGATCTTCCCATTGTTGGAGATTGTAAACGGGTTTTGATAAAAATCCTTTCGCTCCTTGAACAAGAGGATACAGAATCCTTCCGTCAGGGGCTTGAGAAATGGAAGTCTCAGATTGAGAAATGGAAATCCATCCATAGTATGGAGTATCACCAGGATAGGATCATCAAGCCTCAATTTGTGATCGAGAAAATCTTTGAATTGACCAAGGGCGAGGCCATTATTGCGACCGAGGTTGGCCAAAATCAGATGTGGACAGCCCAGTACTACCCATTCCTCAAACCAAGGACCCTGCTTACCTCTGGGGGATTAGGAACCATGGGATACGGATTCCCAGCCTCCATTGGAGCCCAGCTCGCTTTTCCCAATAGGTTAGTGATGGATATTGCAGGAGACGGAAGTTTTCAGATGAACATTCAGGAATTGGCAACGGTCTCCCAGTATCAGTTGCCCGTGAAGGTAGTGATTCTGAACAACGGATATCTGGGTATGGTCAGGCAATGGCAGGAGTTCTTCTATGAGAAACGTTATGCCTCTACCTGCCTGGAGGGAGTCTCTCCGGATTTTGTTAAATTGGCCGAGGCCTATGGAGCAGTTGGACTCAGGGCAACCCAACCCGAAGAGGTAGTTCCAATACTCAAAAAGGCCTTCTCCATTCCTCAACCCGTGGTGATCGACTTTGTGATCGATCCCGAGGAGAATGTTTATCCTATGGTTCCGGCTGGAGAACCTCTCAACCAGATGAGATTGGTATAAAACGAGGGGATGATAGGAAGATGGAAGAATGGAAGAATGGGGGAAGACATTTTTACATGTCAAACCCCAATAATCCATTATTCCACCGTTCCAATATTCCGTACCTTTGAGGTTTAGATGCGTCATGTGATTACCCTTTTAGTAGAAAATGAGTTTGGAGTTCTGGCTCGAATCGCAGGACTTTTCAGTGGTAGAGGGTTTAATATTGAGAGCCTCTCCGTGGCTGAAACCCTTGATCCAACTGTCTCCACCATGACGATTGTGACCCGAGGGGATGACCAGATCATCGAGCAGGTAATCAAACAACTCAATAAACTGATTCCGGTAATCAAGGTGATGGACCTCATCGATAAGGATTTTATAGAAAGAGAGATGGTTCTGGTAAAAGTCTCGGCCACTTCGGAAACGCGCGGAGAAATCCTCAGGATTGTAGATATTTTCAGGGGGAAGGTGGTGGATGTGGGGTCAAAAACCTATACCATCGAGGTCACAGGAGATGAGAAAAAGATCAATGCTTTGCTCTCTCTTCTCAAACCCATGGGCATTAAGGAATTGGTCCGGACTGGTCGTGTGGCCATGGCCCGAGGGAGTAAGGCCTCCACTGAAATGACTTAGCAGAGAGGTGAATTAATCACTACAAGGGTTCTTATAGGAAATTTTATCAACAAGGGGAGACCAGCAGATGAAGATTTATTATGATAAAGATGCCAACCTCAATCATCTGAAAGGCAAAAAGATTGCCATTATTGGTTATGGTAGCCAGGGACATGCCCATGCCCTGAACCTACGTGACAGTGGTCTCGATGTCATTGTGGCCCAGCGGAAAGGGAGTGAGAATTATCAGCACGCCCTGAGGGATGGTTTCAAACCGGTCACGGCCTCAGAGGCATCAAAACAGGCTGACCTCATCCAGATCCTCACCCAAGACCATGTCCAGGCAAAACTTTATGAGGTGGAGGTCAAACCCCATCTCCAAAAAGGAAAGACCCTTCTCTTTTCTCATGGATTTAACATCCACTATGGCCAGATCGTTCCTCCCAAAGAAGTCGACGTGGTGATGATTGCTCCAAAGGGGCCAGGCCATCTGGTGAGAAGGGAATTTATGAAGGGTGCAGGAGTCCCCTCTCTGATGGCTATCCATCAGGATTTTACAAAAAAGGCCAAACAGGTGGCCCTCGCCTATGCCAAAGGCCTTGGTGCTACGCGGGCAGGGGTGATTGAGACCACTTTTAAGGAGGAGACAGAAACCGATCTCTTTGGAGAACAGGTTGTCCTCTGCGGCGGGGTAAGTGAACTGATTAAAGCAGGATTCGATACCCTGGTCGAAGCAGGGTATCAACCTGAGATTGCCTACTTCGAATGTCTCCACGAATTGAAACTGATCGTTGACCTGATGTATGAGGGGGGTATCTCCTTCATGCGGTATTCCGTGAGCGACACAGCAGAGTATGGAGACCTCACACGAGGAAAGCGAATTATCACCGAGGAGACGAGGCAAGAGATGAAGAGAATCCTGAAAGAAGTTCAAAGCGGTCTATTCGCAAAGGAATGGATTTTAGAAAACCAGGCCAATCGGCCCATCTTCAATGCCCTTCGCAGAGAGGAGTCGAAACATCTCATCGAAGAGGTAGGAAAGAGGCTTCGATCCATGATGGGTTGGCTCAAGGAGAAAAAGACTTAATGAGAGAGAATCAATGGCCCATTGTAAAAGAGGGGCTTCCTTTTTTAATCCCGATGGGTCTTCTCACGTTGGTCTTTATTGGAATTGGGTATAAGATCCTGATGGTTTTGGGAATGCTTGGTACCCTCTTCACTGCTTTCTTTTTCAGGAACCCAAAGAGAAAGATTCCAACTCTCGATCACATTATCCTCTCTCCTGCTGATGGAAGGATTATCCATGTAGGGGAGTGTGAAGAAGGACGGTTTCTAAACCAGAAGGCCTTAAAGGTGAGTATCTTTATGTCCCTCTTCGATGTCCATATCAATCGAGCCCCTGTCTCTGGAGAAATCCTTCAGAGGAGTTACCATCCAGGCCGATTCTCCATCGCAAGCCGTGAAAAGGCTTCCCTCTTTAATGAACAAAATGCCTTTGTCATGGAGACAGAGGATCGGTTTAGGATCCTTCTCGTCCAGATTGCAGGGTTTGTGGCCCGAAGGATTGTCTTCTATCCTAAGGCAGGAGATAAACTGCGAATGGGAGAAATTTTTGGAATGATCCGGTTTGGATCAAGAGTCGACCTCTACCTCCCCCCAGAGGTCCAACCGATTGTCCGGGTAGGTCAGCATGTGAAGGGAGGAGAGTCGATCATTGGGTATCGTCTATGAGAAAAAGAAGAACACAAATTAAAATGAAAAGAGGAGTCTACATCCTACCCAACCTCTTTACCACAGGAAATCTCTTCTGTGGTTTCTGGGCCATCGTCTCTGTGTTTCAAGAAAAATTTTTCTATGCCGCGGTCGCCATCCTTCTGGCATGCGTCTTTGATATTTTGGACGGGAAAGTGGCCCGCCTTTCTGGAGCCACCTCCAAATTTGGAGTCCAGTATGATTCCTTGGCTGATCTGGTCTCCTTTGGAATTGCCCCCGCGATGCTCGCCTTCAGTTGGGCCTTACGGCCTTATGGAAAATTTGGTTGGCTTGCCGCTTTCGTCTTTGTCGCTTGTGGAGCCTTACGATTGGCTCGGTTCAATGTCCAGTCTTCTTCTGGAGAGGTAAAATATTTCAAAGGGCTCCCCATCCCGGCTGCCGCTTCCATGGTCGCCTTAACGATCCTTCTTTATCTCCGATTAATCGAAACGGGATGGGTGAAAGACATCATTATTCTAATCATGATTTGGGTGTTGTCTTTTCTTATGGTCTCTAATATCCGATATTTTAGTTTCAAGGAGCTTGACTTATCAAAAAGGAAACCCTTCAATCTCTTTATCCTGGTCATCTTGACGATGATTGTAATTATTATGGAGCCTGTGATAGTGCTCTTTGGTTTTATCCTCTTCTATATCTTCTCAGGTCCAGTCAGTATGGCTATCGCATGGCGAAGGAAAAAGGTTCTGAGGAAGATGGAGCCTCTTCCAGAGGAAGACTTGGTGAGCCGTGGATGATTTCATTTGATATTTCTCATATTATTATATAAACTATTTGGAGGGATTTGGATATTAGGCCATTTGAATTTTTTGAGATTTGAAATTTAATTATTAGATTCTTACATGTTTAAGTCTGAGAATTTATCTCTAACACTTGAGAAAAAATGGTGTCATGCTGAACTTGGTTCAGCATCTTGTTTTGTCCAAAAGGTGAGATCCTGAAACGATTTCAGGATGACAAGTCTGTTAAATTTCAAATATTTTTGGCTAGAATTTGAATCACCTTAATTCCCCGGTAGCTCAACCGGTAGTAGCGGGTGGCTGTTAACCACTAGGTTGCAGGTTCGAGTCCTGCCCGGGGAGCCATTGATTTCAAGGCCGGTAGACCACCGGCCTTTTTATTTAGGCTCAATTATTAATTTGAACAAAAGGTATACAAAAAGTGGCAGGCCTTGAAATGTGAATGAAGGTGATTCGTCAGTGCCAATTTTCAAGGCCTGATACCAAATTTCATCAAATTTTTGGAAAACGTGGGGTCAAACGTGGGGTCAGGTCTTGAAATATAAGCTTATTGGTGTTATTGGTTACCCATGGTCAGACCACTTCGGATAGAGTTTTCAGGGGCTATTTACCACATTACTTCCAGAGGCAACGCTCGGGGGGCGATATATGAGGATGATGAAGATCGCCGCTCCTTCATTAAAATCCTTGGAGATGTTATTGACCGTT